>CAYFJO010000178.1:12879-20753 GCA_964343305.1 uncultured Pirellulaceae bacterium | reverse complement strand
GGGCGACGACCGTTAATTGGGCACTTGATGATTTTCATTTTTGTAGGTCACGCTCGCCGAGCGTGACTTTGTGGTGGTTGCAATTCGTGCCTTGTTGACGTCGTGGAAATGGCCAATTCATTCGGATGTTTGGGGTCATTGCCTCAAAGTCACGCTCGCCGAGCGTGACCTACTAATGCCCAACCGACGCCGCTCCTTTCTCGCCAACTAACTCGAACCGTTCAAATCGTGATAAGTTAAACGCGTCAATCAATTCGTGGTCGCGATCGTTGGCGAGCGTGAATGCCATCGTCTTGCCGCTGATCGGCGTGGCTTTGAAGCCCCACGTGCCCCAACCGGCGTCGATGTAAAAACCCTTGATCGGCGTGGTACCCATGATCGGCGAAAAATCGGGCGTCATGTCGCACAGGCCCGCCCATTGCCGCATCACGCGCACGTCGCCCAAACACGGGAACAAGTCCATCAAACCGCCACTCATCCCTTCGGCGAAATCCAGCGTCGATCGCGTCGAGATCAACTCGTAGGGGTCGAGCGACGCACCAGCAACCAACTCGCCGCGCGTCGATTGGCTGACGTAAAGGTGCAAGCTTGCCGACACGACGATCTTGTCGAGCCACGGCTTAAGCGGTTCGGTAACCAACGCCTGCAGCGGGTGAATCACCAGCGGAGTGCGCAGCCCAACCATTGCGGTAATGTGAGTGGTCCAGCCAGCAACCGCGGAAAGCACCTTGCGCGTTTTGATAAATCCTTTGTCGGTGTGGACACCCGCAACTTCGCCGTCGCGGATTTCGATATCGGAAACGGCGGTTTGCTGGTGGATTTCAACACCGCGCTGGTCCGCGCCGCGAGCGTAAGCCCAAGCCACCGCGTCGTGACGCGCGATTGCACCGGGCGGATGGTAAAGTGCACCGTGGATCGGTGCTTGATGTCCGCCGCAATTCAAATCGATTTCGGGGATTGACTCCTTGATGAACTGCGGATCAACGACCTCGCTGTCGATTCCCAAATGTTTGTTCACTTCGGCGCGCCAGCGTTGAATTCGCAGCGAGGCGGGCGAGTGGGCCAAAGTAAAATGGCCGCGCTGGGAGTAAAACAGGTTCAGATTCAATTCGCGCGACAGGTCTTGAAACAGCTCGACACTGGCCTGATAGAATCTCGCACCTTCGCGAGTGAGGTAATTTGACCGAACGATTGCCGTATTGCGGCCCGTGCCGCCGCCGCCGATGTAGCCTTTTTCAAGGACGGCCACATTGGTAACGGCGTGATCTTTCGCCAAATAATAGGCCGCCGCCAAACCATGTCCGCCACCGCCGATGATCACCGCGTCATATTCGCCTTTCAGTTCAGCAGGCGCGCGAAACATCCTCGGTTCGGGATATTTTTTGTTCAGGGCAAACTTCAGCAGACGGTAGGGCATAAAAAGTCAAGAGCGGAGGGTCAAGAGTCAAGAGCTGGAGTTAGAAAAACGTCAGGTACTCGTCGATTTCCCAGCGCGTGACCTGAGTGTCGTAAGTTTCCCATTCGCGGGTTTTTAGTTCTATGAACTCGTCGGCGATCACGCCCAATGCGCCTTTGATGACTTCATCGCTGCGAAGTTCGCCGATGGCTTCCCAGAGCGATTGCGGGAGGATTTTCGTGCCTTGCTCAAGTACTTCGTGAAGCGGCCGCTCGTACATGTTGCCGAGGTTCGGATAGCCAGGATCGATTTGGTTTTCGACGCCATCTATCCCAGCGGCAACGTATGCGGCCAACGCGAGATACGGATTGCAGCCGGCCGAGACAGTGCGATCTTCAAAGTGACCCGGGCCGGCGGTGCGGATCATTTGCGTGCGGTTGTTGTCACCATAAGTGACGAAAGCCGGTGTCCAGGTGTAGCCGCTGCGGCTGGAATAGAGACCAATGCCGAGCTGCAATCGTTTGTAGCAATTAACCGTCGGGCTGGTCACGGCGCACAACGCGCGGGCGTGATGCAGCACACCGCCGATAAAGTGATAGCCGAATTCTGAGCATCCCAGACCGCGACTGTCCGATTGATCTTCAAACAAACCTCTGCCGCTCTCGGCGTCGGCCAAGTGGAAATGGATGTGCAGGCCGCTGCCCGTCTGATCGCTGAACGGTTTGGGCATGTGCGTGGCGATGGCCCCATATTTCTTGGCCACTTGCGACGTTGCCATCTTGAAAAACGTAATGCGGTCGGCGGTCGTCAGCGCATCCTGATAGGCGAAGTTGACCTCGAATTGACTGTTGGCGTCTTCGTGGTCCGTTTGATAGACGCCCCATCCGAGTTGGTTCAGCGAACTGGTCAACTCCTGCAGATACGCCATCGCGGGCGCCATCGAGCGAAAGTCGTAACACGGTTTGGCCAGTGAATCCACGCCATCCGGATTCCAAGGCGAAATGGAACTGTCGTCATTTTTCGTCACGAGAAAATGTTCCGGCTCCATGCCGACATTAAAGACGTAGCCTTTCTCACGCACATCGGCCAGCACGCGTTTCAGGTTCGTCCGTGGACAGAACGGATACGACTCGTCATCAACGAACAAGTCGGACGCGAATCGAGCGGTGTTGGGCATCCAGGGCAGCGGTGTGTAGCTGTCCAGATCGATCCGCGCCATCATGTCGTGCGAATGCGGTCCCTGGCCGACGCCCCAAACGGCCGCTCCCGCGAAACCGGCTCCGTCGTCGATCACATCATCAAAACAAGCGACCGGCACCATTTTCACCTTCGCCGAGCCGTGCATATCAACAAACTGCGCGAGTATGAACTCGATGCCGTCGTTTTTCATCTGTTCGCGTATCTGCTCGCGATCGGCCATTTGTTTAACTCCTCTTCGAGGTGGGACGGATTGCCAATCCGTCTGGTCATAGGGGCGGATTGGCAATCCGACCTACAAATTCAAGGTTCGCGATCCACGAGCGTCTTGGCCAACTCATCCGACTCTCGTAATTCTTGCGCCTTGGCAGCGTACTTGGCGCTTTCCGTCTTGAACTTCCAAACCATGAACGCAACACAAAACGCGACACTTGCCACAAACATTAATATCTCCCAACCCACGAAGGGATAAATTGGTCCCACGTCGATCGGATTGATGTTCCAGCTTTCGATAGGTCCGGTCGGGCCCATGATTCATTCCTTGATTAGTCGGTGCAAAGTCTCGCGCTCCGCTTCGACGAGTTCTTTGCTGTGGGTTGTTTCATCCACGCGGATATCGTGGTCTAAGCCGGCTAATTCGACTTCCCACGGCACTCGAAGAACGCCGCACTGCTTTAGGATCCACGCCGCAACAAAGCACGGCAGGAAACCCAAGACAAAAAACACAATGACCGCTCCGATCAATTGTCCCAACGGAGTAATCGGAGCGTAACCGGCGTTGGGCGAACTGGGGTAGCCCCACAGGACGAATCCGGCGACGATTACGCCGATCGTCCCGCAGTAACCGTGAATGGCGACAGCTCCGACAGCATCGTCGATTTTGAATTTCCTTTCCACCCAGTAATGCAATTTGTAGCCGCACCAAACTCCGCCGACGGCAATCAAAAATGCTTGGAACGGATGGTACAGGTCATTGCCTGCCGACGCGGTAATGATGCCACCGAGACCTCCTTGAAACGTCCAAAACGGGTCGCCGCCGGACACCATGTATCCGATCAATAACCCGCCGGCCAGTGCCATAAGGAAATTGACCGTGATCGCGCTCAAGGTCGTGGGCGTGAGGTAGATCGTTGTGGCTGAGAAAAACGCGCGGCCGTCGTCCAGGTCGATATCATACATCGGCACGTTACAAGCGGCGTAGAAACCCCAAAACCCGGTGTAGATCAGAAACATTCCGATCACGATCAGCCACGTGTTATGAGCCGGTAAAACGCGCGGTGTGCCGTCGTCGCGGAAACGGCCGATCCTCGGCCCCAGGTTAATCAGTATCGCCAGCGCTGAGCCGCCGGCAATCCCGTGGATCACCCCCGAGGCATACGCGTCGTGATAGCCCAGCTTTTGCACCATCCAGCCCGTATCCGACCAGCCCCACGCGGCGACCAGCACCCAGGTTACACTGCCGACCAACATGGCCAGCAACCAAAACGCACCCGAGCGAATTCGCTCAATCACTGCGCCTGACAAAATCGAGCCGGCCGTCCAGGAAAACAGCAGGAATGCGGCCCAGAACACGCCATTCAGCCGTGCCCAGGTTGCGTTCTGCTCCGTCCGGTTTGTCATTTCTTCGGTCGTGGCACTGGCGTCGGGAGGTGTTCCGCCCAGATGTGGGCCCATCAATTCGTTCCAGGGTTCCGACCATGGCGCGGTCTTCAAACCGCCTGTGATCCCAGGTCCATTCTGAAAAGCAAAGTAAATCCACCAGCCCACGAAGAAAAACGCGACGGTGATCGTTGGGATCAACATCGAGTTTTTCATCAACGTGTTGAGTTTGTTTTTCTCGCGCGAGACGCCGACTTCGTACAGGCAAAACCCGACGTGGATCAGAAACATCATCACCACCGTCACCCAGTAGTAGAACTCGGTGAAGATGACGGTGAGCGCGCTGAGTTCGTTGTCCATCGTCCGCCTAATCTTCGGTTTGTGCTTTCACACTAACCCGACGCGCGAGCGAGGGAATCCGCGTTCATGCTTCTTCCTCGCTCGCGCGTCGGGTTAATGTTACATTTGTCCTGGGATCCAATCGGTGCCGGCCAACGGCACTTTGGCCATCGCGGCGGCCTCGACCGTTAGCGCCACCAAATCTTCCTTTTCCAAGTGATGAACGTTCGATTTGCCGCACGCTCGGGCCAGTGTGGTGAGCTCCATGTTTAGCACTTGCAAATAGTTTCGCAACCGTTGGGCCCCGACTTCCGGTGTCAAACGCAATTCAAGCTCCGGATCTTGCGTGGTGATACCGACAGGACATTGACCAGTATGACAATGATGACAGTACCCTGGAGCCGTGCCGAGTTTCGTGTAGTCGTCGGTGGCATCGATGTTTTGATCATCTTGAACGTATGAATCGTGGTTGCAACCCAGCGCGATCAGCACGCCCTGCCCCAACGCAACCGCGTCGGCTCCAAGAGCTAACGCCTTGGCGACGTCGGCACCCGTGCGAACTCCGCCGGAGATAATCAATTGGACGTCGCCCAAGACGTTCATCTCATCCAAAGCGTCCACGGCCAGCGGCAGAGCGGCCAAAGTGGGGATTCCCGTGTGTTCGATGAACACTTGCTGCGTCGCTGCCGTTCCTCCCTGCATGCCGTCCATGACCACCACGTCAGCACCCGCCTTGACCGCCAGCTTAACATCATCGCGGACACGGGTGGCTCCCATCTTGATGTAGATCGGGACCCGCCAATCGGTGATCTCGCGTAGTTCCTCGATCTTGATCTTCAAATCATCGGGGCCGGTCCAGTCGGGATGCCGGCAAGCCGAACGTTGATCGATTCCCTCCGGTAAAGTTCGCATGCCGGCGACTCGAGCGCTGACCTTTTGTCCGAGCAGCATGCCGCCGCCACCGGGTTTGGCTCCTTGACCAAGCACGATTTCGATCGCGTCCGCTTTGCGCGCGTCGTCAGGATTGAATCCATAGCGCGACGGCAGACATTGGTAAATCAGCGTCTTCGACGACTGTCGCTCTTCGGGCGTCATCCCGCCGTCACCGGTCGTGCTCGACGTACCCGTTTCTGTGGCGGCCCGTCCGATGGCTTCTTTCACATTGGCCGATAGTGAACCAAAGCTCATGCCAGCGATCGTGATGGGGATTTCCAATTCGATGGGTGTCTTGGCGCAACGCGTCCCCAGCAACGTTTTCGAGACACACGTCTCACGGTAACCTTCCAGTGGATAACGGGATGCTGACGCGGTGAGGAACACCAGGTCGTCAAATGACGGCACTGCCCGCTTGGCGCCCATGCCGCGGATTTCGTACAAGCCGTATTCGGCCGCCTCGCGGATGTAGGCGATCTGGTGATGATCGAACGTAGCACTCTCTTCGCGTTGGATTTGTTTGGACATTGCTCAGGTAGGTCACGTTCGCCGAACGTGACCTTGAGGTGTGGATGGTTCTTGTTTGTTTCAGGTCACGTTCGGCGAACGTGACCTACTAGTACTCCTGATGCACTTCGGCATTCCAGTGGTAAAGGCTGCGGGCGGATGCCACTCGCTTGAATTCGTTTGCATCGTATTCGATTTGCGCCCCGGCAAGTAGCTGCGACAGCTTCTCGAAATCCTCGGCTTGCATTTCTTCTTCCCGCGCGTCAGCTCCAAAACTGTGAATCTTGCCGCGCACGTAAATCGTCGCCTCGTAGAGCGAATCACCGAGGTTCGGTCCTGCGTCGCCGCACACGACCAGCGTACCGGCCTGTGCCAGAAACGCCGAAAAATGTCCGACACTGCCGCCAACAACGATGTCGCAACCCTTCATCGAAATCCCGCACCGCGAAGATGCATCTCCTTCGATCACGACCAACCCGCCATGCCCCGACGCGCCGGCGCACTGCGACGCGTGACCTTTTACACGAACGCTGCCTGACATGATATTCTCAGCAACGCTCCAGCCGACATTTCCATGAATCGTGACATTTGCTTGTTTGTTCATGCCGGCGATGTAGTAACCTGCGTGGCCCAAAATATCGACGGTGATATCGCAATCCAGCCCGGCGGCGATGCTGTGCATACCGTTTGGATTCTCGATTTCAATCCGCGTAATGCCGCTGCCAGGCAATTCGTGATGGAGGAACTGATTCACCTCGCGGACGCTCAGTTTTGCCAGGTCTAGTTGCTCGATACGTTCCATGAGTATATTTTTTCCGGCACAGGTTCAAAGACATCCGCCGCTTTGATGTTGGGAAGATGGGCGAGGGAACGGAATTCGGATGCAACCGCGACGTATTCGTCGGTTTCTGCGGCGACGGCCGGCTTACAGGCAAACGCGTCTCGCACCAGCACCATCTTGTCCGCCGTGGCCATAAGGAACGTAAAGAACCCGTCGAGTTGTTGGAACGATGATTCAATCGCTTCCTCCAATGTATCGCCTTCGCGCATGCGCCATTCCAAAAATCGGCAGCCGGCCTCGGTGTCGTTGTCGGTCTCGAACGCGATTCCTTTTCTCTCCAATTCGCGGCGGATGCTGTGTGGATTGGAGAGCGATCCGTTGTGGACCAGACAAAAATCTTCACCGGCTGTGTACGGATGGGCATGCGCCGGTGATACGGCGGATTCCGTGGCCATGCGAGTGTGTGCGACCGCGTGGGTCCCCGTGAGCTGCGCAAAGCGATATCGTCGGGAAATGTCAACCGGCTCGCCTTCATCCTTGAACATCTCGATTGCGCGTCCGACGGAAACCAAATGAAGGCCGGGGGCTGACTGATTTAGCCACGACTTAAAGCTCTCGACCGCGATCGATGAAATCACCGCCGCATGGTTTGCGACAAATTCGATGCGGCCGTTGCAGCCTGTTGCGCGCCGAAAATCATCGTGCATCGTCTGCCAATCGAATTGCGGATCATTCGAGAACAATCCGAATCGTCGACAACCGTCGTCAAGCGGCACGCGAAACACAGCCAAGCCCGCCGAATCCGGTCCGCGCGTCCCCATGCAATCGATCATCGGCGTGACGAACTCACCCAAACGCTCGTGCAAATCGTCCCGTTTCAGCAACAATCCGATAATCCCACACACAGTCGCTGCTCCAGATTCTCAATCTACACTTTGAAGCGTAACGCAAGATGAAACAGCCATGGTTATAACGGGAACGTTTGGTGCAAGACAACACGGGGAGGATCAAAGATCGGCCTGACTTCCAATCGCCAACCGCGGGCAGGCTTCAATCTGCCGGCCGCTTTCGATCTGGTCCACATTTTCCAGGAAGACGGGACTTAAGTTATACAAATTGAAA
>CAYFJO010000178.1:0-12779 GCA_964343305.1 uncultured Pirellulaceae bacterium | reverse complement strand
TTCGATCTGGTCCACATTTTCCAGGAAGACGGGACTTAAGTTATACAAATTGAAATCAAAGACCCAAGATTCAAGGCCGGCTGCGCGGAAGAGTTGAGCCGTCTGGACTTGACTGAGAAGCGATATCTGCATGAGGTAGACAACGCCGTCATCTTCCAACATGCGCGGCAATAGGCCAATGAGGTGGTCGAAAGCTTTGCGTCCCCAGTAATCAACTGGACGGTGACCGCGCAATTCGTCGCCCGGATCAGTCGGCATCTGATAGAGACTTGCCACAACGACGTCGTATTGCTTTTCGGCCTCGAATGCATATAGGTCGACAACTTTGCCATTCAAGCGATCAGCAACATCGTTCCGGAACGCGTTGGTTATTCCCTACGAAGGCAACGTTTTCTTTCCGCCGAACGAAGTCGCCCGTGGCCAGTTCTCGAAACGGTGTGGGATCGATCGTCTTGGCGTTGAACTCCCAGTCAAACGATTCGAGTGTTCCCGGATCGCGAAAGTTGGCTCGTCGCAAACGGAGTTCCACGCTTCGTTCACGGCGTAAGTTGGCGGACCGCGAAAGGAATCGTTCGAGCAGTTCCAGATAAGCAGGCTTGGACTGAGTCGCCTCGCGGAGTATCTCATCCACCTGTTCGGTCGTCATCGGGATCTTGAGGGTTTCCAGATGCTTCTGAATCTTCTCCCGCATCGTCTGGTGGCTCGGTTTGGCCGGGGTCGTGTTTAGGGGTCTCTTCGTCGCCGGCCTCTTCTTCGTCGCCATTAGCACCGGACTCCTCAAGTAAAAGGTATTGATATTCGTCACTGAATCGAGGCTTGCCCGGTTGGCAACGATACGGATTGTCTCTAAAACCCGTGGGACGTGACACGTCTCGAAATACGACCGTCAATTGGGAACCGCTCGGCTACGTCAAGAAGCGGTAGTTGCTCCAGTTTTTGCACACCTGAACAGGACGTTCCCTGCGTCTCGGAGGCTTGGAGCGTCCGATCAACCCAACGCACCTCGGCCCATAATGCGGCGTTTGATCGACGTTTTCAAGCCATCTTGACACAGAGTCAATCCCCGCTTCTCGCTCGCGTTTTCAGTTTGCGAGTTGCTCGTGTCACCGTTGGACGATCGTTTGTGAGGTTGTATTCCGAATCAGAAACTTCAGGGATTCCGTGGTGGGCTCTTGAACGGGATCTGTGCCTCGATCCGCTGCGAAAGCCGCCGGACCAGTTCTTCATTTTCGCCGACCAGGTTCTTCCGCTCGTTGGGATCTTTCTCAAGATTGTAGAGCCGTGCCGGAACTCGATCCCAGCGGTGAACAGTAACATATCTCGTCGTGTCAACGCCGTGGCTGCGCAGCAGGAGCTTCCAGTTGCCTTCGATGCACCAGCGATATTGAAGAGTAGAAGCGGGATCGCCCGGCGTCATGTTGTGGATCGAGTAGCTGGCCCCGAAGATGGCGTCGCGGCTGTTTCGCGAGGTTTCATTCAAGAGATCGAGCCCCGGCAGATTGGCTGGTGGTTCGATGCGGCAAGCCCGCAGCACGGTGGGCATGAGGTCGATACTGCTGGCGAGTTCGGGTGCGCGTTTTGGATCGACGTGCCCCGGCCAGGAAATCATGATTGGCGTTCGGATTCCCTTCTCGAACGGCGAACCCTTCGAGCGTGGTGCGTAGTCGGGCCACCAGCCTTCAGGGTTGTCCGCCGACTGATCAACGGGAGCCCAGCCGTTGTCGCAAACATACAAGACGATGGTGTTGTTTGTGACGTTTCGGCTGTCGAGATGGTCTAACAACTCGCCGCAGGTCTGGTCGAACCAGGTACACATCGCGCTGTACTTTGCCACATTGGCGGCGCGATCGGGAGCCTGATACTTCTTCAGAATCTCGGTGGGCGGATTGTGTGGTGTGTGCGGCAGGAACGGAGCGTACCAGACAAAAAACGGCTTCTCCTCGGCCACTGCATGATCGATGAATTCCGTCACCGGCTTCATCCCGGCGCGACCGATCTTCAGACCTGCGTCACCGTGTCGGCCACCTCTGATTGGATCGCCATGCGACATGCCGTGCGTAAAGCCGCCATCCCGCCATGAACCTTCCCACCATTTTCCCGACTGGAATGCGAGGTAGCCTTGATCGACAAGTGTTCGGACCAGGCTGGGATGCCTGTGAAAACTCTCCACGAGCGGGCGGTTTTCCTTTTCACGAGCTAACCTCCGTGCCGGACTGACATCGTTGGCACAGACGCCGTGCTGATGCGGATGCAGACCGGTTACAATCGAAGCCAGTGACGGCCGACAAAGCGGCGACGCGACGTAGCCCCGCTCGAAGAGAAGGCTGCGTTTCGCCAACCGATCGAGATTCGGAGTTTGAATCGTGTCATGGCCCATGAAGCCGTAGTCGCCCCAGCCCTGATCGTCAGAGATAATGAGGACGACGTTCGGTTTGTTCGACTCCGCATCGCTGGAAAAGGCAAGCGATGTCGCGCTGAAAAAGAAAATCAGCAGCAGAACTCTCGTCACACGTGATTTCATCATCATCAGGTTCATCGTTGGTTGTCAGTCATGGATGGATCGCGTTACAGAAGTAGCTCAGTCTATGATAACGAGAATTCCTCAAATAGGCCGACGCGCAAGACTCAGCGACTGGCCCGTGGGGCCATGTTCGGACTGGCTGGCCAGCATGACTGCCAGTGGCACGACCTCTTCCGGCGACTTCACCCATTCTCCGTTGATCGACGGATGAGGTTTGTCGCGCTCGAAGATATCCGATGTTAGTTCCGTGTAGACCGGCCCCGGAATCAGTTCATTCACACAGATGTTGTCGGGCCAAACTTCCATCGCCAGGCACCGCGAGAACATCCAAACCGCGGCCTTGGCCGAATTGTACGAACTGTTGCCGCTGCGTGCTTGGTGCCCCATGCCGGACCCAACGTTGATGATCTTCCCGCCACCTTGTTCGCGCATGGCCGGCAGCACGGCGCGGCAGAAATAATATGTGCCCATTAAGTTGATCTGAATCACCTCCGCCCACGCATCGGGATTGTCTTCGCCAATGTTGGTTCTTTCCAAACCACCCCCCGCGCTGTTGACCAAAATGTCGACCTTGCCCAGTTGATCCACGGCTCGCTGAACCGTTCGCTCGACATCGCCACGATCCGAGACATCACATTTCAACGCGACCGCCTTGCGCCCACAGGATTCGACAACTTCAGCGACTTCGTCAAGCTGGCTCTGCGTACGCGACACAACACACACGTCGGCACCTTCTCCTGCGAAGCCAATCGCAATCGCCCGGCCGATCCCGCGGCCACCGCCAGTGATGATCGCCGTTTTTCCTTCCAATTGCATTTGGTGTTACACTCCCCGTCCTGTGACTGGATAAGCCGTGTCTTGAAACGCTTTGCCGCTATGAGTGCCGGGCGGCACTAGTTCGTCGATCACTGCTTCGTCTTTGCTTGTGATCTCGACGTCGAGACAGCCGAGGTTGTCGTCGAACTGCTGCATCGTGCGAGGGCCAATGATGACCGACGTGAGGATTGGGTTCGCCATGCACCATGCCAACGCGAATTGACTGGGCGCGGCGTTCTTCGCGGCACAGTGATCCGCGATCTTCTGCGAGATCTCCAAGCTCGATTCGCGCCATTCCGCCTGCATCATGCGCGGATCGTTTCGCGACGCACGACTGCCTTCGGGCGGCGCGTCTTGGGGCTTGTACTTTCCCGTCAAGATTCCTCGAGCCAACGGGCTATAACTGACGACTGCGATGTTGTGCTCTTCGCACAGCGGCATTAACTCAACTTCGATGTCGCGGTTCAAGATGTTGTACAGCGGCTGGACACAGCAAAACGAATTCAAGTTCTTCACGTCGCTAACCCACAATGCCTCGCACAACCGCCAGGCACGATAATTCGAACACGCGATGTACCGCACCTTGCCACTGCGAACCATATCGTCCAAAGCTCGCAGCGACTCTTCGATCGGAGTGTCATAGTCGGGTGTGTGCACGTAAAACAGGTCGATGTAGTCGGTGTTCAATCGCTTCAAGCTGGCGTGCAGCTCGTGCATCAAATGCAACCGGCTGGCTCCGCTCTCATTCGGTCCGTCGCCCATCGGCTGCCGCGCCTTGGTTGCCAAGACGACACGATCGCGCCGGTCGGCGATGGCTTTGCCGACCACGACTTCGGACTCGCCTTTGTTGTACATATTCGCGGTGTCAACAAAATTGATGCCCCGATCATGTGCTTTGTGAATGATCGCGATCGAATCGGCTTCGTTCGTCTGTCCTCCGAACATCATCGTTCCCAGACACAAGGGAGAAACGTCGACTCCGGTTCGGCCAAGCTTTTTGTATTGCATTTTGAATTTCCTGATTGGCTGTGATTCTTGAAGGGGCATGTCGCGATCGCGGACGCGCGACGTGTGTGGCGGCGATCAAAAACGCATTCTCGCGAGACAATGGGCCGACGGCAACCACCGTGGGCAGTAGCAAGTGGGCATTCCGCATGGTACAAATGATAGATTGGATCGACGAGAAACGCCTCGTCTTGAATTTGCCCCAAACCCCAAGTGCTCAACAGGTTAAGGTCGACTGGAATGGCTGCAACTGACAAACAGAAACACTGGATCGGGTTTGACCTTGGCGGGACCAAAATGCTGGCTGCCGTGCTCGACGCGGACTTCCATTTAGTTTCTCGACAGCGGAAAAAGACCAAAGGACACGAGGGGTCGGAAACGGGGTTGGAACGCATTGCCCAGACAATTCAAAAGGCGTTGAGCGACGCGGAATTGGACGAAAAACAACTGGGGGGAATCGGCGTCGGCTGTGCTGGTCCTTTGGATCTGGATAAAGGGATTATTCACGACGCGCCCAATTTGGGCTGGCAGGACGTACCGGTCAAAGAGCATTTGGAGAACGTGTTTCATTGTCCTGTTCAGGTTGTGAACGACGTGGACGCGGGCGTCTTTGGCGAATACTGTTTCGGAGCCGCGAAAGACTCGCGAAGTGTGTTGGGCGTGTTTCCAGGCACTGGCATCGGCGGCGGGTACGTTCACGAAGGCAAGATCATTCGCGGCAAGAATCAATCGTGCATGGAGATCGGCCACATTCCAATCATGCCCGGCGGGCCGAGATGCGGTTGCGGACAGAACGGATGTTTGGAAGCGGTCGCCAGTCGGCTGGCGATTTCGGCGGCAGCCTGCCAGGCGGCATATCGAGGACAGGCCCCAAATTTGATGAAAGCGGTGGGTACGAATCTGTCCAATCTCCGCAGCGGCGTTTTGGCGGACAGTGTCAAAGCGGGTGACAATGTGGTGGAAAAGATCATCCGAACGGCTGCATCGCAAATCGGAGTCGCGGTGGCGACCGTGGTCCATCTGATGAGTCCCGATATGGTCGTCCTGGGCGGTGGCCTGGTCGAAGCAATGCCTCATCTGTTCGTCAAACCCGTTGCCGAGGCTGCAAACAAACGGGTGCTGCCGTCGTTTGTCGACACGTTTCAAGTGGTCGAAGCAACGCTTGGCGATGACGCGGTCATCATGGGTTCAGCGGCATGGGCTCAGAAGTCGTTTTCGTAGCTGCCGTTTCTTAACGGTGTTTTCACTGTGATTGACTATGGTAACCACAATTGGAAAAGGAAGTTCTCCGCAATCCACCAGCCAGAGTCCGACCATGGGACAACCCGTCGCGGTGATCGACATCGGCACCTCGTCCATCCGGATGGCCATCGCGGAAATCGACGGCGAAGGCGGCGTCCGTACGCTCGAAACGTTGACGCAAGCCGTCACGTTGGGCAAAGACGCCTTCTCAAAAGGCGAGATTGACAAAGCGACGATCGAGGAATGCGTCCGGGTGCTGAAGAGCTACCGCGTGAAGCTGACCGAATATCAAATCGTCGACCCGGGGCAATTGCGTGTCGTCGCAACGAGTGCTGTGCGGGAGGCCAACAATCGATTGGCATTTCTCGATCGCGTTTACATCGCGACCGGAATACAAGTCGAGGCGCTGGACGAGGCCGAGGTGAATCGCATCACTTACCACGGGATTCAGCCTTTTCTGGCATCGGAGCCGGAGCTTGCGGACGCCCAAACGATTGTCACGGAGGTGGGCGGCGGCAGCACGGAACTGCTGGTCGTCAAGGGAGGAAGTGTCGACTATTCGCACTCTTATCGACTGGGATCGTTGCGTCTACGAAAAACGTTGGAGGCCTTTGACGCTCCGACTGTCAAAGTACGCGGCATCATGGAAACGCAGATCGAGCGAACTGTCCGGCAAATTCGGCAGCACGTTTCACCCGAAGAACGCGTCGAAATGATCGCCCTCGGCGGCGACGTTCGGTTCGCCGCCGCGCACGTCAATCCCGATTGGAATCCGGCAACGTTGGGAAAACTGCCGGTCTCGGATCTCGAGAGTTTTACTGACGAAGTGTTGCAGTACTCGGTTGACGAGCTTGTGCAAAAGTTTCATTTGAGTTTCCCCGATGCCGAAACCGTCGGCCCGGCACTGCTGACTTACGTGCAACTGGCCCGTGAATTCAAGATTCAGAACATTTTGGTGACGAATACAAATCTTCGCGACGGCCTGCTGAACGAAATGGCGGCGCGCGAAGCGTGGACGGAGGACTTTCGCGAGCAGATCGTGCGATCGGCGATCGATTTGGGCCGGCGGTTTGACTTCGACGAAGACCACGCGTTGCATGTCGGGCATTTGTGCAAAGTTTTGTTTCGCGCCCTTCAGAGCGACCATCAACTGGACGAGCGATACGAGTTGATGCTTTACACGGCCGCGCTGCTGCACGAGATTGGAATGTTTGTCAGCCAGGCGGCTTATCACAAGCACTCGCTGTACTTGATTCGCAATAGCGAATTGTTCGGGCTTGGAAAGACAGACCTGTTGCTGGTGGCGTTGATCGCCAGATACCATCGCCGTGCATCGCCGGCATCCAATCACGACTGGTATTCCACCTTGGCACGGGACCGGCGCGTCGCTGTTGCCAAACTCTCCGCGATCTTGCGCATCGCCATCGCCTTGGATGAATCGCGCAGCCAGCGAATTCAAGAGTTGCATTGCCTGCACGAAAAAGGCCAACTGGTGATTGCGATCCCCGCGGTAGAGGACTTGTCGCTGGAGCAATTGGCGTTGCGCCAAAGTGGCTCGCTGTTCGAAGAAATCTTTGGCGTGAACGTAATGTTGCGCACCGCACGCAAGTAATATGAGCAAGAAACCGAATCCATTCATCAACCGCGAACTGAGTTGGCTGGAATTCAATCAGCGCGTCTTGGACGAAGCACGCGATGGCGAAATCCCGCTGCTCGAACGACTCAAGTTCCTGGCCATCACGGCTTCGAATTTGGACGAGTTTTTCATGGTCCGTGTCGGTGGACTTCAATTGCTCGCCGCACAGAAGAATCGTAAAACGGATTCAGCGGGCATGACGCCGCGGGCACAGCTTAAAGCGATCAGCCGACGTGCCCACGACATCGTCGACGCGCAATACGAGTGTTTTTCCCAGGAGTTGGAGCCGCAAATGGCGGAGCGTGGCATCCGTCGTGTGGTCGCCGATGAGCTGACCGACCGCCAGCTCGAGGTCGTCAGCCAGATGTTCGAGAGCGAGATCTTCTCCGTGCTGGCGCCGCTTGGAATGTCCTCGCCCGAAGATTTTCCGCTGTTGCCAAGCCACACATTGAATCTGTGTGTTCGGCTGCAAGGCGCGCCCGAAAAACGTCGCCGCCGTCTGCCCGTCCGCCCCGTGCAGCAAGAGACTAGCAAAGCCCGCTTCGCCATCATCCCACTGGGTCGCTCACTTTCTCGTTTCATGACATTGCAGTCGGAAGGCGGATATAACTACGTCTTGCTCGAAGACGTCGTGAAGCAATTCGCAGAGCGGTTTTTTTCCCACGAGACGCTTCTCGAATGTCATGCGTTTCGAATCACGCGCAACGCCGACATGAGCGTGCGCGAAGACCTTGCCGCCGATTTGCTTAGCGGCATGGAAGAAGTGCTGGACTGGCGAAAGGACAGCCCTTGCGTTCGCTTAGAAGTGACCGATCAGACGAGCGATGAAGTGCGTGACTTTCTCAAGGAAGCGTTGCAAATCACTGAGGAAAATGTCTATGCCGCGCCGGGCCCGTTGGATTTGGCGTCTTTCATGCCGCTGACGGACGTGCAGGGTTTCGAAGATCTCAAATACGACGCGTGGCCTCCGCAACCGTCTCCGATGGTCGATATGACCGCCAGCATGTTCGATGTTCTCGCGCGGCAAGACGTGCTGCTGTATCACCCTTACGATTCGTTCGACCCGGTCGTCAAGTTAGTTGAAGACGCGGCCGACGACCCTTATGTGTTAGCAATTAAGCAGACGCTGTATCGCACCAGCCGTAACAGTCCCATCATGGCGGCTTTGCAACGTGCGGCCGAGACAGGTAAACACGTGACGGCGATTTTGGAGTTGAAGGCACGCTTTGACGAGGCCCGCAACATTAGCTGGGCCAGGACACTGGAGCAATCCGGCGTGCAAGTGATCTACGGAGTCAAGGGGCTGAAGACGCACGCTAAGGTCTGCATCATTGTCCGCCGCGAGTCGGACGGCATCCAACGCTACGTTCATTTTGGCACGGGAAACTACAACGAGACGACGGCGCGGCTTTATGGCGACATCAGCTTCATGACGAGCAACGAGGAACTTGGGGCCGATGCGATCAGTTTCTTTAACGCCGTAACGGGATATTCCCAGCCGCAACAGTTCCGAAAGCTCGACGCCGCTCCGATTGGCCTGCGCGAGAAGTTGCTGGAGATGATTGCCATCGAGACGGAGCAAAAACAGCAAGGCCGCAAAGCAAAAATCGATGCGAAGCTCAATTCGCTCGTCGATCCGGAAATCATCAACGCCTTGTATGAAGCGTCGCAAGCCGGTGTTCAAATTCGACTGAACGTCCGTGGCATCTGTTGCCTGCGGCCGGATGTTCCTGATTTGAGCGAAAACATCAGTGTCACTAGCATCATCGACCGGTTCTTGGAACATGCCCGCGTGTTCTACTTTTATCATGGCGGCGATGAACGCGTGTTCATATCGAGCGCCGATTGGATGCAACGAAACCTTGATCGTCGAGTCGAATTGCTCGTGCCGGTGGAAGACAATGCTTGCCGGTCGCGATTGATCGAAATACTCGAAACGCACTTCCAAGACACCGTCAAGGCAAAGCGTTTGCTGTCGGACGGCAGTTACGAGCGAGTCAGGGCACGTGGTCGTCGCAAGACCCTGCGCAGCCAGGAAGAGCTTCACAGCCAGGCTCGCGAGGCAGTAAAATCTGCGAAACAGTCCCAAAGAACGGTTTTCGAGCCACACCGCGCGCCCAATAATGGGCGATAGTTGAAATGACCAAATCCCAATGACCAATGTCCAAAAAGTTGTTGTCATTGGGCATTGGTCATTGGGATTTGGACATTTGAGGCAATAGTAGATGGAAACTTCATGAAGACACTGCTCATACTGCGACATGCCAAATCAAGTTGGTCGGAGCCAGGCGTGTCGGACCACGATCGACCGTTGAACTCACGTGGAAAACGCGACGCTCCGCGGATTGGCCAGCTCATCAAGGACGAGGGCTTGGTGCCCGATCGAATCCTGACATCGACTGCCAAGCGGGCTCGCAAGACCGCTGCGAAAGTGGCCAATAGTTGTGGTTTCGCCGCGGAAGTCGAGAAAGTCAGTCAGTTGTATCTCGCGAATCCTGATACCTACGCGAACGTTTTGAGCGAGATGGACGGAGACGCCGAACGTGTGCTCGTCGTCGGACACAATCCCGGCTTGGAAGATTTGGTGGAATTGCTAACCGAGGAAGCCGAAGTCATGCCGACGGCGGCGTTGGCACAAGTGGAAGTCGATATCTGGAGGTGGAGCGAGTTCAAGGTTGACGCACCCGCAAAGCTTGTCCATCTGTGGCGGCCGCGCGAAATGGGGCCCATAGATTAGTTTTCAAAGCATCGTCAGCGGGTTCTTGCGGTTTTCCAGCGGCATTTTGACGGGACCACCGCAGCGATGTGATTCAAACACCGCGGCGATCATTTCGGTTGCGCCGCGCGCTTCGATTGCATTACAGATGGGTGGCCGATCATTCTCGATCGCGTCGATCAAATCTTCAATTGCCAAGGTGTGACGGGCGCGGTATTTGGCGCCTTCAAGCGGTTCCGGTTTGCCAATTCCAGCGGACGAAACACTTTGCCACTTCGCGCGGCTGCGTCCCGGAGACCAGTTGGGATCGCCAAGAAACTTGACTTCCGGCAACGTTCCTTCGATCAACTCCAACACACCTTTGGAACCGAAAACCTGCAGTCCATAACGTCGTGGGTTTCCACCGGCATCTTTGTGAGATGCGAAGTAGGCCGTTGATCCATCAGGCATTCCGTACATGGCGGTCAAGCCATTACCAGCCAGCGGGCCGATCCCTTCCGCGCCGTTTGCCACATGCTTCTTCGTTACGGGCTCGCCGTCTTGAGCCACTTGGGCAAAGCACCAGGTGGGATGGCTGCCAATCGACCGGATCATGTCCATCACATGCGTGCCCAGAACCCACAGATCTTCTCCGCCGCCTCGCCGATCTTCTTTGCCACGACCTCGATATTCCAGCACCTTGCCAAGATCTCCGCTGTCGATCAAACGGCGAATCGTCCCGATCAACGGACTGTATCGCGTGGGCAGGGCCATGGCGAGTTTCACTTTGTTCGATTCGCAAGCGGCAACGATCTGGTCCGCTTCCACCAAATCACGGCAGAACGGTTTTTCCATGTACACGTGACAACCGCTCTCGGCCGCCGCCACGACCATGTCTCGATGCTGATCGATCCAGCGAGGACCAATTGCCACGATGTCGGGCTTGGCCTGTTCGATCATTTGGCGATAGTCGGCAAAGCCACGATCGACTTTGAGTCGTTTCTGAGCCGAGGCGAGACCATCAGCGTTGTCGTCCGCCACGGCGACCACTTTCGTCTTCTCAATGGCCGCCCAAGCCGTGTCCAGACCGTGCCCATAATTCCCTCGCCCAGTGCTCCCGATCACCGCGACTTTGTAGATCTCAGGCATTTCATGTTCCTCGATATCAGCAGGTTTATTTTCACATTGTTGTAGTGTATCGTGTTTACGGCGACAAATGATTCACAACAAAAAACGAAAGGCACAGCATGTTCCGACGCTTTCAGTACTTTCTCACCCTTTCCGCTGTTTCTATGTTCTCGCTTTTGGCGAATCTTTCCCTGGCGGACGATTTGCCTGTCGTACACGAAGATAACTTCGATAGCGGTGCCGATGCTTGGAAACCAACCGATGATGCGGCGTGGAAAGTCAAAGAGACCGAATCCGGCAAAGTTTACAGCCAACACAAAAAACGCAGCGACTATCAACCGCCGCACCGCAGCCCGTACAACATCTCGCTGCTCGAAGACGTCGTTGTCGGTGATTTTCAGCTTGACGTCAAAGTGTTGAGCACGCACCCGGATTACGGCCATCGCGACGTGTGCCTGTTCTTCGGATATCAAAATCCGGCACAGTTCTACTATGTGCACCTGGGCAAAAAAACGGATAACCACGCAAATCAGATTTTCATCGTCGACAAAAAAGCTCGCACCAAAATCTCGCTCAAGACGACCGAGGGAACGGACTGGGATGACAAGTGGCACCATGTTCGCATCGCGCGCAACGCAACCACTGGCTCGATCGAGATCTTTTACGACAACATGAAAGAGCCGGTGATGGTGGCCAAAGATAAGACCTTTACCTGGGGACAGGTTGGACTTGGATCGTTCGATGACACGGGCGATTGGGATGATTTCGTGTTGCGAGGTGCAAAGGTCCAACGTCCGTAAACGTGCTACCGACCAGCCACGAGCCGCTTCAGTTCGACACGACGCCGCTTCGCGATGTTACCATCGCCAGCGTACGGTTCGAGGCCAGAGTCACTGGCTAAGTGTTCTCCGTAGGACTCTTCCATTCCCGATTCCAAGCCGGTTTAGCCCAGCGCTTTCCCTGACACCTTTTCCAGCCCAAAGAACAATTCGTTCGTTCGAATTTCTTGAGCCGACGCAGTAGAACTCAGGGATTCCTGCAAGCGAGTGTCCGCAAAATGGGAATGCGCCCCTGGCAAATTGAAACGATTCTAATTTTGTCGCGTCTCAATCAGCCTTGGTGTTATGAGGAATATAGGACGGGTTTTATTCACGTTGCCGTAAAAGAAAAGTGTTTTACCATTTGGTACAGTGATTTTGCATTCTCCCTTAACTGGAATTTTGGTTGCATTCGCATTGCATACAATCAGTGTTATCGATTCTTCTTCGTATTCGACCCTTGCTTCAATTGTTGCACTGCAAGGTTGCTCGGCGAACGACTCATCAGAAAACTCAATTTTTGTTCCAGAATCATATACAACCTTGCTCTTTCCAAATACATTTTCATCAACATCCGGAAAGGTCTTTTGATATATTAAGAAACTCTCCAGATCCTCCAGTATCCTGTAATTTAAACATTTTTCGTTATTTTCATGTTTCGCGAGTTTCTGGACCCTTTCGAAAAGTTCTTCTGGAATCGATACAATTCTAGCTTCTAGTGAAAATTGAACAGCTTGACGCTGTTCGGCTGAACCAAGTTGATAGAAACTTGCAAGTGTAACAAATATCCCTACTAGCTTTGGCATGGCTTTGTCCTTTTCAGTTTCTAGATAGACGTGTATTTTCGAACTGTTTCTACTTAGGGCGACCGGCGGATGAGAATTTACCCGAATTCGTATTGTCGTAGTCGCGTAGAGA
>CAYFJO010000177.1:0-20882 GCA_964343305.1 uncultured Pirellulaceae bacterium | reverse complement strand
GCCTACCCGGCCATGCTCGCGGCAATCAACAGTGCCAAGAAGTCCATCACGCTGGCCAGCTATATCTTCGATGACGATCGTGCCGGCGATTCGTTCGTTCAACGGCTTGTCGAGGCAAAAGATCGCGGTGTCGAAATTCGAATCCTGATCGACGACGTTGGTGCCAGGTACAGCCGGCCGAAGATCATTGGCAAGTTGAGGCGGGCCGGGTTGACTGTTGCGACGTTTTTGCCAACTCGGATTCCTCGTCTGTTTCAATACGCAAATCTGCGAAACCATCGCAAGATCCTCGTCGTCGATGGCTGTATCGGCTTTGCCGGCGGCACCAACATTCGCGACGGACATTGGTTGGAAATTGAGCCGACCGACCCGATTCGCTGCCTGCATTTCCGATTCGAAGGACCTGTTGTTTCACACTTGCAAGAGGCTTTTGCGATTGATTGGGTATTTGCGACAGGCGAAGTGCTCGACGGCGCTCTTTGGTTCCCCAAGATTGGGCGAACGGCCGGCGTTTGGGCGCGGGGCATTTCCGACGGACCGGATGAAGATCTCGACAAGATTCCGTTTACGATTCATGGCGCATTGGCCGCAGCGCAGGAGAGTGTCTACATCATGACACCCTATTTTCTTCCGGACCGGGCGCTTGTACAGGCACTGAATGCCGCCGACCTTCGAGGCGTCGACGTGCGCATCGTCATCCCCGCGAAAAGCAACATCTCGCTCATTCACTGGGCAACTCTCGCGTTGCTGCCCTACCTGCTCGAACACGGTTGCCAGGTGTACCTTTCACCGCCCCCATTTGATCACACGAAACTGATGGTCGTCGATGGCATTTGGTCACTCGTCGGATCGAGTAACTGGGACCCCCGCAGCTTGCGGCTCAACTTCGAATTCAACGTCGAGTGCTACTCACGGGAGTTGGGAGCGGAGTTAGAGTCGCTCGTCAAGAGTCGCATTGAAGCGGCACGAGAGATTCTGCTCGACGAGTTGCGCGACCGTTCCATTGCCTGGCGGTTGCGAGACGGGTTGGCCCGTTTGTTTTCACCCTACCTATAACGGTCAACCGATGGTCGGCCGCAGGCCACCCCTGTAAAGGTGCGAACTGTAGGACGGATTGGCAAACCGTCCTACGGAATTTGTTGATCGCGCGGTCCTAAATCTTTGTCGCGACTTCTCCCGCGAGGCGCAAATGACGTTGCGTGAAGATCGGTCCCACGATCTCGAAGACAACGGTCGTGGCAATGATCAAGGGCAACAAGCGGCCGCCGATCTGCGGTACTTTCTCGGCGGCGAGCAATGCCAATCCAAGTGCCACCCCGGCTTGCGGCAACAGGCACCAGCCGAGATGTTTTTGTACTTCCGGCGGCGACTCGGTGACCGTTGCCGCCAGTCGACCGCCGAAGATCAGACCCACCGAGCGGGCAAAAATGTAGACGATGCCGAGCAGTCCTACGTCGGCCAAAGCGTCGAGTTCCAATCGAAACCCGGCTAGCAAGAAGAACACCGCGAGAAATGGATCGCTCGCACCTTCGATCGCGTGAAAGGGACGCGTGTGATGCTTGGCCCGATTCGCAACCACAGTGCCGAGTACCATACAGGCCAGCAAGTACGAAACGTCAAGCAACGTCGCCAGCCCGCCGCAGAGGAATACAAAGCCGGCGGCTTCGAGAATCGCTGGTTCGCCTTTACGCAGCCGGCCGGTGAACCACGCCATGGGCAGCCCAATGAGCAGCCCAAGAAGAATTGCACCAAGGACGTCCCAAAGCCCCGCTAGAATCTCGCTTGACGCGGCGCCTTCTCCGGCGATGCCTTCCGCGAATGATAACATGAGGCTAAACAAAACAATGCCGAACGCGTCATCGACGGCCACCACTCTTTGGAGAGTTTTTGCGAGCTGGCCTTTGGCATGGTTTTCGCGAATCACATCGAACGTCGCGGCGGGCGCCGATGATGGCGCGATGCCGGCCAGCAATAAAGCTGTCACGATAGACCACTCAACCGCCAACGTCGCAAGGAAGACGCAAAGACCGGTAAACAGAACATACGTCAGCGGCATGAAGATCACCGACCGCCCTATGCGTTTCATCTCTTTTCCCACGAAGCTTTCACCAAGAAGAAACCCAACCATTGCTAAGGCAAAATGAGCAACGTAAGTAAACCAGGTTGCAAGCGTTTCCGGCACGACATTCAGCAAATACGGGCCGCACGCAACTCCCAGCAAAATCAGAAGCGTCACCCGCGGCACATGCACCCGGCGTCCCAACAAATGAGCCGCATAACCGGCCAGCAGCAGTGCACCAACCAGCACCAACATCCATCCTTCAGATAATTCGAACTGTTCCATTGTTTGGCGTTGTGATGGTGATCGATCGCCTTGTCGTTGAGAGCCGCCCTAGTACAACCGGCCGAACAGATGGTCGATCAACAATTGCAACCGCTTGCGAAGCGACGTAAATGAGAAGTGGCGAAGTCCAAGATTGTAGTTTTGCCGGGTCATCGCCGACACTTGATGTGGATCGTTCAGGACATCGCGAACCTCATCAATCGTTCGGTCACTTGTGAATTCGCCAAACTCGGTAACTTGAAATCCCTTGGGCTTGATGTCGGATTGAAAAATCTCGTAGTTGCACATCACCAGCGGCTTGCGATAGTAAATCGCTTCGAGAAACGCGTTGCCGAAACCTTCGACGATGGACGGATAGGTCACGATGTCGGCCTGTCCATAGGCATCGGCCAAGGAAAACACTCTTTCCGTGTCGCAGCGATCCATCGCGAACCGGTTGTCCGCAAAGATCAGTTTGGCGTGAAATCGGTCTGCCACGTCCACTAAATAGTCTTTGTACTCGCCTCCCTCGTCATTGCTGCCATGCGTGACCACAAGTGCACAGGGAAGTTCCAGACGCACGGCAAGTTCAATCGATCGCTCGATGCGTTTTCGCGGGACGACGCGCGTGGGTTGCAGGAGCATGGGCTGCTCACTGGACAATCCGAGTTCACCGCGCAATGTTTGTGCAAATGAATCCGGCTCCGCGGGCGCGTTCTCGAAGTCCATGACGTTGGGAATCACGGACGATCGCATTCCGGTGCGACGGGCCAATTGCGTGGCGGCGTAGCTGTTGATCACGACGTTGTGAATGTGCGGCATGACCGGTGGAAATGCGGCCTGTAAAAAGTCACCCGCGGCATGGATGTTGTAACGCGGCCGCTCCCAGGCAAAGTCGTGATGATGAGCGATCGTCGGAAGATTTGCCTCGGCAATCAAACTTGTCAACGCCATCCCCAGCGGTACGTTCATCGGCAGCGAAAGAGCGTTCTCGACTACCAACACGCCGATCGAAAAATCGCTGACGAAATCGCGCAGCTCACTTTCGATCTCTCGCCAAAGGTCGTGGACCGTGTCGGTCGTCGACTGCCTGCGCCGATGATCGTCGAACAAGTCCTGGTTGATTGCTTGAATGGTCTCGTGTTGGAAATGCGCAGCAGGAACCACTCGGCTCCGATCGGGCGGTCGGTCACACGCTCCGGCGAAATAGAAACACTCGTGACCGAGTTCCGTCAGCACTTTGGCCCACTTGAACGCTTCCAGCGAAACGCCGTCCGTGCCTTCCAAGCGTGTCGAGACAAAACCGATTCGCAGTGATTCTGACTTACACATGGATCTCGTCAATCTCGTTCGGCTGTATGATCGCGCCGCCATGCAATACGGAGTCTGATCAAGGCTTTGTGCACGCGCGACTTAACCGTGCCAATCGGCATTGCAAAGGCGTCGGCCACTTCGCGATATTGCAGCCCTTGAAAGTAAATCAGCAGAATCAGCGCCCGCAGGTCGTGCGGCAATTCGTTCACTGCCCGGTGCACCCACTCGGCCCGTTCATGTGCTTCCACCCGTTCGACAGGCGATGGCTCGGGCGACCGGATCGTCTGGAGCAACTTGAGCACATCGGCGTCGTTCAACGCGTGTTCCTGGTCGAGACTCACCGTGGGATGACGCCTTTTTTTGCGCAGTGCGTCAATGGCCTGATGAGTCGCGATGCTGTAAAGCCAAGGACGCACTCGCCGGCCGGGCGTAAACGTATCAGCCTTTTCATAGACGCGAACAAATGTGGCTTGGGACACGTCCTCGGCAAGTGTTGCGCTGCGTAGATATCGAACGAGATACGTGTAAATCGACCGCTTGTAGCGACGGACCAGTTCTTCAAACGCATCGGTATCCGTCGCGCTGCAAAAGCGACTCAGCAACTCTTCATCGCTTCGCGCACGATACGCATGCCCTTCGTTAGCGTGTAATGAACGGCTCATGGTGTTCCTGCGCCACACGCGTCGGCTCGATTCAGAAGGGTAAACCAAATCGCGCGATAGAGTCCATCGACTCGCGAGACGATCAATCGCGTCATGCCAAAAACAAGCTTTCTCCGTCATGGACGACGGCGACTAAAACGGAATGGACCAGTGGTCGTACGACTCAACGTTGCCGTTGCCCATACTGGCGAGCCACATGATCAGTGCAAACAGCAACGCCATGACAGCCAACATCACGATGGCAGTGATGCGGTCGTGGCGGAGCTGTTGCTCGTCGCGGGTGTCTTGTGGTGTGGCCGGTGGTTTTGTGGCGGTGGCCATCGAGCACCCCCTTTCTCAAAGAGTGGTTTCAATGATCTCGACCGACTCGAAAAAGAGTGCAACTTAGGTGCCAAGGATTCGAACCGTAGTCCGGATTGCCGTCAGCGATTTATTGCCGCTGGCTGGAAACGGCCGCGGCCAACTGTGCGAAACCGCTCGCGCACGTGCAAACCGGCACATCCTTGTTACATCTATTTCAAGGTCAGTTGTGAAGCTTTGCCGAATTCGCCTTGGCATGGAACGTGCAATATTCTTTTCTTGGAATGTGAATCAGAAATCCTGAGGGAGTGAAGGCTGGATGTTGGATCTGAAATCCATCTTGATGCCGACAGATTTCGGCGCATCGTGTGACACCGCCTTGAAATACGCTTGCGGCCTCGCCGACCTCTTCGACGCCAAACTGCACGTCGTTCACGTGGCACCCAAAACGTTTTCACTGGACGATGCCGAGGACCTTCGCGTGGCAAAGTTGCTTGAAGTCCGCGACAAACTTTACGCGTTGGGGCCGCCGCAAGTTGAATCGAAACTCAACATTCATCGGCACGTGCTTGAAGGGTCGGCTGCGACTGAGATCGTCAAGTATGCAAAAGAAAACAACGTGGACACAATCATCATGGGAACACACGGTCGCACAGGCCTGACACACATTTTGCTGGGAAGCGTTGCCGAAAGAGTGATGCGGCACGCGCCGTGCAATGTGATTGTTGTGCGACCGGCGTCCAGCGCCGGACCGACCGGCGAAACGGAAGACGAGGTCCGCACAAGCGAAGAAGTATGAGCTTGCATGTCGAGCAAGCTTCATTTCGCGGGCCGTACGTCCAGGCCTTCGGGAACAATCTTGCCCAACTGCCGGATGGCTGGTATTTTTGATGTATGGACATTGGTAAATTGATCGTCAAAACCCCAGGAACATGCGGCGGTCGGGCTCGCATCAAGGATCGCCGCATCCCCGTGAGTTCCATCTACCGCTGGTATCAAAGTGGTTTGTCACCAGAGGACATCGTCACCAAATATGACACTTTGGCATTGGCGGAAGCCTACGCGGCCATCTCCTATGCACTGGCCAACCACAAAGAAATCACCAGCGAGATCGCGCATGAGGACAGCTTGGTTGCGGCCGCGGCTCACGACGCCGATCCGACATCCGCCACTTCATGAGTGAGATTCGTTTCTACTTGGACGAAGATTGTCAGGCAGTTGCGTTGTCATTCGCACTCCGAGAACATGGCGTTGATGTTACGACCACCAACGAGTTGGACCACGGGGGTGTTGACGACGCTTCGCAATTGCAGCATGCAACGGATTCAGAGCGCGCAATCATCAGCAACAACATTAGCGACTTCTGCGCGATCCATAGCGAGTGGCTATCAACTGGCCGGAATCACGCCGGAATCATTTTGTTTCCTCAGCAAGCCTACTCCGTCGGCGAGGTTGTGCGCCGGCTGTTGCACCTTCGACAATCCCTGTCAGCCGACGAAATGCGAAACAACTTGCAGTGGTTAAACGATTGGGGAGCGAAATGAGCGTCGCCAAGTATGTGCGGGAAGGAGGTCGCGACTTCGTTGCGCTATTCTACTGCGCTTTCATTGTGATAGCAGGTTGGCTTCTGGCGCGGTTGAGTAGCTGATGATTGGACCGCAAGTTGGTTCAGATCTGATCGGTCACTCCTCAAACACACCCACCTTTCCTGTCTCGCGCAACATTGCTGCAAGCACGTCGATCGTGCTGATAATCCCTCGCAGCCGTTTGGCTTCGTCCAATACCACGACGCGATGAATGTGTGCATCGACCATGTATTGAACAACCGTGGTCAGCCGTACATCTTCACCGACGCTAACTAAGTCAGCAGTCATAAAGTGTTTGACGGGTTGTTCCGCGGCGGGAGCAATCTTGTCACGCACGGCCTCAAGTTTGTCCGCATAGACTCGCGACGGAAGCGCGAGATTCGAACTCCAGAAACTCGACTCAGCAATCTTCTCACGTTCCAGTGACGCCCTTTCGCCGGAGCCGATCACGTCGCTGGCTGAAAGAATCCCCACACAAGCTCCTTCATTGTTCACCACCGGCAATCCCGAAATCTGTTCTTCCAACAGCAATGCCGCCCCGTGCGCGAGGATGCTCTCTTGGTCGAGCGTAACCACATCGCGAACCATAACATGCTCTGCCTTCGTCGATTCGAGCCATAAGAGTAAATCCATTTTTCGTCTCCTCGTCTAAGAAATGTGGTGACGTGTTGCAGTGCAGATCCGGGTCCAAAACGTCACGCTAACGATCGATGCCTTGAGCGCGCGTAATCGCCCATCCGTGTGCAGGCGCGAGCAAGCATTCTTGTTAGGCGTCCAATTCAGTCGGTGAACTTTCAACCACGCATCGGCGCACGGTTTGCACCCGATGCATGGTGGCGAACAAGTCGTTCGCGGGAAACAATTGTGATGTCACCTCGTCGTATAGGGAGCGAAGGCATGGACCTCAAAAAAATCCTCGTGCCAATCGACTTTTCGAAATTCAGCGACTCGGCGCTGGAGTTCGCGGAATCCCTGGCACGTGAATCAAATGCGATGTTGCACATCGTCCACGTTAAGGAACCGTTTCACATTTACGAGGCCGACGCGCGATACGGCGACCTGGCTCCCTACGCAGATCTCGATAATCTGAAAAACGCGCTGGAAAGAATCCGTCCCGAGGATCGTAGCATTGAATGCCACCATTGGCTTGTGACCGGTGCCGCCATCCAAGGGATCGTCGACCTTGCGGCTCGTGAGAGCATTGACTTGATTGTGATCGGAACTCACGGACGAACCGGCGTGATGCGAGTGTTGATGGGCAGCGTGGCTGAGGGTGTGCTGCGGAAAGCGCCTTGTCCGGTGCTGACCGTAAAACACCATGAGCCTGCAACCGCCGAGGACGAATCCGTCACGTCGAAAGCCTCGTCGAGCTAGTGCTCTGTCAACTTTCTACTTTGACAAAGCACTACTCGACCAAGAGCACCTTTGCTCCTTGGACGCTTTGGTGCTTCAATTCCAACAATGCGCGATTCGCCTCTTCCAGCGGGTACGTTTGAATCTCTGGCTGAATCGGGATCTCCGCCGCGATCGGCAGAAACTCGCGAATGTCGAACTGCGAGATGTTGGCGACCGACTTGATCTCTTTTTCCATCCACAGGTGGTCGTGGTAGTTGATGTTCTGTAAATAATCCTTGTCGCGATCCTCTTTTCGAATCGCATTCACGACCAGCCGTCCGCCAGGCCGGAGATTCGCCATCGCTTCGACAACCGGCTGCCAGGCCGGCGTCGTGTCGATGATCGCTTGCAATGGCTCGGGACTACGATCGTTGGTATCGCTCGCCCAATAGGCTCCCAATTCGAGCGCAAACTTTCGCGATGATTCATCTCGCGCGAAAACAAAAACCTTCGAATCAGGAAACAGATGCTGCACCAACTGGAGGACCAGGTGGGCTGATCCGCCAAATCCAGTGAGGCCCAGAGGCTCACCGTTTTTGACACACGTCAGTTTCAGCGCTCGATAGCCGATCGCACCCGCACAAAGAAGCGGGGCCGCGTGAGCATCGGAATAGACTTCGGGAATGACGTACGCATAGTTTTCCGGGACGGTCATCAACTCGGCATATCCGCCGTTCGCGTCGCGCCCAGTTGCCCGGAAGCTCGAACTCAAGTTTTCGTCCCGCGTGCCGCATGACGAATGGATCCAGCCGACTCCCACGCGATCGCCTTCCCGCAGCTTGGAAACACCACTGCCGGTCTCTTCGACTCGCCCCACAACCTCGTGTCCCAGGACCACGGGCATCCTTGGGGGAGCTGTCCGGCCTTCGATCTCGTCCAATTCGGTGTGACACACGCCACACGCAGAAACTCGAACGAGAACCTCGCCGGCACGAGGTCGAGGCTTCGGCAGATCGGCCAATTCCAACGGCGAGTCCACTTCGTCGAGCGAAACGATCTTTGTCAGGACCATTGCTTTCATCGCTCTCAACTCTGTCACCTGTTTAGTTCCGCAACCGCTTGCGGTGTTTGGCGCTCGAGTAATCGGTCAATGAGCACCATCTCTTCAATGATCTTTTTGAGGATGTCGTCCATGCTCACCAAGCCGCCCAGTCGGCCGTCGTCGTCGATGACAATCAATCGCCGGCATTCATCCGCGGACATGATCAACAACGCAGACTCAATCGAGTCGTCTTCGGTGACGGTTCTCGGATCGGTGGTCATCACGTCGCTGATGCTCGTCGAACTCGCGTCCCGGTTCGGTGAAATCACTCGTTCGACCAGGTCACGATCGGTGACGATGCCAACGGGTCGCTGATCGTCATTCACAACGACCAGTGTTCCGACACTGCGCTGATGCATGCGTTCGGCAGCTTGCCACGCGGACTCGTCAGGCTTGGCGACGTCAACGGCCCGGACACAAACGTTACGGATAGACATGTCAGGTCTCCCTTGCTTTCGAAATGGGTTCAGCCTGGTGGCGGTAAGAACAAGCAACTTTGATGCCGATCTCATGGCCAAAGTGTGGTTGCAAGTGGGAGTGCCAGACGGATCGTTCGACGTCTCAATTCCGCGCGCCGTGCGAGCGATTCCGCGCGCACAATTCCCCCAACCACTACCACGCTCGTCCATGAATGCAAGTCGGCATATCTTTTGCTGCGAATTGGGTGATGGTGGAAACGACAGTGAATTGGTTGCTCACTGCTCAGCAACACCACGACGGAATTCCCCACAGGAGCGACGTGATGAACGAAGAATCCGATCATGCGATCTACGAAGAGATTCGCCGCGAGCATGACGAACTTCGCGTGAAACTTGGACTGGTGCATCGTATGTTGACCGGTCGCAACGACCCGGTCGACAAAGTTGCAGAGTCGCTTGCCTCGCTTTGCGACCAATTAGAACATCACTTCCTCAACGAAGAAGACGGCGGATTCTTCGACGAAGTCAGCGAGCAAGCACCGCGCCTGACGGAACGATCCGATGAGATTCGCGCGGAGCACGCTGGGTTGCGAACCGCGATCCGCAAACTCAAGGAGACCGCCCAAGACGGCGACGACTCCGCGGACTGGTGGAGTCAGATGGACAAGTCCTTTCATCAATTCAGCAAGGATTTGATGCACCACGAAAGCAAAGAGAACGAACTGTTGCAAGACGCTTTTAACGAGGACATCGCGGCGGCCGATTGACATCGTGGTTCGATAGGCTTAACACCGGCCATGCCGACCGGCAGCAACGAGTCGAGGTCAACCGTTTCAAAAATCGCCGTCTTGCATTTGACGCGCAAACGTGGTTTCTCCTTCGTCGACGGCACATACCAAGGACGAAACGATATCCATCGTGCTGACGATTCCGACCGCGCGACCGTCGGCGTCCAACACAGGGAGTCGATGAATATGCTCGGCATTCATGATGTGAGCGGCCTTCAACAGCGAGACGTCAGGCCCCACCGACTGGACAGCGCGGGTCATGTGAGAGTTGACCATGTCTTCGGCGACAGGAGAAATGTGAAGTGGTTGCTCGCCGGGTGAATCGACAAGCTGATGAGTTGCGCTGGTAAGTGACTGTTCGTGGGAGTGACCCAAGTTACTTTGTCGCCGCAGGAAATCCGTTGCGCTGAGGATCCCCACGCAACGGCCCTGTTCGTCTATCACCGGTGCCGTCGAAATGTTGTGCCGCGACAAGATGTCCGCGGCCTCGGTCATCGATTGATTCACGGACACCTGAACCAGTTCTTTGTTCATGACATCCGCGACCTGCAGTGTTTTCAACCGCTGTGTTGCGTCATGCATGGATCAACACCATTCCATCCTTCCATCCGGCATCGCTAAGTGTCCGCCGTTTCCGTACTGGGCTGCTTAATCGTCAGCACCGGACAAGATGCATTGCGAACTATTGCTTCCGCGACGCTTCCCATCAGCATCCTCTTCAAGCCGCGCCGGCCATGCGTACCCATGACGATCATGTCCACGCCTTCTTCCTTAGCACAGCGAACAATCTCCTTTGCCGGATCGCCCGTCAACAGCTTTTGGGAATAGCCAATATTGGGGTCGCTCGGCTTCACGAGATTCAATTCGCTCAGTAACTCCGATTCCTGTACGTCGACGGGATAACCCGCGAATCCTGTGTCGACGAAAGTATCGGGCGGTTCCTTGACATGAACGATCATCAGCATCGCGCCGGTGTCACGTGCGAGAGACGAAGCGTGTTGCAACGCAGCTTCGCTGTACTCAGAAAAATCAGTCGGGTAGAGAATTGTTTTCACTTGCATGATACGTCTCCTTGCTGAAAGGCTTAAAGCCATTTCAAAATGTCGCAGCACAGCCAACTTGGCTGTCAAAACACCAGCAAGACAGGCTGGCAACCTGCGCTACGGTGGGTTTTGAAACCGCTTTTCGTCTCATTCTTTCTGAAGAACAGAAGTGCAACTTGGGTGCCAAACCGTTCATGCACTCTTCCAACGTACAAGGTAGCGACTGTCAATGAAAATCACTCACGATCTCACGCGACGACGTGTGCGAAATCGCTCGCATTCAGCCAATTTCGCACAATGTGGTTCGGTGGCTTGAACACATCGCGCGCAAAGAAAGACGCTGGCGAAGAGCCAGCGTCTTAAAGGCCATCGCCGCCTTGGCCCTACCACGACTTGTCGAGCGACTTGCGGAAAGCGTCGAATGCCTTTTGCGCCGGACCCACAATTCCGTCGGCGCCGCCAATCGCTTTCAGATTCGCGCGGAAGGCATCGCCATACTGTCCGCGCGCCTCGTAGCGATCGGCAAGCTTTCCGTAGCCATCGAGCACATTCATATCCAGCGCGACCGCCGCGTCCATGTGCTCTTCGGCTTGCTGCAACAAACCACGGCCAAGATAGAGCGGCGCCAGCAGGTTGTGCGCCTTGCCTTCGAAATCGTCAGCACCAACCGCGGCCAACAGATCCGAAACCGTCGGCGGCTCCAATGGCATCGGCGTCCGGTAAAGCGGCTCAATGTAATCGCCGCCGGGTTGGGATACCCACATTGGGTTCGCGACGCCCGTTCCAATCGGCTCGATCATCGGCACGCCCGCGAACACAACCGGCGGCACGAGCGGCTGCTCCAGATTGACGTCCTTTGCTAACTCGACCACTCGTTCGAATTCGTGGATGGCACCGAGCCGATACAGCACACTTGCTCGTTCGGGCGAGTGTGAAACCAAGCAGGTGTGTGGCATCGTGGCGTCATCGTACCAATCCGCGGCTTCGACGGACATCGTCAGCAACACAAGGCCTTGATAGTAGTGCAAGACGGCGTTGTCCGGATCCAAAAGTAGCCCGTCGCTCAAGACATCCGCCGCCTTCTCGACGTTACCCACTCGTAGGTTTGCCGCCGCCAAGCCAACGCTTTGCCACACCGCCGTGTCGCGGGGCAACGTCAACCGCTGCCAACCCTCAATCGCTTCTTCCATGTTGCGACTACGATGCAATTCCAGCACGGTCCACGCGTCCGCAATCAAACCGAATTCGTTCCCGGCCGGCGGAGCGATCTCGCGAGGCACGTCTGGCATCGGTGCCATCGGCGTCGCCAATTCGCCCATCGGCGGGAGCGTACCGGGTGGAACGTCGCCAGGAACCGGCCGTCCGCCGCTCGCCGCACGGCTGAGCATCAACGACAAGATCGCAACGACCACAATCAACAGAGTCCAATTCAAAAATTCCTTTACCACAACATTGCTTTGAGCTTTGACCAACATGCCACACCCCCTTTCAATTTGCGAGGTGAATTACCTTCTGATAGTTTTGCAAAACGCGTGCCATTGGCCGGACGCAGTGCAAGCATCGCATATGCCGATGCTCTGTAAGGATTGCGAAAAGAATGCCTGACGAGAGGCGTGCACATTGTCGCGCCCGTCGCGCGCGGAGGAGCAACAACGGGCGCTCATTGGGCGAGGTCAGAAACGGATCCGGCGTCGCATTCTCGAATCTTATCGCTCGTCACTTAAGGTCTTTGGTTGAGCCGCTTGATCTCGCGAGATCGAGATCGAAAATCCAACGATCGGACCATCCTCAATCGTGAAATCGCCCAGCCAGCCTACTTTGAAAGAAACCACGAACTTACCTGGCTTTGAGTTCATGAACTTTCTCGGACCGACTACGTGATGCGAACGCGACCACTGAAACGAGGGCTGCTCGACCAAGGACGCCGAAGCTTGTTTCAACCGGGTGAATTGATCTGAGAATCTTTCGGTGATCGATTGCACGATCGATGTGTTCTTTGTTGTCTGGACATCGTTGGCCCAAATGGATGGACCAGATGCAAAGACAGCAACCAAGACGAGGACCACAGTCAACCGGGGATAAAAGACTTGCAACTCTGTGCGATGGATCATGGTGGAAACTCCTTTTTGCTCTTCAATCACTGAGTATCGGCCATTCGCGATGCTTTGATGATTGTTCAACCACGCTTCGGAAAATAGCTGCAAAGTTTGTGCCTGTTTCGTTGGATGCAATGCCCGCGAAACGCCATAATCGGCACGAACGGAACCACCTGACTTGGCATGACCAAACGACATCGTCGTGTTTCTCGCGACGGGCACTGGCGAAGGACCTCATAACGCGATGCTGGCCGAGCTGCTTTCACGTGAACATCGCGGACGCATCGTGTCGGCGGTTTGTGTCCGCTACCAAAGCGATCTGGCGTATCTGCGGGCACATCGTGAACTCGAACGGCAACCCGGCGGGATGATCGATGTTCTGCACAAACGTGGTTTCGTTTCCGATCGACCGAAGCAACCAGGAAACGTCCACTTTGAACGCTACTGGTGACACGATGCTTCGCTGAGCGCCTCAAAACCAGCGGCAATATCTAACAGCTCTTCGGTGATGGTCATTTGGCGTTGCTGGTGAAACTTTGTGTTTAGCGCGGCGATGCGGTCGGTGATGTTACGTTCGGCTCCGTGCATGGATGCCAGACGGCTGGCGTTTTCGCTGGCCATGGATTCGGCGAAGGCGCGATACAGCTTGACGAATAAGTATTGGCGAACCAGTGCGGAGAACAACTCGTTGGGTGGCATCGAGAACATTGGCAGCGCATGCGTTGGCCATTCTTGTTGTTGAATGTTTTGCAGCCACTGGCGGTCGATCGGCAGGAGTTCCACGGTCGTCGGACGATACGTCACACGCGTTTCGTGTTCGCAGTAGAACAGGCGAATGCGACCAATTCCTTGGTGCGCATGCCAGCGTTCGATGTGTAGCAGAACTTGTTGGACCATCGACGTAATGCTGGCGGTTGAACTTGGCACAGGGTAGATTGCCTCAACTTTTTGATGGCCGTCTTCCAGACGCGACGCGGGCCGTGCTCCCACGGCAAGCACAATTCGTTGTTCAATCTCTGGATCGGTTTGGTTCATTTGATCCATCGCGTACATTGTGATTTGGTCGTTTAACTGGCCGCACATTCCTTGATCGGAGCCGAAGACAATAGTTCCGAATTTGCTCCGCGGTGCAAGACGCGCGGACAAAGCGGTCTCAGGCTGACGTTGAAGAAGAACGCGAAATCCGAGTTCGTTAGTGCGGTTGTAATCCGCGAGCGACTCGACGGCTCGTTCGAGCTGGCGGATGTTGACCGCTGCCAGGGCCTTCATCGTCTTCACGACCGAATGCAATTCTTCGGCCGTGTGAATTTGACGTTTGAGTGTTTCGAGCGTGTGCATGTTACGTGTCTTGCTCGGCACGGATCTCGTTTGCTACTCGGACGATCGCGTCTTCGTCGTGCTGTGTGAGTTTTACGCCGTCTTCGATTCGTTCGCAGATATCGGGCAGCCGATCGTAAATTCTTTCGCTGATCACTTGCTCGATGACCGGAACTCTGTCCAATGGCAGGTCGTCGAAAACTCCGTGGTTCACGCCGACCAAGATCGAAATCTGCTGGGGAACAGACAGCGGTTTGTATTGCGGCTGTTTCAGGATTTCGCGAACGCGACGTCCTCGTTCGAGCGTTCGGCGCGTTTGCTTGTCGAGCCGCGTGCCAAAGCGAGCGAAAGTCTCGAGTTCTTCGAACTGCGTGTACGACAAACGCAAATCACCAGCGACCGCGCGATAGGATGCAAGCTGCGTTTTGCCGCCCACGCGCGACACCGATTTGCCAACATCCACCGCCGGCAAAATGCCTTTGTCAAACAGATCGGGTGACAGGTAGATCTGTCCATCGGTGATCGAGATAAGATTCGTCGGGATATAGGCCGACAGGTTTTGCGCTTCGGTCTCGACAATTGGCAGCGCCGTTACGGAGCCGCCGCCGAATTCGTCGCGTAAATGCGTCGAGCGCTCCAACAGGCGCGAGTGAATGTAGAAGATGTCCCCAGGAAATGCTTCGCGGCCGGGTGGCCGGCGGAGCAGCAAAGACAGTTCGCGGTAGGCACGGGCGTGATGCGTCAAGTCGTCCAGAACAACAAGCACATCTCGTCCCTGGTGCATGAAATGTTCGGCGATGCTCATGGCCGCGTAGGGAGCCACGAATTGAACGCCTGGTGCGTCATCTTCGGTTGTCACGACCGCGGCGGTGTAGTCAAGTGCTGAGTGGTTACGCAGGTCTTCGATGACGCGAGCAACCGCCGAGCTGTGTTGGCCGATTGCGCAATAGACGCACAGAACGTCCTTGTCACGCTGGTTGATCATCGTATCGATGGCCAGCGCCGTCTTGCCAGATTGTCGATCTCCCAGAATCAGTTGACGTTGCCCTCGGCCCACGGGGATGAGTGCATCGACCACCTTTAGTCCTGTTTGTAACGGCACAATGACCGGTGCCCGTTCCATGATCGCAGGAGCGGGGCGTTCAACCGGCAGCCGATGTCGGGCGTGAATCGGACCAAGTCCGTCCAGCGGCCGGCCGACGCCGTCGATCACACGCCCCAGGAGCGTCTCGCCGACGGGAGTATCAAGAACCCGGCCCGTTCGACGGACAACCGCTCCCGCGGAAATCTCTTCTTCCTCGTCGAGCAAAATGACGCCGACTTCATCTGGATCGAGGTTGAACGCCATTCCCAAAACGTCGCCAGAAAATCGAACGATTTCGTGTGAGCCAACGCCGGGCAAGCCATCAACGCGTGCGATGCCGTGGCCGACGAATCTGACGTGGCCGAGTTCTTCGGCTCTCAATTGATGGTTGTGGTCCGCCAGCGCACGATCAAACGCCGCGGTTGTCTGGTCGAGAACGGAACTAAGTTTCGTGTCGTTTTCCATATTGTGCGGACGGTTTTCAATCTGGTTGTTGTACGCAAGTCGGCCCAAAGGGCCAGAAACGTATCAGCCCAGGGCATAGCGCAGCGCCGCCCTGGGTATGCGATCGCCACATTCGTAAGCCCTGAAAGGGCGAAATAACATGACATTCACCCTTCGTTTGTTACGCCCATTCAGGGCTCCGCGGCTCGGTTCCTTCTGCCCCAGGGCGGTGCTTCGCTCTGCCCTGGGCTGGTATCTTGCGGCCCCTTCGGGGCAAAATTCAGGTGTTCGACTTGATTGTGTCAATTTGCGTTTTCAACCTGCCAATATGTCGGCCGGCGTCGCGGTCGGCGGGTTGGAAACCTGGCCCACGTCTAGCATGGCAAGTATTTGTTCTTCCAAGCCGTCCAGGTAATCATTCAATTCCCAGGCAACACGATGGCTGTCAGTGTGCATGGCAATGCCACACATCAAATCGGACGTGACCTCAAAGCGAACATCGAGATCGCAATCGAACGCCTGACGAAGCGCTTCGACGACCTCGGATCGCTGGTCGGCCGTGATCTCAAAGGCGCTTTGAATGAGTACATCGCCGCCTGACTCAAGCAGGTAGGCGGCGATTTTGTCTCGCTCGGCTTGTCCGACTGTCTTTAGACGATTGATGAATACCCGAACCGTGCAGCTTTCCAATTCCTGGTCCGCCAAGTCGGCCAGCGCACGACGTGCGATTGAACAAATCTCCTTTGACGCGATGCCGCGCAGGTCGCGAAGAAATGAGTCTGTCTCTTCGCGCAGTCCCTCAGTCCAGCGTGACTTGAGTTGGTCGACTTCCGACCGTGCCTTGGCAACCAGTTCGTGCCGGTGCTGTTCGACTTCGTCACGGACCTGCGCGAGTTGTTTCTCGCGCTGCTCGTCCATGTCGAGGTTCTTGCGACGGATCGACAACGCTTCCTGCTCCGCGTCTTTCTTCGCCAGTTCGGCGTCGTGCCAATCGTCTTCGATCTTTTGTTGTCGTGCTTCCATGGCGGCGACGATTCGGCCATAGAGAAAGTACTTCAGCAGCCCGACCAGGATCAGGAAGTTGATGATCTGGGCGATGACGGTAAACCAGTCGGCAAGCATCGATCATCCCCCCGTTTGCGAAATCACGTAGTCCCAGAACGGGTTGGCGAAGATCAAGATCATCGAGACGACGAAGCAGTAGATCGCCGTCGACTCGACCATCGCCAGACCGACGAACAACGTGCGTGTGATCGTGCCCGTTTCATCGGGTTGCTGGGCAATCGCGCTGAGTGCTTGTGCCAGTGCGCGACCTTCACCTAGTGCCGGTCCAATTGATCCGATGGCAATCGTGATCCCAGCCGTGATGATCGATGCCATGCCGATGACTCCGAGGTTATCCATTGCTGTTACTCCTTGTTTGGTCGAGGGACGAGAGTCTAGGGTCAAGAGACGGAACGCGACTCCTGCTCTTGACTCTCGACACTCGACTCTTGACTTACATGTACTTGTGTTGCGGACGCGATATAAACCATTGCCAGGATTGCAAAGATGTAGGCTTGTATTAGTCCTGTTAGGAGTCCCAGTGCCTGCATAAGGATTGGGAACAACAACGGTGCCAGTGCCAACAAAATGGCTGCAATCTTTGTGCCGCTCATCATGTTGCCGAACAACCGCACGGCCAGGGCCAGCGTTCGTGACACTTCCCCGATGATGTTGAATGGCAGCATGAGTGGTGTGGGTCGCAGATACTGTTTGAGGTACTGGCCGGCGCCTTGCATCGCGATCCCAAAGACCGGCACGGCGATGAACACGCAAATGGCAAGCGCGGCCGTCGTCGAAAGCGAACCAGTCGGTGAGTAGAAGCCGGGAACGACACTGAGCAAGTTAGACACGACGATAAATAAAAACAGCGTTCCGATGAACGGAAGATACGGCGCGGGTTCTTGTTGGCTGATCTCACGAATCTGTCCTTTGATCGTGCCCACGACCATCTCCAACAGATTTTGCCACCGCGTGATGTGAGGCCCGGTGGACAGATTTCGCGTTGCCAACCATGACCCACCGACGAGCAGCGCCATCACGATCCATGTGTAAACGATTGTCAGGTTCAACGAGACAACGCCCCATTGCCAAAGGACAACCGCGTCGGGACTAAAGTCTTTGATGTCCACGAGTCACTCACCTTTTGTAGTCGTGAGAGTTCGGAACCGAAGTCTCATGACTTCGACTACAGTTGGATGCCGACCAAGATTGTTGCACGAACCGGACAAGCAATACACGAGTAAGAAAAAAACCAACTAAGCACGCGATGAGCCGTTCCGGTCGGCCGCTCATTACAAAATAAAATCCAGCCATTGCCAGCGATGTGCGGATGACGAAGCTTGCGATCAGCAAGCGTTCCGGACGACGGGTTTTGGAGAGTTGGCTGACAACCCACCAAAGACTGCCAAAGTAAAAAACGCCAAGCAAAATGCCAGCCACGAACGACAGCGTCAAATACAACTCAGTCATTGGCCACTCTCCCGTCGAACCCAGTACCAAGCGATCGTGCAACCCGCGACGACCCCCATGAACAAGCACATCAGCGTGCAAGAAAACGGCGTCTCCCAGACCCGATCCAGCCAAACACCAATTGCGATGCCGATCAACGTCGGAATCGCGATCGACCAACCAACCAAACCAAACATACCTAGTCCAAACCAAATGCTGCGTCCCGGCTGGCTGCGAGCCTGAAGCTTGCGTCGTTCTTTGCGACCAACTTCTTCGCCGTAATCGGAGTCATGCGACATGTTGATCCAACTCCATGAAACGGCGAACGAGTCCGGCTTCTAGTCGAGCGGACGCTGAGCGGGCGAGACGTTCGCGTTCGTCCAGCACTTCGAATTGTTCCGAAATGATTTGTCTCAACTCGCCGAGGTCGCCGCCACTTGCTGCGCTGCGCGTCGACACGAGAACCTCGTCGCCACATTTGACCAGCGTGCCTTCGTCGACGGCGACGAAACGCTCCCGGCCATCGGTGTCTTCGTACGACAGCAAACCAGGAACCAATGAAGTTGCGAAGTCGATGTGTCGTGGCAACAAACAAAAGTGGCCATTGGACGCTTCGGCAACCACCTTTTCGGCGTCGCAATCTAAAAACACTTCGTTGGGCAACAACACTTTTAGCCTCATGGTTTTTTCGCCTCGTCGATCTTGCCGATCATGTACAAAGAGCGCTCGGGGTAATCGAAGAACTCGTCGTTCAATATCCGTTCACAACCATCCAGCGCGTCCTCAAGCTGTACGACGCGGCCTTTGTGGCTCGTGAATTGTTCCGTGACGAAAAACGGCTGAGTCAAGAACCGCTCCAAGCGACGGGCGCGATTGACGATGCGCCGATCTTCCTGTGACAGTTCTTCGACGCCCAGCATCGCGATGATGTCTTTCAGGTCTTCGTACTGTGCGAGCGTCTTGCGAATCTCTTGGGCGATGCGATAGTGCCGCTCGCCGACGACGTGCGGCACCAGCAGCTTCGAACGCGATTCCAACGGGTCAATCGCGGGATAAAGTCCCTCGCTGGCGCGCCTTCGTGAAAGTACGATCGAGGTGGACAAGTGACCGAAAGTGTGCACGGCTGACGGATCGGTGAAGTCGTCGGCCGGCACATATACCGCCTGAACCGAGGTAATCGCCGCCGACTTTGTGCTGCAGATTCGTTCTTCCAATTCGGCCAGTTCCGTGCCTAACGTTGGTTGATAACCGAGCCGCGACGGCAATCGGCCCATCAATCCAGACACCTCGCTGCCAGCTTGAATAAACCGAAACACGTTATCGATCAAAAGCAGCACGTCTTGTTTGGCGTCGTCCCGAAAGTACTCAGCCATCGTCAGCGCCGCGTGTCCAACTCGGAAACGAGCACCGGGTGGATCGTTCATCTGGCCGAATACGAGCACCGTGTTTTTCAACTCGCCCGCCGTCTGCAACTCGCGGTAAAGTTCTTCACCTTCGCGGCAACGTTCGCCAATGCCACAGAACAGGCTGACCCCTTCGTGCTGGCTGACCGTGTTGTGGATCAACTCCATGATCACGACGGTCTTGCCAACTCCCGCGCCGCCGAACAAGCCAGCCTTTCCACCTCGTTCCAGCGGCGCGAGGACGTCGATCAACTTGATGCCCGTCTGAAAAACCTCCATTCGAGTAACCTGCTGAGTCAACGGCACGGGCGATCGGTGGATACTACGCCAATCGCCGTCGACGACCGCCTCACCCTGGTCGATCGACTCGCCAAAAACGTTGAACACACGTCCCAACAACCGGTGACCCACGGGAACTTGAAGCTGGTGCCCGGTATCAATCACCGTCGCCCCACGAGACAAGCCGTGCGTTGGTGTCAAGGCAACAGCGCGGACTTTCGACGCATCAAGGTGATTTACCACTTCAAATACGACGTCACCAGCACGCAGCTCGTTTTGCAAAGCTGGCAAGCCACCGTGAAACGAAACGTCGATAACGCTGCCTCGCACCATCGCCACACGCCCGGTTCGATTCCCGTCCGTTGCTTGTTGGTCAATTGACATCACGCGATAGCTCTATTGCATTTGAACAACGGAAACCGAAAGATATGACGGTTTGTCATTTGCAATAAGCATGCCACCAAACCATTTGGCATTTCGGACAAGACAGTGGGAGCAAAGATGGTAGACCATGTGCGGCTGGGCACGCCGGCGCGCCGTTACGCACACGGATGCGTGTATTCGTCAGGAGACTTGGTACATTGTTTGCATTTTTCGGCCACAATCGCCGCGGTGCGAGTAAGGACGGAGCGAATCATCAATGCCATAAGGCTACCTACCGGAAAGAATCTACGAGTAGTGCGGTAATTCAAACCGTCCCTGATGGATTGGAAATCCATCCTGCGATATGACTCGGCTTTGATTTGCGTCTGTCAAAATTCGTTGGTCAATGCTAAGTCCTTTGAGTGGATTTTATGAACAATACCTCGAATACGCCGAATGAGGGATTTCCGGTTGACCGACGACGGCTGACGAGGGACGGCTCTTTTTGGGCAGTGGTGCTGACCCAGTACT
>CAYFJO010000176.1:0-20896 GCA_964343305.1 uncultured Pirellulaceae bacterium | reverse complement strand
ATGACGAAGCCGTCGCCTGCCGGCTCGGCGTTAAACGACTTTATGCGTAGGCTCTTGCCTGTTTTCTGGTGTTGTAGGGTGTTGCACGGCAGCGATTCACCAGATGGTAGCGTGTTGCTTTGGGAAAGATTGGCTTGCGGAACACACCAGAATGCACTTCGCCGTGCTCCACACACCCTACATCACCGAGAAGTAGTTCTCGACCGCGAAGTCAAACGCGCTGGGTGTTAATTCCAGCGCCTTCTTTTCGTAGAGACAATGGTTGCGAACCTGCAGCAACAAGTCGCGCGGTTGGCAACATCGAAACGGGCGATCGACCGCTTTGTAGTGGGTGTCGATCAAGTAATCGAGCACGGCGCTGTCGAGTTGAAAGCCCATTTTCGGACACAAAATCTGAAACAATTGGCGGAAGTCGTCTTCCGGCGGATCGGTGATTTCGATTTTGTAAGGAATACGCCGCAAGAACGCCTCGTCGACCAGGTCACGCGGCTCCAAGTTCGTGGAGAAAACAATGAGCTGGTCAAACGGCACTTGAATTTTCTTGCCATTCGTCAGATTCAAGAAGTCATACCGCTTTTCCAACGGCACGATCCAACGATTTAACAGCTCGTCCACGCTCATCCGTTGCCGGCCAAAGTCGTCGATGACCAACGTGCCACAGTTGCTTTTCAATTGCAGCGGCGCTTCGTTGATGCCCGTCGCTGTGTTCAGTGTCACTTCGAGGTTGTCCATCGTCAGTTCACCGCCCGCCACGATGGTCGGCCGGCGGATGCGGACCCATCGCTGGTCAATCTTGGATTGGTCCAAGTATCCCACGGTCTTCTTCAACGGCACCTCTTCATGGTTCATGGGATCGAACAACCGCATGATTTCGCCGTCGATGCCGAGCGCACGAGGGATCCAGATATATTGACCGAACGCTTGCGTGACGCGTTCGGCAATGCTTGTCTTGCCATTGCCCGGATACCCGTACAGGAACATGCCCCGCCCGGAATTGATCGCCGGTCCTAACTTGGCAAACAGCTTCGGGTTGATCAAGAGATCCTTAAAGGCGTCGCGCAACTCTTCTTCCGAGGGTTGCAGTCCTTCCAGCGACTGGGCACGAACGCTGCCGATATACTGGTCCAACGCGACCGGCGCGGAACCGAAATACGTGCAATGTTCGACATGGCGCCGAGCTCGTTCGCGACCGATGTCGGCAAGCTGGCAAACATAATCGTTCATCGCAGCCGACGACTTGTAAGCGAGCAGCCGATCGTCTTTCATTTTGCGAACCGTATGTTCAATCAGCACAAACGGCAATTTGATTTGGTCGGCAATATCGCGACCCGATGCGTCGCCACGCCCCAACAAATACTTCAAAATCAGCGACTCGACTTCGCTGTCCGTCAATCCCGCTTCGCGATACGATTCCGGTTCCATCGGGATGTATTCGCCTTCCTGCAAATCCGTGGCCTGGGCAACAACGCTGGTCGTCGACACCGCTTCACCAGAATCAATACTCGGCTCGCTTGACTGCTTGGTGATGCCATTGATACGACTGATCAAGCCGGCCAGCTTCTCTTCCTTGGGGTTTGTTTCGGCCGTGTTTTGTTGCGGCGCGGGTTCCGGGGCCGAGGCAGCCACTTCTTTCCAAGCGGCTGCATTTTCGTTTGGATTCTTGCGGGCGGAGAGTTTGGCCAGCAGGCTCTCGATTTTCGACTCAGACATGCGACGAGTTCTTACCGTATCGAAGGACAAATGGATCGAAGATTGCATTAAACAATCAATGGAAACGTAGAATCCTCTTAGGCTTGCGTCAAACAAATGGGACTCGGTTGTGACGGTTAGTCCGGTTGCGAAGCAAGAGAAGAAGGGAACTTGCCTGGGAATAAATCCGTAACCTACACTTTCCTCCACTGGGGCACTTGTTGGAATCATCTGGCAAGGGGCAGTCAACCTGGGGCGCCGAAAGGTATGACGAATGCTCAGTGGGACGGCGCTCCCAACGCTCCCCTGGCGCTGCGAAACCGAAGAGCATCGCGCTGCGCTGGAACGTCTCTTTCGACGAATCGCCCAAGCCAACGCGCTGCCAAAAATCGGCATGCGCGTGATCGAACTGGCCGAATCGGAATCGACGCGTGTGGAACAATTGCAGCGTGCCATTGCAAGCGATTCGGCACTCGTCACGCGCATGCTCCGCCGGGTAAACTCCGCTTACTATGGACTGCGTCGCAAAATCTATGATGTCGCCACGGCCGTGCGGATCCTGGGCTTTCGCGAAGTTCGCAATCTTGCCTTGACCGTTTACACCTCGCGACTGTTCTCGGACACTTGCGAGTTTGGACGGTACAGCCGTCGCAATCTCTGGGCGCACTCCGTTTCGGTGGCGGCCTTGTCAAGGATGGTCTCCTCGATTTGCAAACGCGCCGAGCCCCATGACGCCTACGCGGCCGGCCTGTTGCACGACGTTGGCTACATCCTGCTGGATCGGAACTTGCATCGACATTTCTGTCGCTTGCTGGAATCGCTATCGCCCGGGGAAGAAGCAACGGAAATCGAGCGGGAGATTTTTTCGTTCGACCACACCGAGCTAGGTTCCTTCGTTGCGGCCGACTGGTCCTTCTCCCAGCAAGTCGTGGACGCGATTCTGTTTCATCACCGACCGCATGAGTACGATGGGCCGCACTGCGAAACGGTCTTTGCGGTTGCCCTGGCAAATTGTCTGTGTTCACGCAATGGGCGCAAGTCACTCGGCGAGAACCACATTCCCAACCCCACGGACGAAATCTACCAGGGTCTGGATGTCGATGAGGCGGATCTTCAAATCATCTGGGACGAACTCGACCCGACGATGGCCAAAGCCGAAGAAATGGCACGAGGATAGTGGGCCGAACCGCAGCCTCAGAATCGTTAGTTTCGGAGTATTTTCACACTCGGCGCTCGAATTGCCACTTGACCGCCCGGTAGAATAGTCAACAAACCCACAAAAACACTCGACAGTTCCCGGTCACCTAACGTAGATTTATGGATACCGAGCAACGGAACATGGTTCAAAAAGGGGTCAAGTACCGTTGTGCCAAGCACCCTACGGGCCGTTCCGGCAACGGTACCTGACCCCTTTTTGGACCATACCGAACAAACGGGTTTTTCCTGCCGTGAGGTCGTCTGCTTTCTCGTGTCCTAGCGAATTGGAGTTGTTCACGAAATGAAACGGTTCATTCTCTGTGCCACCGCGGCGCTGCTGGCATTTTTCGCCAGCCGATTCTCCCAGGTGTCGTACGCCGAAATGACAACGCCCGATCAGATTCAGATCTGGATTGAGCAACTTGACAGCAACCACTACGAGCAACGCGAGCAAGCAACGGAAAACCTCGCTGCAGCCGCTGAGCAAGCGATTGACCAAGTCGCGGCCGCCGCGATGTCCGACAACGCCGAAGTGTCCTGGCGAGCCGCCAGCGTGTTGGAGCAGATTGGCCTCAACGGCAACGAGGAAACCCTCCAGCGCGTCATCGAGAAAATGCAATCGTTGAGTGGCAAAGGCCACAAAGCATTGGCCAGAACGAGCACGCAACTGTCCGCAAAGTGGCGGGAAACGCGACATGCACGGGCTGCGAAGAAGTTGGCGAAATTGGGTGCCCAGATTCAAGATGTGCCTGGTGGATTTGCGTTGGATGGATTTGGCGGATTAGGTGGATTCGTGGCTGGGGAAATGATCATAGAAGTCGAGGATCCGGTCGCGGGGGAAGACATCAAAGTCATCGAAATGGGTGAGGCGGTGAAACTGTTCAAGGTGCCGCTTGACGAAGTCAAGTTGCCAACCATCGAAGAAGAGTTTGATCTGCTAAGAGAAGCGGATGGCAAAGACGTTGAGAACAGCGAGCGGAAGGCCGCTGAGCCCGTCAGGGAAGATCCACCAAGTGAGGACGAACCCATCGACGTGGATGTTGTTGAAGTTGACGTCGCACCTGAGATTGAAAAGCCGGGCATTGTGCCGGCGAAGATTCGTGACTTAGAAATAGCGATCGAAGAAGCCGCGGACGAAGTTGAGGAGGTCGCAGTCGAAGTCGAAGAAGTACTCGAAGATTTTGCGATCGACGTTGACATTGGATTTGCGATGCCACCGCCGGCGATGTTTGGTGGCGGCTTTTGGGTTGAGGGGCCGACTTCGGGTGAAGTGTCGCGGGTCGTAACACTAGGACCTTCTTGGAAGGGCAAAGACCAGGATTACCAGTTGCTGGCCGAATTGTCGCGCGTCACGACGCTGAATCTTAGTCGGCTGAAGTTGTCCGACGCGGCCATTCGTCACATCGACCAGATGTCGAACCTGGTGCAGATCTCCATGACGAATTGCCAGTACAACCGCGATCTGATGTTGCGATATAAGCGAAGACATCCAAACTTGAATCTCTATGCGCGCGGCAACACGATTCTCGGCGTCTCGGGTCAACCGAATGAGAAGGGGTTCCACGTGACGCATGTTGTTTCCGGTTCAGGCGCTGACAAGGCGGGGATTCGCAGCGGCGACACCATTGTCGGAGCGGACGGCATGCGGATGCTGACACTCGACGAGTTGACGATCATCGTTTCGCCCAAAAAAGTTGGCGACAAATTAACGGTCAGCTATCTTCGCAACGGCCGTCTGGCCCGCACGGTCGCCATATTGCAAGAGCGACGAGAGGCCGACGCACGTCCGGTGATTGATCTCGACGAAATCGTTCCGTTGGAAGATCCCGCCGCGGACATCGACGAGTAATGTCGGCGACGCCAGGGGTTCTATTAGCGGACCGTATTGAGCGGGGTCTTCCTTGTTCGAGCCCGTCAAGTTGAAGCGTTCCATCTTGCCGAACGAAGTGTCCATTTTATTCTTCTAATCGTCACACATCGACCCCGCACGTTAACCTGGCATGAGTTGTAGGACGGTGGATTTGCTCACGGTCCGCAGGCCATGCTACGTTTGCAATGAGGCGACATCGTCTGCAAATTTTTTCGCGATCGAAATCATTACAAAGGAAATGTTCCATGGCCCGTCTGCACCAATTACTCGAACACATTTTGGAAGACCGCCGGATCACGCCCCGCGAGGTTCAGGTGATTCAGGACTATATCGTCGAAGACGGCAAGTTGGATCTTGACGACGTCCGCTTTCTTGTGGAATTGCAGACGAGTGCGAACGACGTGTGTGAAGAATTCGACGACTTGTTCTTCCCGGTGTTGAAGGGCGTGCTTTTGGAAGATGGCCGCATCGATCACAGCGAACAATTCTATTTGCTGAAGATGATCTACGGCGACGGCGAGATCCGGCCCAGCCAATTGCGTTTCTTGAAGGAGTTGCGTGACGAGGCAACGGAAGTTCCCGCCGAGTTCGACGAGTTTTGCAAGATTGCGGAAAAGGCTCATCCCACCGAATGGAGACTGGACGGCGACGAACCAACCGAGACGTCGCTGGCCGGCAGCGGCTGGTAATGCCTTCCTTCGTCTGCTTGTAGTCCGTCACTGATCGCTTTATAGTCACCCAGACTAACGCCAACTCCTATTGTCCAATCCAGGACCGATGCATTGGGTGACTATTTTACGACCTTCGATCTGTTCATCTTCTTCGCGTTTCTTGTCGCCGCGATGGTGACCGGTCTGGTCGCCGGCCGCAAAGAGGAAACCTCGGAAGACTATTTTCTGGCGGGCCGCAAGATTCCTTGGTGGGGCGTCGCGGGTTCGATTTTTGGCAGCAACGTCAGCGCCAATCACATCGTCGGCATGCTGGGCATTGGCTTCAGCATCGGGTTCGCCCAGAGCCATTTTGAGCTGGGGGCCATCGCCGGCTTGATGATGCTGTGCTACGGCTTTTTGCCCGTTTATCGCAAGCTGCGGATTTACACGCTGTCCGAGTATTTGGCAAGACGCTACGACGAACGCAGCCGGGTGTCGTACGCCATCATCATGGTCATCATCATGGCCGTGGTTCAGATGGTCCCAGGGCTGTACATCGGGGCCCGATCGATGTGCCTGTTGATGGGCGGCGACGCGGTCGAGGAAGTGACCGCGGTGAACGAGCGACTGGTCAACGCCGCTGAAGACGTGCCCGTTGACGAAGCTCCCACGATGCGAAAACGGCAAGTGAACTTCAGCTACTACGCGATTTTCGTCGTCGCTCTCTCCGTGGTCGCTGCGGGCTATACGATCTTTGGCGGACTGAAGGCCGTGGTGTGGACGGATGTGATTCAGTCGGTGTTGATGCTGGCCGCGGCCATTTTGGTGGCCGTGCTGACGTTCTATCAATTGGGCGGCTGGCAAACAATGATGCAAACCGATCGTGCCGGCGAAGATATGATGCATCTGTATTTGCCCACACATCACCCGCAACTGCCGTGGACCGGCGTGTTCACGGGCTTGATGTTCATGCACTGCTTTTACTGGGGCACGAATCAATTCATCGTTCAACGAGCGCTGGGTGCAAGCAGCGGTCGAGCAGCACGCACCGGCATCATCTTTGCCGGATTCTTGAAACTGTTGATTCCGTTTTTTGCCATCGCGACGGGTGTCGCGGCGCTTTACCTATTCAGCGACAAGATGTCGATCGACCCATCGTCGGTAAAACGTCAGATCGACCCGGATGCTGCGTTCACGGAACTGGTGAAGATCGTCATTCCCGCGGGGATCGGAATTGTGGGCGTGATCGCCGCGGGTCTAATCGGCGCAATTCTGTCGTCGATCGATTCCATGATGAACTCGGCGGCGACGATCGTTACGATCGACATCTACCAACGTTACATCAACCCCAAAGCGAGCGAACGCCAACTCATCTTCATCGGCCGCGTCTCCATCGTTGTGTTCGTTGTGATGGCGGCCTTGATGGCCATCTTTATTCTCGATCCGAATTCCGGCAGCAACTTCTTCCTGGAAATCGTCAATTATCAAAACTACCTGACGCCGGGCATTTTGGTGACGTTTTTGATGGGAATGTTTTGGCGCCGTGGCACGGCGCATGCCGCGTTTTACACTATTATCGCCGGTGTGGTTTTCTCGGCGATCGTCGTCAACGTGTATGACAAAGGGCTCGGTTCGCCGCTGACAAATTACGGATTAGTAACTGGTGATGCGGAACTTGAAGACGTTTCTCAAGATGCGTTACCCGGTTTCATGAAGAAAATGAACGCCGAGGATCGCCGGTTGTTCATCACCGCCGAACGGATGCGCGTCGTCGCTCCGATCCCGGTGTTTGGTTCCCGTCTGAATGTCATCCGCGTTTTCGGTCCAAAGCTAAACTTCTTTCACCGCGTTGTCGCTGTGATTCTACTGTGCGTCGTGGTCTACGTTTTGGTGAGCTGGATGAGTCCATACGATGAAGAAAAAGGGCGGCTTGTCTGGACCGACCTCGGCGGGCACGCACCTGGCACGCTGGGAAAGCTTACCGCCGCGATCCTATTTTCGATCGGCCTTTATGGAGTATTGGGATCGCTGATGAACGACGGAGCGATTTCGCCACCGTTGGCCGCCGTCATCGGAGCCTTGTGGACGTTGGCCGTATTTGCGGGTTCGATCGTGCTGACAAGAGCAAAGCCAAAAGACGACGACGAGTCCAACGCCAGGGAGTCCAGCGTTTGGGCGGACGATCGAGTTTGGGCGGGCATCCTTTGCTCACTTGCCGTGTTCATGTTGTTTTACTTTTACTAATACGGAATCTTCCGTTCACATTCAGAAAACGAATGCAAGCAATCGCTGCCACGGTTGGTTCATCCGACCCCCTACTTATCGATACCGACGCGCCGCCGTCACCGACGAACGGTGAAGTACTTTGTAAAACACTACAAGTTGGCGTGTGTGGCACAGATCGAGAGATTCTGCTGTCCGAGCAGCCTTGGGTTCCCGACGGCACAGACCGGATCATTCTTGGGCACGAATGCCTCGCACGAATTGAAGAGATTGGAGCCGGCGTCGAAGACTTTCAAGTTGGCGACTTGGTGGTGCCCGCGGTCCGCCGCGCAACGACCGACCTGGATCGACGCGTCGACTTGCTGCCATTCGGAAGTTATGTGGAACGCGGAATTGTTCTTGAAGATGGTTTTGCGTCGTCTTACTGGTTCGATCGGCCAGAGCATTTGTTCAAGGTCGATCCGGCGATCGAATCGGTTGCCGTGTTCACCGAACCTATGACGGTGGTCGAAAAAGGTGCCAATGAGGCGTTGGCCATTCAACGCGGGCGGCTCGGCGAATCGATCTGGCGAGGTTCTCCGCCCCGCGTCCTGGTCACCGGCATGGGACCGATCGGATTCGCGGGCATTCTCGCCTGTCGCTGCCGCGGCTGGCCGGTGACAATGTATGGCCGCGACGATGCGGATAGCTTTCGTGCCCAAACGGCTGTCTCGCTTGGTGCGCACTACACGTCCGCCCGCGACAACGACCTTGCGCCGCAAGACGTGGAAGCGGACGGTTACGATCTAATTCTCGAATGCACCGGCAGCGACGAGATCATGATGCGAGCGTCCAAGTCGCTCGCATCCTGCGGCATGATGGTCTGGGTGGGTTCGTCGCGCGATCCTCGACCCACGGAGCACAACGTATCGCGGTTGATGCGCGACGGGCTGTTGCGAAATCACGTCCATGTGGGGACCGTCAACGCCGCGCCGCGTGATTTTATCGACGCCTTGCGGCACCTCGAACAGTTGCAGCAATCGTATCCCGCAGAGCTGCAGTTGCTGATTACCGACCGCGTCGCGCCCGAGGAATCGCTGTGGCACTATCAGCATCGGCGTCCACAAGGAATCAAAACCGTGCTGATGTACGATTGACGGCGTTTGGTATAATTCTGGAGTGCCGCGAATTCTTCGTTTAACGCCGAGCCGGCAGGCGATGGCTCGACATGGCGTGGACTTTGCCGTCGCCTGCCGGCTCGGCGTTAAACAAGAACAAAAACAAAAGCTGTGACGAGTCACACACTCCAAAGACTGATATGTCGAACGACAAACCCTTCAATCCGTTTTATTCCATCCTCGTCGTCGCGGGTGCCGCATTCGGCGTCACGGCAATGGCGTTTGCCTCTGCATCTGTCATTGCCCAACAAAATCCGCATCTGGCGTTGGAATCGCAAGAGTCGGGTCGCGGATTGATCGCTTTGATGGACGTCTACGGTTTTCCGTTGATGCTGATCGAAATCGCCGTACTGGCGGTTGCCTCGGTCTTGGCGATGACCACCGACGGATATTGGACTCGCCGTGCGGAGAGAGCGAACGCCGACGATGTGCAAACTCAAGATCTCACTTCCGATCAAGGTTCAGAAAAATGAAGGTCAATCACTACGAGCAGGTCGAGTCGAATCCCGTCGAGATGGAAGGCGCCGCAGGGTGCCGCGTCCGATGGCTTGTGGATGAAAACGGTGGAGCCCCCACGTTTGCCATGCGTCAGTTCGAAGTCGCGCCGGGCGGCCACACGCCCAGGCACAGCCACGACTACGAGCACGAAGTGTTTGTGCTGGAAGGCCAGGGTGTGGTCTGCGAAGGTGACGCCGAGCACGAACTCAAAACCGGTGACGTGGTCTTTGTCGAGCCCAATGACATTCACCAGTTTCGCAACACGGGCAATGGTCCGCTGAAGTTTCTCTGTCTCGTGCCAAATTCTTCGAAGGGGCAGCAAGTCACTGTGGCACCAGAATGCGGGCGTCCTTAGGTGAGCTGAGAGTCGTAGCCGGAGTCGTTAGACTTCGGTTTTTGCCGCTTCTCTGAAATCTCACGACTTCAGTCACGGTAATTCTATATCTACCGCTCCTCTTAACGAGCATGCAGGCGTTTTCCACGACCCCATCGCTCCGAATCAGGTTCTATTGACGCCGGTCGCGATGCGGCGATATGCTTCTCCACCCGATTGGATCAACACCGTCTGGAGAGACCTATGCAAGCGCCGGAACCTTTTGTCGATATTCACTGCCATTTGATTCCCGCGATCGATGATGGATCAAAGTCGTGGGACGATTCGCTGGCGATGGCCCGCATGGCCGTTGACGATGGATTCGAGACCACCATCTGTACTCCCCATCAAATGGGCACGTTTGCACAGAACGACGGCGATTTGATTCGCCAACGCACCGACGAGCTTCAGCAGGTGCTGGACGAGCACGACATTCCGCTAGAGGTGTTACCTGGCGGAGACGTTCGCATCGAGCCGGATATGATCGACGGGCTGCGATCGGGATCGGTAATGTCGCTGGCGGATCAACGAAAGCACGTGTTGCTTGAACTGCCGCACGAGGTGTATTTTCCGTTGGAACAGGTGCTGGACAATCTCCGATCGATCGGCATGGTGGGGATTCTTTCGCATCCAGAACGCAATGAAGGTTTGTTGCGTCAGCCGGAATTGTTACGACCGCTTGTCGAGCGAGGCTGCTTGATGCAAGTGACAGCGGGCAGCTTGATGGGAACGTTTGGGCCTCATTCGCAACAGTTGGGCGAACGAATGCTATGCGAAGGCTTGGTGCACTTTTTGGCGACCGACGCGCACAGCTCGAAAAAACGGCGACCGTTGATGCAGCGGGCGTTTGAGTTTGCTGCCAAACTGGTTGGCTGGGACATCGCCACAGACCTTTGCTGCCGCAATCCGGCAGCGGTTGCGGATGGCGACGATGTCGAGGCGGTGGTCTATCAACCGTCCAAGAAGAAGTCAAATGGCTGGTTTTCGTGGGCACGATCGGCTTAATAACCCGATGCGTAAGCTGCTGGATTGAGCTAGCACGCGTGGCGGACCAACGGAGACAAACGCGAACCAATCCACAACCGTAGACAAGGCAAGCGACGTCCGAAGTCTTCCGAAACATCGGAAGTCTGCAACTCAGAATTAGGACACTACCGGACCGCGAAAGGGCTCGACAGTTTTCCCTGCGATGCGATAAGTTGAAGCGTTTCGCAATCATTCAGCCCAAGCCCCTCTCCCATGCGCCCCGAATTGCTTTCTCCAGCCGGGACACGGAAGGCGATGCGATACGCTTTCGCGTATGGAGCCGATGCGGTGTATGCGGGCCAACCGCGCTACAGTTTGCGAGTCCGCGAAAACGAATTCAATAAACTGGATGTGATGGCGGATGCGGTTGCGGAAGCACATCGTCTGGGTAAGAAGTTCTACATCGCCAGCAACATCGCTCCGCATAACGCCAAAGTACGTTCTTACATGAAGAACATGCAACCGATCATGGACATGGAGCCCGATGCGCTGATCATGTCGGACCCGGGATTGATCATGATGGTCCGCCAACGCTGGCCAGAGGTGCCGATTCACCTGTCCGTTCAGGCAAACACCGTTAATTTCGCGACGGTTCGATTCTGGCAGTCTCAAGGGCTGACCCGCGTCATACTCTCTCGTGAGTTGTCAATTCCTGAGATCGCCGAGATCCAGCAGGAATGTCCAGAGATCGAATTGGAGGTCTTCGTACACGGAGCGTTGTGTATTGCCTACTCGGGGCGTTGCCTGCTGTCCGGCTACTTGAATCATCGAGACTCGAATCAAGGCGCATGCACGAATTCCTGTCGCTGGAATTATGAAGTCAGCGAAGCTGTGCAAACACCTGAGGGAGACGTTCGGTTGAAAGTGCTCGGTGATCCGCAGATCGCTTCTGCTGGTTGCAACGACTCGACCGATTCCGCTCCCGACAAGCGGATGTTCGTACTCGAAGAAAAAGAGCGCCCGGGCGAGTTGATGCCAGCCTTCGAAGACGAGCACGGAACTTACATCATGAATTCGCGTGATTTGCGAGCTGTCGAACACGTCGAGCAGTTCGTGGCGATGGGGCTCTCGTCGCTGAAGATCGAAGGCCGGACAAAGACTCACTTTTACGTAGCTCGAACGGCTCAAGTCTATCGACGAGCGATCGACGATGCGGTACAGGGACGCTCGCTAGATTTGGACGCACTGCGGAGTCTCGATAGCCTTTCCAATCGTGGTTACACCGACGGTTTCTATAGCCGTCGACCGATCTCCGAATTGCAGAACTACGAATCTGGCGACTCGGTTGCACGTCAGCAACAGTTCGTGGGTGAATTGATTCAACGCGATGGAACCGAAGTGATCGTTGACGTGAAAAACCGGTTCGGCATTGGCGACGAACTGGAGCTGATGACTCCCACGCAAAACACCACTTTCTCGCTTGCCAAACTGCACAGTCGCAGCGGCGCAGCCATCGATGTTGCTCCGGGGAGTGGCTATGTCGTGAGGTTGCGAATTCCCGATGAGTTGCTCGAGTCGATGAGCGATCACGATGTAGAATTCGGGCTGCTGATGCGATCTATCGCATGACGGCGTCCGTAATGGGGCGCTGCCCGTCTTCGCTTCCAAGCGGCGAACAACGAAACAAGCTCAATCAGATCCCACGCCAACCCGCGCTCAACGCGAAGTCAAAATCTCAGTTGTTATTTGCCAATTGTTTGCGTTCAATCCTCGTCGTTGTCGAGGATTTTTAGGTGGTCAAGAAACGCGGTAAAGCTGTCAGCGACTGGGTACAACTCATGATTCTTGTGATCGTAAAAGAACACGGCACCGTGCGATGGGCCTTTAATCGCTAGGCAAATCAGGTTGCCACCGGGATCGCGACCAATCGGAATGTAGTCCGTCGATTTTGGACAATCGTCACGCAGAATCTCGAAGACACGCTGCAATGGTTGCGTTAGGCGTCCTTCATACGTATCTTTCCACTCGTCGTCATGAATCGGAAAAAAACATTCGCATTCCGTGAAGTAGCTTTCGCCATCGGAATCGGGATGGAAGGACATCATCAGCTTGCAGTGATCGGGAATACCACCGTTGTTGTCCAACATGAATTGTCGATAGTCGGTGGGCAGCGTCGCACCAACCGATTGCTCGAATGTGGTAAGACGCGCGGACGTAATGTCTCCGCAAACTGCGTGTCGTGAAAGTAGAAATGCCACTTGATGTTCCTCACGATGAAGCGGCTCTTTGCAACACATGCTGCCGCGCAACTTTCAGCGGTTGCGCTATCACACGCTCTAATCGACACTCCGAAAACTCCAAAGAACCTTCCAGGACCTTCGGCCTCAAAGCGTCCGAGAAACCCAGGAAAGCACATTCGCCACGAACCAGACACAGGCTGCGGGCACATAATGGGCGTTTCGACGCCCGTGGCTAGCGCCATCGGCTCACGCTTTGCCTAACTCTCATCGATCCCGCTGAAGTCCGGGCCGTCTTGGGCTTCGATGCCCATGTCGTTAAGCGATTTGCCTTTTTCCACTTCGTATTGGCGGTTGAGCGTTTCCTTCTGGAACTTCTGGTCGCCACGGCCGAAGATCCATAGGCCCACCCAAATGCCGCCAACGGCCAAGACGATCAATCCAACCGCCAATGCGCCGATCACCGGATTGGACTGATCTTCGTATTCAATCAACTCGGGCATCAGGCCCACCATCAGCGGGCTGGGCTGTTTCGCTGCCGAGTCTTGCGTTCGTGTGTATTGAGATTGATACGTCCACAGCTTGTAAAAGAAACACGGAACGCGAACACGTTCGTTCAATTTGTCGGAAACAGACAATCCGGGTGGCAACTGTCTAACGCAAACCGTAACGGGAAACGTATCTTGCAAGACAATGGCCGGTTTGCCAGGTTTGTCCTTGCCAAGCTTGATCCGTTTGTTTCCCAAATCGACCAGGATGTCGATTTCGTAAAAGGAGGGCAGATCAAGCCGATCCTTGAAATAGGGTCTTGATACAACGGATTTGGAAATCCTCCGCGCGCTGCCTTCGACGATGACCAGATCGCCATGATGTTCGACTGGTTTTTGCAAATATGGAACGATATCAAGTGGTGTGGCTGCCCGTCGCAATTCGTCCGGTTTGAATTTGGGCATCAACGACAGGACGCGATAAAAACACTCGCTGTCGCCAGCGGCAAGTTTTTGGCCGTTCAATCGACGCACGTCATCGAACAAGCCCAGATCCATTCCGGTTTTGGCGAGCAACAGTTGACTTGGGCCCACAAAGTATTTCTTGTCCGGCTTGTCCGGGTTCCAGGCGATTCGGTCAACGGCGAACAGCAACGGCGGCGGCGAATCTGCGTCCTCCGCCAGTCCGGCCTTCAACAATAGTCCGTCGCAACTTGCTCGCTCGTCAAGTTTCTCCTTCTTCATCCATGCCTCGGGAATTGCCAGCGCATAAAGTTGCGCAGTGGTCGGACAATCGTCGGGTTGAAACTGAACCAGATAGTAATGCGTGAATCCCATCCACTCCGCAACGTCCGCGACTAAATCCTGGCGCTCGATTTTGGTTACGCGGCCCGACATGGAAAACATCTGCATGCCGTGCGACTGCGGATCTTCCAGCACTTTTTTCCAGCTCAGGTTGGTAGTCTGTTGGACAAAGCGCTGAACGTTGTCCAGGCCCAACCGCGGTAGTTTGTAGAGAATCTTGTTCAGGATGTTCTGGTCAACGCCGTCGGTTAGATACAAGCGGTCTAGCTCGCTGTCGACCACATTGTCCAGTGCATCGCGAGCAGATTCGGACGGCTGAAGCGGTGGAAGCGAAGACGGTTCGCTGTCATTCTTCCATGGCGGCTGCGAATTTGCGGGCAACAACAGTTGTTCGCCGTTGTCTTTGGCTGCGGCTGGCTTGGGCTGCTTGTCGGGTTCGTCCTTTTCGTCTTGGGCGAACGCGGGCAGCGACAGGACGCTGATCAGAAACACGGTGAGAGAGATAACTCGTTCAATCATCACTTTGTTCATCCTGTTCCTCGTCGTTCGACTCTTGTTCGGCGTCATGCTGAGCCGCTGACAACTCGCGCAAGCGGTCTTCCACGGTCACGGTTGGCGCTTCTTTCTCCAACTTCTTGAGCGACTCCGCGCTGGTCCGGTTACTGACATCGTAGCGGGCCACTTCCGGAGAAACGCCTCGATTTTGTCGATAGATCAACACGCATAGGAGAATGCCGACCGCGGCAACCCCCACGATGCCCATGATGGCCGTACTGATACTAGGCAGTTCCGACCAATCGTCAACTTCGTCCAAAGGACCATCCCATTTGGCAACTCTGGCCACCAAAGTCGGAGAGATAAACGACCCGCCTTTGGCGCGATAGGCGCGGTTCTTGAAAAAGTATCCAGTGAATTCGACCTCTTCGAACAACGTGGTCGTGGTCCTGTCGAGGTCGCGATCTTTCACTTCCGGAAATCCAGGCGGCGTTTCCAAGGCGTAAACCGTCAACGGCGAATTCACGCCGCCGTTGGGTTTGACGATGAAGATGTAGTATCCCGCGATGCCGTAAATGTTCTTCGTGGCACGCACGTGGTAGGCCATCCTGGCTGTGCCATGAATCGTGACCACTTTACCGCGATAGGTTTGCGGTTGCCGAAAGAGTTCCAGGAATCCAACGTGTCCCAGCGATTGCTCTTCGAGTTGCTTTCGGGACGACGTGCGGACCCGGTCGAGCATGCGAAACCAGGCGTCGGACTCGGACGGCCGGTTAGAAAAGGTTTTGTCCTTGACGCCGTTTAACGCAATTTCGTCAAACAGTTCTTCCAGGTCATTCAAAACCTCTTGATCTTTCGGCAGCAGGTACCTGCCTTGCACGATCAGATCAAAAACCTCTTTCATTTGTGACCAACGCGACCGCAATCGCAGCAACACGTTCAACCAAACTCGCTTGTCCGGATTCTCATCCGGCATTTGCAAGACGGCGTTCGATGCTTTGGCGTCGTACGCTTCCCAACCTTCGTCGAACTGCTTCAGGATCACGCCCCAATCTTGCTTTTGCTCGTCGGTGAGTTTCTTCCGTTCGCGTCCTGCCAACAGAACCTGATAGAGGAGCAAACGGCCTTCCGATTTGACTTTGGTAAGCAGGGCTGTCCACGTTGCGATTTGCTCGCGATGTACGACGTCGATTTGGACGTTGTCTTCCGTTTCGTCGGCAGCGTCTTTGGGCGTGGCGTCTTCATCGTCCGGTTGTAATTCGACCGGGGGAATCAACAGGCGTGTGTCGATGTCGCCGGCATCTTCTGAGACATTTTCGGGGAATAACCACCGATAATACTTGGGTTTACGCGCCTCGATCATGGCGATGATCACCATCATGAGGCAACCGACCAACATCAGCATGCGCATCTGAACCGCCCGCGAGAGATAATTCGGCGGCTGGCGCGGGGAACGTGAAGATGGTTCGTCGTCCGTCCCAAAGTTCTGTGTCATGTGGCGGCCAAGGCGATGCGTGATCGAAGTGATAGTTTCATCTTACCGATGGCGTCGGGGTACAGCAAGGAAACCCAAAGTTGCCCCAGATGGTTCGCGTTTTAGGCGAGAAGTTATTCCCACGGACGAAAGCGGTCGGACGGGTTGGCAATCTGTTGTCTATACACAAGTTTTCGCCCTGAAAGGGCCTGCAACAAATCAGACCGGGGCAGAGCGAAGCGGCTTCAGCCGCGAAGCGCCGCCCTGGGTTTGCGAACCATCACGAACATTAGCCCTGAAAGGGCGAAACAGGACATCTAGTTGATCCAAACCCGGGAATTTGTTTCGCCCTTTCAGGGCTACCCTTGTTGATTGGATCGCAACCCAGGGCGGCGCTGCGCTCTGCCCTGGGCTGATATGTTGGTGCCCACTTCGGGGCGAAAGACTTATGTATAAACAATGGATTGGAAATCCGTCCTACGGGCAAATGCGGCACGGGGCGACATAGCCACAATCCGCTGCCAATTGGCCCTGTGCCTCGTGCAGTTTTGCCAGGGCGAGTTTCCATTGGATGACATCGTGCAGCAGATCAGCATCGGCCGTTAGAATGTCGAGCGAGCCACGGGCGATTTCCTGCGGAGTTGCTTCGCCCGCTTCACGCAGCCGCTTGAGATCCTCGTTGCGGGATTTGAGTTGGTTCGCTTTCTCGGCGGACAAAGCAACCAGCCGCCGTGCCGTATCGACGGCAATGGCCGCCTGCCGGATCTCTTCGGTCGCTGCCCGCTCGGCATCAGAATACAGTTGAAACAATTGCCGGCGACGCAGATGGATTTCGTCTTGGATCGCCTGCCTGGCGGATGGTTTCAACAAATGCGTTTTCAGTTTTCCGCCGACAGACAACGTCGCACCCATCATTTGCATGGATTGTTGAATCACCGGCAGCGTATCTGCGTTGACGGAATCTCGCATCAATCGCAGCGCCGCCAGATCCGGCCGCAAAGCCAAGCCTTCCGAGATGGCTTCATCCACATCGATCCCGTCATCGCCCATCGTTAAATCGGCCTTCGGCCAAATGGGCGTGAGGTCGTGCTCGTCCAAATGCAAAATCACGCGCAGTTTGCCATTGAGTTGGCTGATCGAGGCGTCCAATTTCGTGCGAGCGGAAAGCATTCCCAGCCGCTCGGTCGCCAACGCGCCGCGACTGGGCGCGGCGATTCCTTGTTTGCGCAGCTCGCCTTCCTGCCGAATGGAGTCGTCGATCTTGGCCAGGCTTTGGGCGAGTAAGTCGCGTTTTCCTTCGGCCTCGGCGAGTTGGTAGTACACCTTGAGAGCTTCGGCAGCCGCGCGATTTCGTTCGTTCACCGTGCGGATGCGAGTCAGGCGACGCGTGAAGGACTGAGCCGCATCGCCAGAGGACTTGTGACGCGAACCACTCGATCGTTCCAATTCCATCACACTGGCCAGTGGAGCGCTGTGGGCCGCGAGACACTGGCATTCGTCGGGTGTCAAATGGCGATACTCCGCCGGACGATCTGATTCGACTTCATCCACCGGCCGCAGATCCGACGCGTCGACTTGAAGTGATCCACGGGGCGCTCGTGGTTCGATATCAACGGGACCAGTGACCGCGACAGGACACTGGCAACAAGAGTCGCCGCGACAACCGGCCAGCGCGATGCTGACGATCATGCAGATCCAACCGATCAGTACATCGCGGCCCAACAATTCCATAGTCTCCGTACGAGCGACTCCATGACATCCTTCTGGGGTTATCGTCGCAAGGCAACGTCGTCTCGCAACGATTTGACGGCTGATGCATGTTGTTGCGGCATCCGCATGTCAGTTGTTCCGGTTCTGCCACAAGTGATTAATGCACGCTCGCTGGCCGGACGTCTGGCACGATTCGTCCATTCCGCACATCTGTCACGAGACCGCCTCGGCATCCGTCCACACGCTCCTTCCCTCCGAGGCTCGGCTTCACGTGCAACTGCTTCTCTGACAAGTCGTTAGGCGCAAACTGCCGTTGCATTCCACTGGTAGTTCACTAGTCTATCTAGCGGTCAACGCCAAATCACGAGCAATATGTAACAATTTGATAGACTGAAGACGATACTTGTCTAGTTATTGAGGGAACATGGCTGTGTCGGAAAAGACGACTGTGCCACAGTTTGAGTCGATTGTGCACGATACGCAGGTCCGCATCCGTGCGTACATCGCGGGAATGGGGATTTCGCCTCATGAGGTCGACGACGTGGCCCAGGACGTGTACCTCGAATTGTATAAGAACTTCGCGAAGATCCCGCCCGATGTGGCCGTGGAGCGTTGGATCAAAGGAATTGCCCGCAACTTGTGTTTGAACCACATCCGTCGACACGCTCGTCGGGGCCGGTTACATCGAGAGGCACTGGTCGAGATCCTTGGAAACATTGACGCGGGTCTTGAAAAGACCGGCGAGCAAACCACGATGAGCGACGCTTTGGATGGCTGTTGCGAGAAACTGCCCGAAAAGAGCCGCCGCTATTTGCAACTGAAATATACGCAAGATCTTTCCTCACAACGAATCGCCGAATTGACCAACTCGTCGCCCGAAGCCGTGCGAGTCGCGCTGCATCGAGTGCGGGCGATACTGAAGGATTGCATCACTCACACCCTGGCCAGCCAATCATGAGCGCCATCAATCAAATCATCGAAAACTATTTGGACGATCCGGAGAAGGTGTCGGACGAAGAGATGGCGCTGTTGCTCGCCGCGTTGGGCAAGAACACGACATTGGCCGTCGAAGTCAAGGACCAATTGATGGTCAACGAGTTGCTGGCTCAACGCTATGGTGTCGATCGACAAGATTTCATGGCGCAGGTCGATCAGCGCATCCGCGACTACAAGACGGGTGAGGCCGAATTGGCCGAGCAAGTACACGACCTCCGCACGATTGCGGAGCAGGAGTTGGAGCATTGGGAATTACGAAGCCAACGCGCCCGCCGCCGCAACTTCGTGCTGGCTACCGCTCTGGTGATCCTGGTCGCGGTGGGAATCAGCGCCTATGTTGTGATTTCGCCGACATTGGATTTTGCCGTCGAGATCGCAATCGCCGAAGGCGGCGGAACGATTTACGGGCCGGGACGAAAAGAGAAGATCAGGCCGGGCGAACCGATTCGTATCAATCGCGGGGAACAGATCAAAACGTCTTCCAATCAGGCGATGACGTTTGAATACACTGACAAGACGCGGGTCCACGTCGGCGGTGAATCGGTCATTGAATTTGATGTCGGCATGCAAGGCGGCAAGTTTGTGAAAGTCCACCAAGGCAGCGTTTCGGCCAACGTGACTCCACAAACCAAGTCGGGCCCCATGACCATCGAAACCAACAATGCCGATGTCATCGTCAAGGGCACGGAGTTCTTTCTGTTGGTTGACGCGGAAGAGTCGCGGTTGGACGTCATTAAAGGAAGCGTGGGATTTCAACCCAGACCCACTGGCCGTCCGATAACGGTTCAAGGGGGGTACTATGCGTCGTCCGCAGACATGAAGTTGCGAAAGTCGCCTTGGCCCACGAAACGCGGTGGTTTGGTATTTTTGATGGATACCAAAGATGAACCCAATTTCGTTCTGGACCAATCTCTCGGAGTTTATCGGCGTTGCGTCGTAGAGGGAAGGGTCCACGCGAATTGGAACAAGGATGATGCGATGATCTTGGGTCGCGGTCGGTTTGAAACGCTGGGCTCAAGTCTTAACATGCTGACCGCCTGTCGCAAATCGAATGAGCTGACGCTGGAGGGTTATGTTTCGCCATTCGAGGCGAACCTGATCGAGCCGGGACACATTATGACGTTTTCGTCCGGCAAAGACTCGCGCAATTTCTCGCTCACTCAGAAAGGTGACCAATTGGTGCTTCAACTGAAAACGGCTCAAGGCGAAGATCCCTTGTCAGAGTTTGTCGTGTACAGGTTTCCCGACAAATTGCCACGGCATATCATGGTTTCCTGTAAGCCCGGACGGCTGGTTTGCTACGTCGATGGCGAGATGAAACTTAACCAGCCGATGGATGAAGGCGACTTTAGTAACTGGAACGACCAACACCTCGTTTTTGGCGGCGAATACACTGGAGGCCATCAATGGCACGGCACGCTCCAAGGCATCGCGATTTACAGTCGATTCATCGAACACGAAGAAGCGCTGGCGAACGCCGCGGCGTATCACAAACTTGTCGAAGCTCGCCAGTAGGACGGATTTCCAATCTTTCCATCGAGAGTGCGGACGGATTGGCAATCCGTCCTACCGCAGCCCTCTTCTCCATCTTCTTCTTCGCCCTCACATCATCCGTTCTGGCCGCCGACTGGCCCCATTGGCGCGGCCCACATCGCAACGATCACACGAGCGAATCATCCGGCTTCAGCGGCAAGCAATGGCCCGCAGGCAATGCGTTGTGGAACAAAAATGTCGGCATCGGCTGCACGTCGCCCATTATCGTCAAAGGGAAGATGTACATCATGGGCTGGCGATCGAACAAGGAATATCTGTACTGCCTCGCCGCTGACACTGGCAATGAAATTTGGAGCACCTCCTACACCTGCCCGAAATACGGCCGTCAAGCAACCGGCGACCAAAGCATTTACGCGGGCGTTTCGGCAACGCCCGAATTCGACGCGACGACGGGCTTCCTTTACACGCTCAGCATCGACGGCCACCTCAATTGCTGGGACACGAACAAAAAAGGGCAGCGAGTCTGGGGCTTCAATCTCTACGAAAACTATCGCGTCAAACGCCGCCCAGATGTC
>CAYFJO010000175.1:0-20961 GCA_964343305.1 uncultured Pirellulaceae bacterium | reverse complement strand
TGCCACGGTGACGATTGCCATCCGATCACCGTTAAGGCCGGACGAGTATCAGTTCGTCCCGCAACACGACGCGCGACAACTGGATTTGCTCAGCAACGACCCGTTTTGGGAAGGCTACGCAGGGCCGCGTCGCATCACTGTCGTTAGCGCGTCAACAAAAGGATCGGACATCGTCATCGCGGATGATGGCCAATCCGTGATGTATACCCACGCGGATCGCATCGGCGATGGTTGGCAGAATGACTTTTTTACATACATCGTCGACGACCGATATCAGGCAATCGTTGAAGTCGGTGTTGTCAATCCGTTGCGGCGGGATGGATTCAGCCTACTTGTGAAGGACACGGCAGACAACGAACTCGACGTTTTACGAAACGACTCGACAGACATTGGGCCACGGACGATTACAGCGGTCAGCGAGACGCAGCACGGTGGCATCGTGCGGATCGCGGACGACGGTCAATCGGTGTTTTACACGCCACCTGCTGGTCACACTGGCTTCGACAGTTTTATTTATCAGGTGAATTCGCTTTTCGAGCAGCGTGTCTCCCTGCGCGTGAACGACCCTGTGACCGATGATTTCTTTACGATTGAAGCCAACAATAGTCCCGTCCAATTCAACCTTACGTATAACGATGCCTTGCCAAAGTATCCGCGCGTCGGACCGCCCTGGTCGCTGCCAACTCCGCGAAAGCAACTCGTGGATCGCATTACGTCGGTTAGCGCGTCAAACGCCGGGGCACAAATCGCTATTTTCGAGGATGGTCAATCTGTTTGGTATACGCCGCCAGCCGATTACGTCGGAAGGGATTCGTTTACCTACACAGCCGACGGGCAGTATGTCGGAACCGTTCGCGTGAACGTCGAGAGCCCCGTGCGGCGCGACCGTTTCAAAGTCGTGCAGGACACCACTAACACGTTGCCGGTGTCGCAAAATGACTTTAAGGGCGACGGCTACACCGGTGATCGCATCATCACGCTTGACAGCACAACCACGGCGGGCGGCAGCGCGCAATTGGCCAATGACGGAATGTCCGTCGAGTATACACCACCGACCGGGTACATCGGTCGTGACGAGTTCACGTACACGGTCGACGGCACCCTGTCGGCAACTGTCACATTGGATGTGAGACCTCGAGCGGAAGACCATCATTTCGGGCTTTGCTTCGACCCCAATATCGGAAGTTACTCGCTGGACGTTTTTGATCCCAAACATGTGTCACCCGCGCTCGGCCGTGGTGGATCGATCATCACGGGCGTTGGCCAGACGTCAAACGGCGGTACGGTGACGATTTCAGAAGACGGCCGGTCGTTGAACTTCGCGCCGGGTGACGAATTGGCGGATCGCTTCACGTACACTCTCGACGGGTCTTACGAAGGAAATATTGAGGTTCGGTCACGCTACGGATATGTCATTCCTGATTCGGTCGCGTCCGAGCAAAATGCAGGTCCAACTCAGTTCCACGTCTTGGAGAATGACTTGTTTGCGTCGCGGCACTATCGTTGTGGCGTCTATCAAGGTCCGCGAATGATCACGGCGGTTGGCTCCACAGAACACGGCGGCCATGTGAGCATCGCGGAAGATGGAAAGTCTGTCTTTTACACACCCGCTCCAGACTTTCACGGCACCGATCGCTTCACGTACACGGTGGATGGGGCGCTCGAAACAAGTGTCCAAGTCCGGGTGATTCGGCGTGTGCGCGACGATCGATTCTATGTCGAATCCGGGAGCCGTGACAACGAACTGAAGGTCAAGCTGAATGACCTATTCAGCGCGGAATACACCGGCCAGCGGCAAATCACTCACGTCTCGCGATCAAATCGAGGGGCCGCCGTTCGCATCTCGGGCGATGGCGAATCCATTTTGTACTCACCAGCGACCAGCTTTGTGGGCACGGACACTCTGACATACACGATTGATGGTCGTTTGAAAGCGGACGTCGAGATTTCGATCGGCACGTCCGCCGCGACTCCCTTTGAAGCGTTCAGTTCACGGGACGAATTCGCACAATTCCTCATCAACCGGGCGCTGGAACAATACGAACATCTCTTTGGCCGCCGGTACAACTATTGGCCTTGGTTCGAAGTTGCCGATGCAAGCATCGCCTCGACTGCTGTAAATACTCGAAGTCACTCGGAAACCAACGTCCAAGTCGACGGAGTGGACGAAGGTGACATCATCGAGGTCGATGATGACTATCTGTACGTGTTGACCGATGACCAGCTTGTAATTGCCAAGGCCTGGCCGGCCGAAGACTTATCGGTTGTTTCGAGATTGGACCTGATGGGCCAGCCGATTGTTGAATACTTGCACGATGATCGGTTGACGGTGATTTCGCGTGCTGCCCAACGTCTCGATTGTAGGGTCGCCTTAACCCAGAGCTTCACCGCATCACTCACAACCGCATGCCCCTATTGGGGACCAACGACAGTTTCGCCCAAGACGATTGTCACTGTTTACGACGTGTCCGATCGCAGCAATCCTCAAATTGTCGAACGAACGGAAATCGACGGTAACTATTCTGATTCTCGATCCATCGATGGTGTGGTGTACCTGGTCTTGCGCAAATACAACGCGATCGCACCACGCCCGTTGTTGCTTGACGCCGAAGACCCGATCGATTTGGGGCCAATTGAATCGCCATTGATTTTGGAATCCTCGGCGATGCTTGATATTGGTATCGCCGTGCCGCCGGTCAACAAACGGTACGAAACCCGAGACGAATACTTGGGCAGAATCACGGCGGACGTGGATGCGTTGATCCGCTCTGTGTTGCCACAATATTCAACGGTGGATGGCGAGGACAATTTGGTGGCAAGCGGCGAATTGTTGCCCGTCACAGAGTTGTTCAAACCGCAAATTGACCGGGCAGATGATCTCATTACGGTCGTTGCAGTCGACTCGAAGGCCGATCAAGCGACGGTTCGTTCGGGTGCCGGCTTATACGCGACGAGCGTCCACGAGGTGTATGCGACGGCGGACAGTTTGTACGTCTTCCAAAACGATCCCTGGTATTTTGGTCACGCAACCGGAGAGGTTTACAACGTCACAAGGATTACCAAGTTTGGGTTGGATGCAGCGGAGGGCGCGGTGAGGTTGGCGGCTACCGGCCAAGTTCCCGGTCAGATGCTCAATCAGTTTTCGGCCGACGAGCACGATGGCAACCTGCGCATCGCAACACGAATTCGCGGCCAAGTTCAGTTGAGCGGCAATTCGCGTGATTCCAACGCCATCTTCGTGCTGCGTGAGGACGGCGGCGTGCTGGAGATCGTTGGCAGCCTGAAGAACTTTGCGACGAATCAACCATTGCGATCCGTGCGATACTTGGGAGACCGGGCGTTTGTTTTCGCTGCCCGGCGGATCGACCCGCTGTATGTCGTCGATCTGGCCGACCCCATGCAGCCGTCGGTATTGGGCCATCTGACGTTGCCGGGTGTGACGACCTACATGCAATTGATCGATGCGGATCACATCTTAGGCGTTGGGCGAGACGGACCGCTTGGACGGGGTCCGATGATGGTTTCGCTGTTCGACATCAGCAACATGAACCGACCACGATTGGTCGATCGCCACACCTCCGAGATTTTCACCACATCCATCGCCACGTACGACCATCATGCGTTTGGTTACTTTGGCGAACACAATCTTTTGGCTGTGCCATCCAGCCGCCGAACCGTGCAAAGAATCGACCGGGATGAAGATGGCTTCAAGGAGAGCCGCCAGGTTGTCAACGAAAACAAGATGCTGGTGTTTTCCGTCAACGTTAACTCAAATGACGGATCGGGCGCGATCGAACTGCTCAGCGAGATTACGCACGACACTCAAGTGCGCCGCAGCGGCTACATCGATGACAAGCTATACACGGTTGCTGCCGACTCCATCAAAGTGGTCGAGGTCGATGACCCAACGATCCTTGTGTCGGCAATCACATCCCTGAGAACCGCGCCCATCGCGCCTCCCGTTTATCAATCGCTGCTTGCCGCTGGCGCGGCGCGCGATGAACTTGGAGTCTATCGTCCGTCCCCGAGCGTCTTCCTGCGAGACGTCAACGGCAACAATAAGTGGGACGGTCGCGAGGCCGACGCCGTGGATCGATTCGGTGGCACTGGAGATCTTCCCATCACGGGCGATTGGGATGGCGACGGCGACGATGACATCGGCGTGTTCCGCAACGGTAAGTTTATTCTCGATCAGAACGGCAACGGCAAGTGGGACGGTCCGACGGTCGATCGCGTCGTCATGTTCGGTTCACGCCATGATCTGCCGGTGGTCGGAGATTTCAATGGCGACGGAGTCGACGACGTCGGCGTCTATCGAAGGTCGAGCCAAGCATTCTTGTTGGATACCAATGGCAACGGCCGTTGGGATGGCCGGACGGTCGATCGAGTCATTGTGATGGGAACGCCCGGCGACATTCCCATCGCTGGTGATTGGAACGGCGATGGACGTGACGACGTTGGTTTCTATCGGCCATCTTCCGCCCAGTTTCTCCGTGACATCAATGGCAATGGCCAGTGGGACGCAACCGACCGGGCAAGGGTCGTTCGATTTGGAGCACGCAATGACAAGCCGCTCATCGGCGATTGGAACGGTGATGGGATCGACGACCTCGCCGTCTCCCGCGACGGCGTATTTTACCAAGACGCCAACGGCAACGACCGCTGGGACGGCGCGACGATCGACCGGCGCACGCGTTTCGGGGCTAGTTCCGACGTGCCGCTTGCCGGACGTTGGGCAAGCGATCTGAATGCCGACGAACTCACTCCCATCCTTGCCGCCGCCAAAGACGCTTGGATCACCACCGGACTGAGCGCCAATGAAATTGCCGCACTCCAGCAAGTCAATGTCGAAATTCGCAACTTGCCGCCCAACCAATTGGCCCGCACATCGGGAACGGCGATCTACGTCGACGCGAACGCTGCTGGCTTCGGCTGGTTCGTCGATCCCACGCCAGAAGCGAACGAGGAATTTGCACTCGGGGCGGACGGATTGCGAGCGACGGGCGACAGCGCGGCGTCGGGGCACATGGATCTGTTGACCGCCATGCTACATGAACTTGGCCATGTTCTCGGTCTCTCTGATATCGACACCCCGGAGCTGATGAATCGCTCGCTCGGCACGGGTGTGCGTCACAGCGTTTGACATTCAAACATCAAACCGAATGCCCTGAGCCAGCGGCAGTTCGGTCGAATAGTTGATCGTATTCGTCGTCCGCCGCATGTAGGCTTTCCAGGAATCCGTGCCGGATTCTCGACCGCCGCCGGTCTCTTTTTCACCGCCGAATGCTCCGCCAATCTCCGCACCGCTGGTGCCGATGTTGACGTTGACAATGCCGCAGTCGGAACCCGCCGCCGAACAAAACTGCTCCGCTTCGCGCACGTCATTCGTAAAAATCGCCGACGCCAACCCTTGCGGGACGTTGTTGTGGATCGCGATCGCTTCGTCCAGCGTCTTGTATCGCATCACGTACAGAATCGGCGCGAAGGTTTCTTGCTGGATGATCGGTGCATCCGCGCCGATTTTGACAATTGCTGGTTGAACATAAAAGCCACCAGAAGGAACGTTCGTGGTCTCTGGCTGGCCGCCGAAGACTTCGCCACCTGCCGACTTAGCCTCCGCCAATGCATGTCTCATCGCTTCCAACGCTGCTTCATCGATCAGCGGGCCCACCAAGGTCGATTCGTCTTCGGGATGACCGACCGGGAGGCTCTCATAAACCATCTTCAATCGTTCAATTAAGCCGTCGGCAATGCTGTCGTGAGCGATAAGTCTGCGAAGCGTTGTGCAACGCTGGCCACATGTGCCAACCGCCGCAAAGACAATCGCGCGAACCGCCAACTCCAAATCGGCCGAAGGCGCGACCACCATGCCGTTGTTGCCGCCGAGTTCGAGCAACGATCGCCCCAGCCGAGCGCCAACCGTTTCGGCGACCGCGCGCCCCATCGGCACTGAGCCAGTTGCTGAAACGAGCGGTAAGTCCTTGTGCCGTGCGATGGCCTCGCCTACATCGCGCCCGCCGATCACCACGTTGGAAACGCCACGCGGCACATCCGGCATTTCTCGTAGCACTTGATCGACGATCGCTTGACAGCCGAGCGCGCACAGCGGAGTTTTTTCCGACGGCTTCCAGATGACCGTATCGCCGCAAACCAGCGCGATCATCGCGTTCCAAGCCCAGACCGCAACCGGAAAATTAAACGCTGTAATGACGCCGACCGGGCCGAGCGGATGCCACTGTTCCATCAATCGATGGCCGGGCCGTTCGCTGGCAATCGTCAAACCGTAAAGCTGTCGGCTCAGCCCAACCGCGTAATCGCAGACGTCGATCATTTCTTGAACCTCGCCGAGCGATTCCTGTGTAATCTTGCCGGCTTCCCACGTCACCAGCTTTGCCAGATCTTCTTTGTGCTGCCGAAGCTTGTTGCCAATTTGGCGAACAAACTCGCCGCGACGTGGCGCAGGGACTGTCCGCCACGGTTGAAAAGCCGTTATCGCGGTTTCGACGACCGAGTCGACTTGCGACGCAGCCGCGAAAGACATCTGAACGAGTTGCGATCCGTCAATCGGCGAATGTTTGGTGTGCGTGTCGCCCACGCCTGCCGACCATTCCGATCCACGAGAGATTGCAGCCGGCGTGTCGTGTACGCCCAATCGCGCAAGAACTTGTTGAACGTTATCCATCGTCTTCGGCTCCAAAATCGGCACTCGTCGTTTTGCTAAAACGCGTGGCACTCTCCGTGTCGTAGTATTTTCCAAATCGGTTGCTCAGGAACTTGTCGTAATCGATTTCCTCTTGCCGGACGAATCCACTCTCGGGCAACTCGCCGGCCACGCACAAATCCAACGCCGCACAAATATCCGCCGCCGTGGTGATCTGAATCGCGCTCCACGACTCGCCGTTGATCAATTCAGAGTAGATCTTGCGTGCGTCGTTGATCTGGACAAGCTGGCCGTTTCGCATACCGGTGACAGCACAAAAGATGACGACCACATCCTGAAACGTCACCGGAATCGTCGACTCGAGGATGTCCTTGAGCATCTCCCGCCGCTCGTTCAACTTCAGGTCGTTGACCAAGAACGCCATCAAGTCGCGATGTCCCTGATAGCGGATTGTTTTGTAATTCAGTTCGCGCACCTGTTCATCCAGTGTCTCGCAAAGCGTGCCCAGCCCGCCCGACGTGTTGAACGCTTCGTAATGCACTCCGTCGAGCGAAAAATGTTCCAGTCCTTCCAGCGGCAGCACTTCGAGCCGATGTCTGTTGTGAATCGCCTCGCAGGGATTGCAATATTCGTTGATCAAGCCGTCGGTAGACCATGTCAAATTGTACTTCAACACGTTTGAGGGAAACTGAGGCAACGCCCCGACCCGCATTCGCACGGTGTCGAGGGAATCGAACATCTCCGTCAGATAACTGGCGACGATCGAAATGAATCCTGGTGCGAGTCCACACTGCGGCATGACAATCGAATCCGTCGCCTGCTCGGCGACCTTGCGCACCTTGCGGGTCGTTTCCACGTCTTCGGTCAAGTCAAAATAATTCGCACCGCAATCGGCCGCCGTCTGGGCAATCAGCGGATTGAAACAAAAACTGAGCGCGGAGACGACACTGTGGCGCCCCTTCAATGCTTTCTTCAGTTGCTTGGCGTCTGTCGCATCGATCTGCCGTGTTTTGACTTTGGTTTGCTTTTGAATGCGATCTAGCGCGGCCCGCTCGAAATCGGCAACGACCACGTCATAGTCGCCCGCATCGACCAAGAACTTGGCGATCATCCGCCCAATTTTTCCGGCACCCAAAAGCAAGACGTTGTGCATGAACGGATTCCTCAATCAAATCATTAATGAAGAAAAACTCGCCTGTCACTATTTTCACGAATTTCGGCTTGAGGGCAAATTCGATCAGAGCCTGTTATTGCGAAACAGGCAGCGTTATCTTTGCCGACACTTCGCGTACGTATTCATCGGCATCTTTGCGTAAGCGTCGCAGCGCCTCGCGGACTGACGCTCGATTCGGCGCGATGCGAACCAATGCCTGCATGGATTTGATGCGACAGTCCGGGTCCTCGGACTCCGTCATCTCTAGCAACGCCTCGGTTGCCCCTTTGGCGTCATAACCCATCTCCTCCAGAATCATGCAGGCCATGAGTTGCGTTTGCACATCGTGCAACTCGTCGACCAGCATCGCAACTGCACGGTCCGTGTCGCCGGTCAATTGCCAAATCGAACGGATGGCCAGCGGCCGGGCCTTGAGTTTTCCGGTCCTCAGTAATTGCTCAATCTTTGGAACGGTCGCCTTGGCAATCTCAGGCAACCGTCCCATCGCAATGACTGCTTGTTCACGGACCGCCTGACTTCGATCGGCCAGCGCATCGACCAGAGCTTGCAGGCCATCGTCACCAATCGCAGGGCCTACACCTCCCAGCGCGGCGGCCGCGTGACGTCGAACGGAAGTTAAGCCTGTCTGTGTCAACTGGATGAGTATCGGAATCGCTGGCTCGGCGATTTCTCCGAGGTTGCCCAGTGCACGGCAAGCCGCGTATTGAGTGTGAAAGTCCTCGTGAGCCAGGGCCTCGATCAAATTCGCAATCGCGGGCTTCGCGGCATTGCCCATGGCGCCCAACGCGTAGATCGCCCCGCGTCGGTTCAGCGAGTCGGTCGATGTGGTGAGTCGCGTTAACGCGGGTACTGCCTTTTTGGCTTTTGCACCGAGTTGCTGCAAAGTGAGAAACACACCCCGTCGAATTATCGGGTCTCGACTCTCCAACGCGCTGACAAGGTGCCCTGTCGCAGAGCTACCCCGCTGCGAGATCTTGTCAGCGATCAACGCCGCAGCCTCACGGTCGGCGTCCGAAAAAGATGAGATCAACTCCGGCACGGTTGGCTGGCCGCCTGATGGTGCCGCGTATCCGATTGCCACGTTCGCGACTATCAAAAACACGCTGTTGTTGATTGTGCTGCTCATCTACATCAATGCTATTGGAAACTGTTGCTTGTCACAAGCAAGTTGCCATCAGTAGCCTTTTCAATCTGAGTCCATTTCAGGAGAATCTAGGCTCGGTTCAATTGCACTCCGTCGCGCCAGCCGGCGTACCGGGAGTGTCATCGTCAGTATTCGAAGACAATTGATTCAGTTAGGGGAGTCAGCGAGATGGTTGAAGCGGAAACGAAAGAAACTCGGACGCACGAATTCAAAGCTGAGATTAAACAGCTCTTGGATATTCTGATCCACTCGATTTATACGTCGAAAGATGTCTTTGTTCGCGAACTGATTTCCAATGCATCCGACGCGTTGGAGAAGGTTCGATTCCAACAAGTCGCTGGAACGGAGATCTATGGCTCGGACCAACCGCTGGAGATTCGAATCGAAACGAAGAAGGACGATCGCCTGCTTGTGATTTCCGACACGGGGATTGGCATGACCGAGGAAGAGGTCGACGCCAACATCGGCACGATCGCGCACAGCGGTGCTGCGGCCTTCTTGGAGCAACTAAAAAAAGATTCCAGCGGCAAAGAATCCGACGTGAATTTGATCGGCAAGTTTGGTGTCGGTTTTTATTCCGTGTTCATGGCGGCGGAGAAAGTCGTCTTGACCACGCGGTCTGCCAACAAGGATGTGCAAGCGGTCGTCTGGACAAGCGATGGTGCGGGCTGCTACACCGTCGACTCCCTGGCGGACGATGTTGATCGCGGTACCAAAATCGAGATTCACCTGAAGAAGGATGACGCCGATTTCGCCGATGAAGAACAGATCAAACAGGTCATCACGCGTTATTCGAATTTTGTGTCGTTTCCGATTCTGGTGAACGGCGAACGAGTCAATCAGACTTCGGCACTCTGGCGAGAACCACCGCACCAAATCAAGCAGGAGCAATACGACGAGTTTTACAAGCTGATTAGCCACGACTATCAGGAGCCTCTGTTGCGGCTTCATCATTCACTTGACGGCGCACTCCAGTTCTCCGCTCTGTTGTTTGTCCCCAAAAGCAGTCCCGAAATCATGGGCTTTGGCGAGGGCGAAGTTAGTTTGCAGCTTTATGTCCAGCGAGTGTTGATCGATGGCGAGAACAAGGCTTGCCTGCCGAAGTATCTTCGGTTTGTCAAAGGTGTCGTGGAGTCTGAGGACGTCCCCCTGAACGTCTCGCGAGAAACGCTGCAGCAGAACCGCGTCATCACCAAGATGCGCGACATCTTAACTCGCCAATTGCTAGACCGATTCTTGAAATTGGCAGAAGAGGATCCGGACGAGTACAAAACGTTCTGGCAGACCTATCATCGGGTCCTGAAGGAAGGCTATGGCGACTTTGCCAATCGCGAGAAACTCCAGGAGTTGTTCCGCTTTGCCAGTTCGCGACAAGACTCCGACGACGACATCGTCAGCCTGGCGCAATATGTCGACAACATGCCCGCAGGCCAAGCCGCGATTTACTACCTGACAGGTCCCAGCCGCGACGCACTCGACCGCGACCCGCGCTTGGAGTTGTTCCGCAAGAACGGCGTTGAGGTATTGTATCTGTACGACATGGCCGATGAGTTTGTGTTGAGTTCCCTGGGCAAATACAAGGACAAAGATCTCGTTTCAGCAGATCACGTCAAACCAGACGATCTGAATCTGGGTGAAAAGCAAAAAGACGAAGACTCGGCCGATTCAGAAAAAGACGCCAAAGGTGAGAAGTCCGACATTCAGCCTGTCATTGATCGGTTTAAGGAGATACTTGGTGACCGCATCGTCGATGTCCGCTCAAGCGAGCGATTGGTCGATTCGCCCGCTTGTTTGGTCGGCGACGACAACCAGCTTTCGGGCCACATGGAGAAAATGATGCGGATGATGAACAAGACCGAGGAATTGCCAAAGCGAGTCTTGGAACTCAATGCCAAGCATTCTCTGATCCAGCAGCTTGCGGAGTTGACGTCGGCCAACGCTAAAGAGCCCTTCGTCGAAACTGCTTGCGAGCATCTGTTCGAAGGTTGCATGCTGTTAGATGGATACCTAACCGATCCGCACAAACTGGTCGGCCGGATGAACCAAGTGCTAAGCGACGCGGCAGCAATGCGAGGGAGCAGCGAGTAACTTCATCAAACGCTCAATCTCGTCGTTGCGGACGACTCAGCCGCCCAGCAGCGGTACTCCGCACCCGGTACTCGGCGCTCAGAATTCTCACGTCGTGTTCCGCGAGTCTTCCGTCAAGTAACGACCCCACGGAGTGCACCGGTCACACGTTTAACGAATGTACCGGTTGTATCAATTCTAGGCGACGCGTAGAGATGGCCGGTTCGCCCTGACGCGGCAAATGTGCCAGACAAATCGGGCCGATGGAATACATTACCGAGACGGCCTGCGTCACTTACACGTTTCAAAACTCTAATTAGCGGCAAACGGACCTGATGCACCATCAAACGACCCTTCGCGTGCGGCAGTTGGTCTATGAGGCTTTTCGAGAAATGGGCGTGGGCGATCCAATCGAACCACACGAATCCATGCTCATCCAGGGTGGGTATTTTTGTGGCCGTCGATTTATTTGCGGCGACTTTCAAGCCGTCTGGTTTTTTGAAGACAACCAGGTGAAAGTTTACAGTGCGGATGGCGGCGTTTGGAAAGTCTTTGATCTGGTCGCCAGCGATGTCATGGTTCAATCACGAGTGGCTTGACGCATGCCGGATCGGCATCCAACAGCAACTCGTGGGGATCATCGATCGACGAATCCGGCAGTGGCACACATGTCAATCGTGCGCGCTTGCCCGGCGTCAGACTGCCATACTCGTTGTCTAAGCCGAGCGCCCGGGCGCCCGCAATCGTGCCCATTTCGAGGATCATTCGCAGCGGTACGTAGGAAAACGATTGCGCGACCGCCCGCATCTCGGCGAACAGATTGAGGTCGGGATTGGAGGCGCGCGAGTCCGTGCCCAGCGCGATGGCGACCCCCGCATCGAGCAGCTTTCGTAGCGGGTATTCTCCGTGTTGAAAGTAGGCATGTGTACGGGGGCAATAGACGACCGACATATGATCACGCTGACTGCCAAGGTATTGGATCTCGTCCTCCGCGAGAAAGTTGCCGTGTACAACGAGCACCCGGTGAGCTAACTCCAGCATTTGCAAGTAATCCAACGGACGGATTCCGCGCGGCACGGCGGCCGGATCCCAGGCTTCGAAGTCTTCCAGCATCTCTCGCAGCGGCCCGCTGGACGAATCCAACAACTCCAACTCCTCGATCGACTCGGCCAAATGCATGGTCAGCGGAATTTGATGTTGGTGGGACAGCAGGGCCGAGCGTGCGACCAGCTCAGCGTGAATCGAATACGGGGCATGGGGGCTGAGACCCGCGCGGAACGGTGTGGCGGCACTTTTCCCTAACGAAAAATGGTCGTACGCTTGATGCAGCAGCGGATCGGTTTGCTCCGAAGAACGGCCGATCATTTCGAAAAAGATCGTCGCGTCGATTGTTGTGTCGTCGAAGGCGTCTTCGGGCCAGCCTAGCGTTGCGATTTCGCCTAACGCAACCGTGCCGCTCAGTTGAGCTTCTTGCAGACCCGCCTCGACGGCTTCTCGCCTGGCGGCGGCATAATCGCTGGCTTCTCGGAGTTGCCTGCGCCGCTTGTCCACGACCAATCGAATCCAATCCGGAAGCAACATTCCCGCTTCGCCCAGCGGCACTTCGACATCGCTGAATTCCAAATGTGTGTGGGCGTTGACGAGTCCGGGTAAAAGAGCGACGTTGCCCAGGTCTCGCGCATCATTGGAAAGATTCTGGCCAACGGCTTCGATCGTGTCGCCCCGAATGGTGACTTCGCCATCGGGAATGGGATCGCCGTCGATGGGAAACAGGTAGCGAGCTTTTAACGTGATTGGCGACGCTGGATTGTTCATGGCTCAACCGGCCAGCGTTATTTCGTGGCCGCACCCACCGAGGCCGGATCAAAGGCCGTGTCACAACGGTCATCCCGTTTTTTTTCGACTGGCAATCGATTGAACCACCACAATAACCCAATGCCAAGCATCCCGCCAATCGCCATCAGTTGCCAGTGATACATAAGCGAATCACTCGTGCCTTGGTAGACATAGCTGAAGACTTCCGGTGTCATGAACAAGGGCAGCAAGGCCAGTGAGTTGTAGGTGGCGTGAAATAAAATTCCAGTCAGGATGCTGCCTGATTGAATCACGATATAACCAATGACCAGCCCGACGATGAACGCGGGGATAGACTGCTGCAAAATCATGTGGACCATGCCGAAGAACAGGCTGCTGATCACAATCGCGGTCCATTTGCTGGCGCCATCTCGCAAGCCCGACAGGATAAATCCGCGGAACGCAAGTTCTTCGCAAATGGCCGGTGTCACCGCCATGACTGCCAAGACTGCGAACACATTTTCTTGAGACAACATCGCGGTCATGGCCGTCAATTGCTCGCGGGCGGACTCGGTAAATGGATAAATCGTCCGCACGGCATGGGCGATCAACGAAGAACAGGGATGCAAGGCGACGGCCAGCAGAATCGCCGCCGGGATCACGCTGAGTTTCGGCATTCGCAGCGACAGTGTCTTTGCTGGTTTGCGGCCGAGGATGATGGTCATCAATAACGCGGGAGTCAGAATCATCGCGATTTGCAGTGTGAGGGTCGAGGTGGCAAACCCAACAAATCCCTCTGGTGCAGGCATCATTCCCGCGAAGAATCGGATCATCAGCAACAAGACTCCGCACATAATGGCGTCGTGAAACCGTGGCGTGTCGGCTCGATCCCGAACCACGTGCCGGACCCAAAGGCCGATGTCCCATCGTTCGTTTTCGCGGAACAAGACCGATTCGTTTTGAAATTGACTGACGGCCCAACGTATCGCCAACCAGCAACACACCAGTGTCACGCCCAACACCGGTACACAAAACCGCAGCGCGTCGGTGTATTGGCCCTCGATCAACATCCTCAACAAAAACATCATGCCCGTGACGGGAATGATGCTCATGCCAAGATCAAGCTGAGCCGCGGGCAACATCGGCAACATCATCAGCGGCAAAGAGATCAACAGCAACGGCATCAAATAGTATTGGCCTTCCTTGGTGCTCTTTGCAAACGACGCCACGGCCAGCGACAAGGCGCTGAATAGAGCCGAAATCGGAATCAACGCCAGAACGAGCCAGCCCATCGATGCCAGTGGCGGCGGACTAATCGGCAGCGGCCGCACTCCGCCGACTTGGTCAAACTGTTGGATGATAAACCACCCCGTTAAACCCATGCACGCCATGTTCAAGAGCGATGTCACCGCGCTAAACGTCATGATCGTGAACAATTTTCCCCAAACAATTTCGACACGTTGGGCGGGACTGCTGAGCAGCGTCTCCAACGTGCCTCGTTCTTTTTCGCCCGCACAAAGGTCGACCGCCGGGTAGAACGCACCGGTCAGTGCCCAGATCAAAACGACGAATGGCAGAATCTTGGACCACACCGCGGCGCGACGGCTGGTTGGTTCGGCAACATCCGAGTCGACAACTTTGAAGGGACGCGTGGCGGTGATGGGAACGTGACTCGCTTCCAGATTTCGTTGCACGATTGCGTCGTGCCAGCGGGCCAGAATATCGTTTACGCGAACCTGGGCTATGCGCGACTTATCGCTGGCTTTGTTAACGAACACAACCGGTTGTGGCACGCTCGCTTCGACTGGTATCGCACTCGGATCGACGTCCCGGTTTTCCAAGGACTCCCGAAACTCCGCCAGCTTGTCCGCGAATTCAGGAGGAAAAAATACGACCGTATCGAACTTGCCGTTGTAAATCGCGCTCTTGGCATAGTTGGCAAGTTTGCGCTCATCCCAATTGCCTTCACCGCGCCGCTCCGTCGATTCTTCATCGTGGTCGATCGTTAGATCGATCAATCGGTGCTCACTCTCTGAACAAAACTCAGCACTAAACTTTTTTTCCTCGATCAGCGCCGGGTCGTCCGGCAAACGCTCGGCTCCAATGATCCAGACGCGAGTCGGATGTTCTTTCAGGAACTGCGCCACCTGAACAAAGCTCATCCCCAACAGCGGATACAGCAGCAGCGGCAACACGGCGATCATAAAGACCGATCGCCGATCGCGCAACTGGTCTCGAACTTCGCGCGAAAAAATCAATTTGACATTCGACCACTTCATGTTAGACCGCAGCTTCCTGTTCCTGTCGCGTGGCGTCATAGTCAGAAATCAGTTGAAAGAACAGCTCTTCCAGGTCGTTTTCTTCATGTTGTTCGCGGAGCTGCTCTAACGTTCCGTTGGCCAGCATCTGGCCGCGATACAAAATCGCAACTTGATCGCACAGCCGTTCCGCTTCGCGCATGATGTGCGTCGAAAAGACGATACATTTTCCCTGGTCGCGAAGCTGCGCCACGGTTTGCAACATCGCCCTCGCGACCAACACATCCAACCCAACGGTCGCTTCGTCAAAGACGAGCACGGGAGGGTCATGGACGATTGCCCGAGCGATGGAGACCTTTTGCTTCATGCCGGTCGACATCTTGGCCCCCGTCACGTCACGAATGTTGTCCATTTGCAAACGTTCGAAGATCAGCCGCATCCGCTGGTGCAAGGCGTCATCTGGCATGCCATAGAGACGGCCGAAATACTCGACCATTTCCCAGGCGGTCATGCGGTCGTAAACCGCTGTATTGTTCGACACGAAACCAATTTCGTGGCGCACCTCGGCTGGCTGTGTCTCGACATCGAAACCGTTGATCTGGGCAGTTCCGCTGGTGGGCTGAAGCACGGTGCTCAAGATTCGCAGGGCAGTTGTTTTGCCCGCGCCATTGGGCCCCAGCAATCCGAAGACCTGGCCTTCGTGTGCGTCGAAGCTGATCCCATCCAGCGCGACGAATTTGCCGCGGCGAAGATCTGCGTAGTGTTTCGTCAGTTCGCGAACGTGAATCATGCAATCGGTGCTTCAGCGGCGGTTGGCGGATAGTCGGCGTCGTTGACCAGGCAACTTCCTTATATCACAGCGTAGCTTATTTAGCGATACATTCACGTGCCGGTTAAGACGGTTGCAACGGCTGTGCCCGCACAAGGAATCGGAATACGGCGGCCAGAGCGAAAACGACAACTGCGGACGCAACGGGAACGTAGAGTTCTGTGAGAACCACGCATCTTTCGTTTTTGAAGGAATTCCAACGTGAGCGAAGTCATACCTCAAACGCCGGCTGCCCAGCAAAGCTTGGGCGCGGAGATTTTCAATTCACCCACCGCGCCCCGCCCACGTGTCCAGTCCGACATCAATGCCACGGACCATCGCCCGTCCTACGATCGGGAAAGTCTTGCCGAGCAACACGCGTTTCTGCCGAGTGAACCAAAACAATTCGACGAAGAAAACTTGAACCAGGATCTGGTTGAGTCGTTGATCCTGAAATGCGTTATGAACCTTGGCTCGGCCAGCGGCCGTCGCCTGGCCGAACAGTTGAAATTGCCGTTTGGCTTGCTGCACGAGTTGTTCATTTCCCTTCGACAACGGGTGTTGATCGTGCCCAAGCGCGACGCGGCGATGAACGATTACGAATGGGAGCTGAGCAACGATGGATTTGAGCGGGCGAAACGCATCAGCCAGCAATGCACGTACTTTGGGGCCACGCCTGTGACGGTGGAAGAGTATGTGGAGAGTATCACACTGCAGTCCATTCGAAAAACGCGTCCACGATTCGCCGATTTGAAGGCGGCCTACAGCGACATGATTCTGCCGTTTGAAATGATCAGCCAGATCGGCCAAGCGCTCAATGCCGGCCGTGGGTTGTTTTTGTACGGACCGCCAGGCAACGGCAAATCTAGCATCGGCGAACGCGTGATGGATTGTGTCAGCGAGGCGATTTGGATTCCTCGCGCGATTGTGATTGGGCGAGAAATCGTCCGGCTGTTTGACCCAACGAATCACGAGGTCTTGCCGCTGAACGAGGATGACAAGTTTGCGATCAAGTCGAAACTCGATCATCGTTGGATCCGCATTCGCCGGCCCACGGTGATTGCCGGCGGCGAATTGATGCTGGAGCATCTCGACGTCACTTACAATCCGGTGACGGGCATCACCGAAGCACCGTTGCAGTTGAAAAGCAATTGCGGGGCGCTCGTCATTGATGATTTGGGCCGCCAGCGATGCAGCGTCAACGAATTGCTCAATCGTTGGATCGTACCGATGGAAAAAGGATTCGATTACATCAGCCTGCCTTCGGGACGGCAAGTCAAACTTCCGTTCGACCAATTGCTGGTTTTTGCGACAAATCTAGAGCCAAAGGAATTGGTTGATTCAGCATTCTTGCGACGAATTCCTTACAAGATCGAAGTGGCCGACCCACGTGAAGAAGAGTTTCGATTGCTATTCGAGCGTCTTGCCCCGGAATTCACATTTGAAGCGACAGCGGATGCCACTGAGTATTTGATCGAAAAACACTTTAAGTCGGCCCAGCGGCCGCTTCGATATTGCTACGCTCGCGATCTGCTGGAACAAGCGAAGAATTATTGCGAGTTCCACGAACGGCCGAATGTCCTGACGCGCGAGGTGATTGACATTGCTGTGAGAAATTATTTTGCCGGGCTTTGAGAAGTGTAGGTTGGGTCACTGAGCACGAGCCTACATAAGTCCGTCCTACTCATCTGTTGCATCGTCCGGTTTTGAGTTGGCATCTTCACCTGACTCTGCCTTTTTCACTTCTTCGGCCTCTGCTTTCGCCGCGGCTTCTTTCTTTGCCGCCTGCTCCTTTTCGTGGTTCTCTTTGATCGCGCTGGAAGTTGGCAATCTGTCTTGACCGTTGCGGATGTCCAAGATTCCCATCAACGGAAAATCAATCGATAGATCCATGTCCTGCTGCATCAAGATGTCTCGATACTCAACGATTCGCGGCGCCATCTCTTCGGCGACGGTTCGGCACTCCATCTGATCGTACTCTTTGAACAACTTGTTCCAGTGATCCCAGGCGGCTTCATAGGTTTCCTTTGCACCAGGCTCCATTTCCGCAATCTTCTTTCCGTCTTCACCTAGCTTATAGACTGCAATTTTTTCCCCGTTTTTGTCCGGCTTTTGTTTACCCTCTTCATCCAGCTCGTAGACTGTGTGCCCGTTTTCGTCTTTCTTTGTTTCGTAGACGATCTTGCCGTCTTCACCAATCTTTGTGGACGCCACCAACCTGGTCGCCAGGTAATGCTGATGCGCCCGATACATGTTCTTGCGGGCTTCGATTCCGTGATGGCTTCGCTCCGCCTCACACCGTTGCATCCAGAATGGAAAATTGATCGTGGTGCGATAACCGTCGGTCCGCCGCAAATGCACTTGGGCACGATTCAACTCTTCGGCGAGGTTTCTGGCCTCCCGTTGAAGATCTTTCGGCGCCGCACTGGCGATTTCATTGTTGGAGAATCGGATTCTGGCGGTCCATTCTTTAAAGATATGCTCGTCACCTTCATCACGCTCATCCTTCGGTTTGTCGAACACATCACGAATGTCTTTCGGAAAACTAGCAATCATTTCCTTCTTCAGTTTTACGCGGACATCTCCAAGCATTTTGTCGAATTTCGCTTGGAGCGTATCGACACGGTCTTCGGCTTCTTGAAGGCTGTTTAACCGTACATAGGTTCCCCAAGTCGTACGAATTTGCCGGTCTCCGAACGCCTGCCAGGACTGCGAGGCCAACGTCCAATTCTCGCGCGGGATTTCCCCTTCGCCAGGATTGTTTTCCACATCATGAGAAAGTGCGAAGTTCACACGAGACATGGGGGCATCGGAATAATAGATCAACGGACCTTTGCCCCGAAAAACGGCCCCCGCGTCGATCAATTCGTAACACCGCAGGTACCATTGGCGAGCGGTCAGCCAATTGTCGACGCGGTTGTAGGGATCCCGCGCGGCGTCGATGTCGAGGTTCTCGTCATACAGCAGTTTGTGGAAGTCGTCATCGTTGCGATACATTTCACGAAATTGAACGCGTTCGTCCGAACGACCGATCTTTTGGCCGGTGAAGAATCCGAGCCACCAGGGCATCTTGGGTTCTCGGCTGTTGTACTTCGTTCCCTCGATGAGGAAGTAGATTCCTTTCTTGACCCAATGATAGCGGTATTTGTAGTCGTCGAATGCGACCGACATGTTGTACGAAAGGTTGTGCGCCTGAAACTCCCACACCTTGATAAAGTTGGGCTGCAATTTAATGATTTGGTTGATGGTTGCGCTGGCCGTGTCCCAGTCTTCCATTTTCTTTGCTTCGTTGGCTTTCTCCCACAGCCAGAGGACGGCGACGCCTTGCAAACCCAACGTGGCCAATTTCATGGTTTCACTGGCCGGATCGATTTCGCCCAGGTTCGCTTGCGCAAGACTGTGCTCGGCACGTAGCTGGGCCAGCTTTCCACCACTTTTCTGGCTGCTCGCGCCCGCTTGATTGGTGGCTGGCTGGCTGAGCCAAGACAACGGAATCAACAAAATTGCAATGGTTGCGATGTACGCAATCTTGCGATTGAAGGAAGCGTTTTGTGCATTCATGCCGCGATTTCCCGTGCCTTCAGGAAGAAATAAGAGACGACCGTCAACCCTACGATAAAGCCCATCGTAATCATGAAGTGCATGGCCAGCAGATCGCCCTGGATATTGAATCCATATGCCAGGTAGTTGGACGTATTGAAGTTTTCGTATCGCGGAACCAGGTACGTTGCCCGATCCATGAAGAATAACAGCACGTGATCGACCGCCCCAACCAGTTGAGTTCCGAACGACTGTTCAAACTCCATCATGACGTTTTTCTGTGTGATGATGCGAATGAGCGACTCCAAGGGCCCACCGCCATGAACATCTCCGGTAGCTAATCCGCGTACGAACTCCACAACAAATCCCAAACTGGTAAACGCGATCGTAGCCAACAGCGTCACGGCCGTGCTCAAAAACGTACTGAACATCACGCCCAGCGAAGTCACGATCAACATCTGCAGCCAGATGCTGATATAGGCCTTGGCAAAGTTGAGTGCGAAGGAGCTGTTCTTGGCCCGCATATACAGGTCGGCTTGGGCCATGCCAAAATACTGGGCCGCCTCATCGCATTTGACGCGAATTTGAATCTTGTTGCCATCTTGCTCGTCGACCAGATCTTCATACAAGTCGGCGTCAAAGAACTCCCCTTTTTCGTCGACCGCGCGGAACTTTCTCGGGATGACCATGTGCAGCGTTTGGAACTCGAGCGCGTCGAAACCGAATTCGACGCTCTCGATCCTTTTGGTCGGATGCCGAATGACCAGATGTCCGTGGATTGGCTTGTCGACCTGTCCCTTGTACGTACGAAACACGCTCAACGTCATTTCCAGCGGCAGATCGTCGTTCGGAAAAACGCCTTCGCGAATGCCTTCAAACGTCCAAATCGCGGTGGCCAGGGACTGCCGCCCGCCTTCGATGTAACTTCGATAGGTCCACTCGTTGCCAACGTTGACCCCTTTGCTTTTTCGCAGGCCGCGACGGTCGAGAAAGCCCAGTTTTCCATATTTTGGCACACGAGCCAGCATCATGCCTTGTTGACCGCCGATTTCATAGCTGACGAGATCCCCGTCGCCAGTTCGCTCGGTTTGCTCGGCGTGCAGCGTGTACAGCGTTTCGCCGCTGCCATTGACGATGCTGCCGTTGAGTTCCAGAGATTCGCCGTCGCCGGCCACGGAGATCGTCGCTTCCACTTGGCCATTACTTTGAGTGTCGAGAAGATCGGACGGCCACTGGCAGCGGAAATCGATTTGAGAAATTTGAATGCGATTGAGCGCAAGTTGTTTGTCGTCGTCGGTCGCGGCCCGCGGACTTCGCCGTGTCCCGGTGAATTCGACGTCCACGGTCTCTTCGTCACCTTCGTCGGTTTCCAATTCAAAACGCCATTTTCCGGCCATGTCAAACATCGGAGCGACATTATGCGTGTGGCCCATGACGTAATCTGTTTCGGCAGTGCCATCAGGCCGGACCGTGACTTTGTGCTGATGACGGCCGTTGACCGTTGTCAAACCGATG
>CAYFJO010000174.1:0-21009 GCA_964343305.1 uncultured Pirellulaceae bacterium | reverse complement strand
TTCACCGAAGACCTGGGCGTTTTTCCAAACACGCGCGACGCCATGGTTCTGCCGATCGGCGAAACACTGTACTGCTATTACACGGCGTACAGTCTCAACCCTGACGGAGGAAGAAAACAGGGCGCAGATTACTGTCGCACATCCAAAGACATGCGAACCTGGAGCAAGTCCACACGAGTTGCCTTTGGCGGGCAGACGGGAACCAGCCCCGGTTCGGCAGAATGCCCACACGTCGTCTACCGTCATGGGTGGTACTATCTGTTCCGCACTCAGCGGTACGGCCGCAGCGCCCGAACCAGTGTCTACCGATCCAAGGATCCATTGGACTTCGGCATCAACGACGACCGGTACTTTCTCTGTGTCCTGCCGGTCGCCGCAGTGGAAATCATCCGGCACGACGAACGAGATTACATTGCCGCGCTGCTGCCGAGCCTCAAAGGCATTCAGATCGCCCGTTTGGATTGGGTGCCAAAAGACCAGTGGATTCGCCCCGGCCGTGTACGAGGCAAGAGCCTCTTCGACTTCGACAATCCGGACGCCCGCGCCGGTTGGAAACGTCTTGAAGGCGATATTTCACCAGTCTTTACCACCTCGACACGAAGCGACTTTTGGCCGCCAGCGGCCCGTTTCATCGGCACGGCAGAATCGGCCCGACGGCCCGGCTCACCGGACGACGCCCAGACAGGCGTCATTGAGTCGCCAGCCATTACCCTCACGGCCAAGCGATACATCTTCTGTGTCTCGGGCGGCTCTGACCGAGAAAAAACGTACGTTGCCCTGGTCGACGCTGCGTCTGGCAAACAATTGCTGCGACTGGCCGGTAGCAATTCGAATCGGTTCGAGGCCTTGTCCGTCGATCTGCGCAAGCACACTGGTCGCCAAGTCCGCATTCGCATTGTCGACCGAGCGAAGGGCTCGTGGGGACACATTAACTTCGGCGGGGTGTTCGCCCAGTAGTGTCACTTGGCCGGCACAGCATTGCCAACGTCCGAGAATCCTGTTTTCTTGACAAGAAACTGAGCGACCGCCGGAAGCGGGTTGGCACGCCGGTGCGTTCCGACACAGACGGTACCGCTCACGCTAAGTCTGACAATTCTGACAGGCGTAGATCGTGCGAGCACCGAGATCCCACGAGTCGATCGTCTGTCCACATTCGCGGCATGATTGCTTCTTATAAACCAACAGTCTTTCTTCACGTCGCATTCGGCCTGGTGTTTTGCCGATTTCTGCGGGATCCGCTGTAATAATGCGGTTGTACTTGACGCCCGTCTTCAGCATCCGCTCAAGAGTCTCCCATAGGCGATCGAATTCGGATCGCCCAAGTGTTAAGCCGGGCCGCTCTGGGTGAATCTTGAGCGCGTACAAAACGTCGGCGCGGAACACATTGCCGACGCCAGCAATTACGGATTGATTCAGAAGAAGTGTACCAATGGCGGCGCGGCTACGATGGATTCGTTGCCAGGCAATTTCCGGATCTGCATCTTTGCGGAGCGGATCCTGTCCCAAGCGGGCGACAATCTTGTTGCGGTTCTTGGAGGTCATCACATCGCAGGCGGTAGGGCCATTCAAATCGAAAGTATGATCCCTGCCGATTACGCGCAGGCGCACCGCACCGCGTGGGTCAGGTGGAGGGCAACGATGGTTGCGGAATTTGCCATACAAACCAAGGTGAATGTGCAAGACGAGCGAACCGTCCCACCAGTAAAACAGGTGTTTGCCGTAAGCTTCAACTCGGTCCAGCAAGCGACCGTTCAACCGCTTCGCACCGGCGCGGAACCGACCTTGGGGAGATGATACCTCCAATGAATCACCGGCGAATCGTTTTTGATGATCGCGAGCGATACGGTGAATCGTATGTCCTTCGGGCATCGGGTAGGTCAATCAGTATTGATTAGCATCGGAAAGAGTTGGAATTGCGCGAGCGTCGAAAGCAAGCGGATATTCGGTGGATTCTTCCAAACTGTTATCGGGAATGGACTCGAAATTGTCATTGACGAGCGATTGCAGGGTGACGGTCTTTGGCACTGCACCCTTGTTGGTTTGGAGCTTCCCGTCGGAGAGAAGGAACGTACTCGAACCGGGACGAGCTAATGCCCGCTGGATTTTGAATCTGGTGAACAGATATTGAGACAATGTTGGTTTTGAATTGAAAGTGTATTTGATGAAGTAGTTTACAAAATTACAAAAACACAAAAGCGTTCGGTTTTCCCAAATTACCTTGCTGTTAAACCATCTGCTTCGGCGATCTTGCGCGGGACGAGCAGTTGGCCCGGGGATTTGGACCAGAGCATGGGGACAGAATAAAGGTACGGGAACGCAAAGCCGTTGCCGTGGATGGCGGCGATGGTTCCGACTTCTTCCGGCGATAGTGGGATGCGATGCGTGCGGCGGGCGCTGATGTCCACTTTGCGCGCGATGCTTCCTCGTGTCGGCGGCAGTGATGTGTAGAGCGTGACTGTCTTTGCGTTGTACGAATCCCAAACTTCCAGGTCGAGCGTCTTTGTACCCTTGGGAATGTAGATGTACGTGGGCGACTGCGTTGTGCCAACGGCGTTGCCATCGAAGGTGAGTGAGAGACCGCCGGTGTGTTTGCCGGTTGTTCGATCGAAACGCAGATCTGTTAAATACGCTGCGTTGCCGCCGTAGCCGATTTCGAAGCGGTATGTGCCGGCTCGCGGGGCTTTGTAACGCACCGTTACCAAATGATGCCGCCGCTTATTGCCCGGCAACTGGATTTTGCGCGACGGTTGTTTGAACTTCGCCTTATCGACCAATTGCTCCCAGGCAGATGTCCACTTGTTCCAGACACTGATACCGCAGGGCAAATCACGCGCGATGTAGTAACGATCTTTGCCAGTTGGGTCAGCAGGCCAGTAGAGTTGGAAGCCAATCTCTTCACCGGCTTGCGATGCCACGCAGCGAAACGTCGGTGGATCTTGATAGCCAGAGTTGTAAAGTAAGGCTTGCCGGCAAGCTTCCTTACCAAATTCTGCAACGGCGACGAGATCGTTCTGATCAACTTCGCGAGCCGGTTTGCCATTGGCCAGGGTGGCGTCAGCGAATCGCGAGACTGTGACCAACGGCCAATGTTCAAGAATCTCTTGCCACCACGCGGCAGTTTCGGCAGCCGTATAATGCGCCGGACCATTGCTGAATTTGCCAGCCGCTTCGGCCGCATTCCTGGTTTCGAAGATGCGACGCGCGATCATGTGCATCGCGTTGGCGTAGGACATTTGCCCCTTCCACATTAACTCACGCATGGCCAGCGACGACGACTTGTCCTGGCCCGTGTCGACTAGGTAATAGAAGTACCAATACTGTTTCAGATCGTCCAAACGGCGCTGCGCGGCTGGTTGTTTCGTCGGATCGATTTGTCTGTCGGCCGCTTCGATCAATCGGATCGCTCGCGCCCAGGCGTACGGAGAATTCACCGGATAATTCACAGGCAACAGGTAATCGTAATACTCTTTCATCGATCGCCAGCCATCGCCGAACGCGCGTTGCAGCCAGCGGTCGCGAATCGCACTCAGGTCGTCCGTCGTCAACCGCGCGTTCCACAGCAACTGCGACATCAAGTAATAACCCAAACCCAACCGGCCGAAGTTGAAATCCGTCTCGCAACTCAACGCGCGAAAGCCCGCCGCGTAATGTTCGCGTTGCCGTTGCGCGAGGAACGCGGGCGACGCGTCCCACGGCTGCTTTAGACCTTCCAGCGAGCGGTCCTTGCAATACGACAGGCTGATGATCCAGTAATCGCCGGACGGTTCGCGCGGCAACATCAGGCGGAGAGCCTGAGCCAGATCGGTGTGCGTCGCGAACGCTTTCCATTTGCCGCGGCCGCGATTCTTGGGATAGCTGGCGATCATCACGCGAATCCGCGGGTCTAGATTGAAGTTCGGCGGTACGTCGTGATAGTTGTAGCTGTACAGGCTGCAGCGGACAGCGTCGCGTTTGGCACGGCCCGTGCTCGTCTTGCGTCGGTCGGCCGGCAACGTTTCCAGCCAGCGATCGTATTCCCATAGCAACCAGTTGTTGAAGCCGAAGACCGTGTCGCTCGGCGCGTTTGGATCCCACAGTTCGCGCGGTTGCTTGAGTCGTTTGAAGCCGTCGAGCACATACGGTTGGCCAAACCGCCCGCCGGTTTTCGCCAAGTACTCGGGATACCAATTCCGCTTCTTCAGCAACTCGGCCAGCCGCGCGTAGCCACCACCGTCTTCCGGATCTGTACCAAACACAAACACCTCGTCCGGCGACTTGGCGAAGAATGCTTCGGATCGCTGTTTGAATCGTTCGAGAATAATGTTTTGCACCGCCGCCACCGACAGATCCAGATTCAGGCCCACTTCTTCCATGTTCGCCGAAAGCCACTCTTTGCCATTGCTGCGGAACACGCCATCGAACTGCGGGCGACCGGTTGTGGCCGTAGACGTTGGTGTGATCCACAGCCAGCCGCGATTCTTGTCTGACGCAGCCGGTCGGTCCGATTCGTCACCAAGTCTCACTGTGCCCAGAAAACCATCGGTGTTACCCGTCTTGCGAATGTGTGCGATCAGCGCGCGGTGATGACCTTGCATGGCATGTCCAGGAAAGCTCGGCATCGATTGCGTCTTCAACCGCCGCCCGATCTGCCAGCGGCGGTAGCTGGCCAACACCGTTTCATCGTCGGGATGGCTGAGCAACTTCGCATCACGAACTGTCCCCACGCCATAACTTTGGCCGCTGGTAGCAACCAGTCCGCGAATGTAATACGTTGGCCGCCCCGCATGTTGCAGGCAAAACGCCAATTGTCTGTCCAGTCCACTCGGAACGTGCACCCAATTCGGCCCCATCGCCAGAACTTCGTAGCCCACAGTTTCAAGCAATTCGGGCACTGCTACTACCAAACCGGCAACCGTGTTGGCCACGATCAACAGCCGCTTTGGTTCACTGCGAATGAAAAACGCCTCGCGATGATTGTAATCGTCGCCTCCATCGCTCTTGAGTGCCGTTAGCACGGCTGCGTCGTTGCGTACCTCGTCAGTCGCACCAGCCAACGTCGTCAAGACGATCCCTTGCGACAAATCCGTCGAGTTGACTACGTCCAACCGCTGTCCGCACATACGCTCGACAGCCTCGCGCAAGAATTCAACTGCATTTCCCAACATCGCAGCGTCCGAGTGATCGTACCATGGACGATCCTGCGCGAGTTTCCAATCAACGCCTGACCCCTGTTTGGGATCGAACTGCACAACGATCCTTGGCGGTGAGAACTTCGATGACTGGGACCAAACCGAGAACTCCGCCGGAGCTTCCTCACCGTGGGCGCACGAGTGGGAAGCTGATGCGAGAATCAACAGCCAGGCAATGCCATGGCAACGATGCCAACGTCTGGGTCGAGATATCATTTGAGGGGACGCCAAACTTGCGGTTTGAGAGTATAGAACGTCAGTTGGGATAATATGATAACCTATACGTCGCGGCCACGTAGACGCTGACGTGTTACGCAAGTTAGCATGATGCAATCGTGAATCGATTTACACTCTTCGCATTGTGCGTCGTCGTCGGAGTTCCACGCTGTGCCTTACTCTCCGACAATCGACCCGCCTTTCAAATAAAGGCCGGCCAACGGCAATTGCTTTTGGATAATCATGGTGTCGAAAAACTGTCGAATTTAACGCGGACAATGCATTCGCCCGTCAAAAGAGGCGCGGTGATTGAACCCGATCGGCCCTGGGAAAGTCTGCTGCAAATTCGTTGTGCAGCAGTGTGGGACGCAGAGCGGATGAGATACAAGATCTGGCTAATCAGCGCGGGGCCTGGTTTTTCCAACACCAGAGTTGGATATGCCGAAAGCCGCGACGGTTTGAATTGGACCAAGCCGATTCTGAATCAAGTCCAGCGCGACGGATCGAAGAAGAATAATCTGCTCGCGGTTGGCAGTCTGCTGGAAAACGTTGTTTATGATCCGCACGATCCCGATCCCGCCACACCGCTAGACGTGACTTACAATGTGAACTGGAATGATGCGGAAGATCTGTTCAAAGGATTCACGGCACCGGCGAGCCCTACTGATCTTATCGTTTCCAGCGACTCAGACGGAGATAAATTCAACGACGATACGGAAACGCATGAGTTTGCGTCAGGCGAAGTTGCCAAGCAATTCTCGATTAAAGCAACAGACGGCGATGGAATTGAAGGCTTTGAAATGTTCCGTGTACGAATTCGAACGACAAGTGGTGGTCCGTATATTCGAGCCAACAGTGGAGATCCCGGCGAGAAGAAACTTGATGAAATTGACGTGCGCGGCATGGCGAAATTGGCGAGTGGCGATCAAAACGGGGTAACCCTATACGCCAAACACAACGAAGATGATCGAGAGATTGACTCGTTTGAAGCTGGAAACACCAATCGAGGAATACACTACAACGATGTCGAGCAAGGCAGTTATGGTGATTGCTATTTCCTCGCCGCAGTTGCGGTGGCCGAGGCGGATTAGACGATTATCGATCAACTTCTGAATGATAATGGAGACGGTACGGTAACGGTTTCGCTGGACGACGTGTACAACGTCGATGGGGACGGAGAGGTTGATGAGGAGTTTACCTATACCCTCACCGAGATTTTTGGTTGCGGTATGGACGGAGCAAAAGTGTCAGGCGACTACAACCAAACAACCGGGAAGGTAGAAGTTTTGGCCCTGTTGCTCGAACGGGCTTGGGCAGATTTACACAATGGTGGTTGGGAGCAAATAATTCAGGGCTCTTCACACGAGGTCTGGCGAGTCCTTGCCAACGAGCCCGCATAAAGTAGTGCCCGGATAGAAGTGGGGGATGATCCGGGTGAGATTCCCAACGATGATGTAGCAATTGCCAATGAGATTGCCACTTGATTCGATGCGGGCGAAGACGTTATTGTATTCACCCGAAATGTGTTTTCTAACGGCACCCGAAAACTCAAGCTGGAGCATGATCCAAGCAGAGACATAGATGACCAAATGATGAATGCAAATCACGCAAATGTTGTGGTTGATATCGAGCGAGATGGAACTGGCAACCTGACATACATCCACTTATGCAGCGTTTGGGGACTTGAAAACAACCAGGCTTATGGTGAGGAGGGCGCGGTCTTCATTCGCATGCCAGTGGACAAACTAAATGATGTGGTTCAGGCGGTTCAATGGATGGTATTATGAGCAAATTGAGCGACGGAAACGTAGAACTGAGACTGGCGCTGCTGGCCGTAATTGTTGTTAGTTGCGAACTGCAATCGACTGAGCAGTCGCCGCCTAACACCGTGCGTTTTACGCATGCTGAACATGATTTTGATGATGATGATCCTTCACTGGGAGGATCTGCACGTCAATTCAGTCTGTCAGTTCGCACCAGTAAAGATAGCGGTGAACCACAATACTCGATTTCGTATAACCGCAAGTATCACGTGACCGACCTAGTTGACTACGGAAATCACCTCGTGCACGTACACTATCCGTCAATCGAAATTGGCCACACGATACCGATGTATGAAAACTGTTATCGTGTCAAACGTGTTGACAAAAGGAGGAACGACGACGAGGGCATCACGGTAACGGCTTTACTTATAGAACGGATCGCCAAATCGGACCTACCAATGGAGACACGATTACTCGGCGATTTCTACACCGTGCCCCACCAGGGAAGACTCGCGGTGTTAATTCCCAGACCGCAGAACCTGTTTGAAACAAAGGACAACCGGATTGCATTGCAAGTCTTGAATATAAAGCGTATGAATCCGACCATTGTCGCCACGGTCGAAACGAACTACCTAACGAAATATAAGGACGGTCCATCCAGCCAACGGCACAAGCGAAAATACGAAAATGTTACCGTCGGGATGGCCGTTCCAATTCACCAGGCAGGCTTACGCGTACGCAAGATTGTGCCACCGATTCCAATGCACAAGATTGCCGGATGGGTCGAGTTTGATCCTGAGCCAATCACTTTCGGCACACTTGAGCCTCACAAAATCGCAGTCGAAACGCCTGAGCCGAAGTAGATTTCGACCGCCTGATTTCGTCGCATATCGATCGTTAATTCGTGTACAGAGCCGCGTTTCACGGATACATCGCTTTGATGCGCATCCGTTATCTTGCATACGAGTTGAGTCCGCGACCCGCTTTTGCGAGTTGCTTCATTCGCGATAGATTGAGCGGCGTGCAGTCAAAAAACTCGAACGAACAGCTTTCTCTTTTACAGTTTGGATTTAACCCCACGAAGTCGATGATAACTCGGCCGACGATGGACCCGATTTGGATGGTAGGACGGTTGAATGAGTATGTTTCACCGGCCGAACTCGCGATTTGCGCAAACCGGTTGCAGCATTGCTTGGATTGCCACGCGGGTACAACCGGTTATGTAGCGTCGCGGTAGTAGTAATTCAGCAGTCCGCCCAGCCGCTCTCGGGGCTCCCGGCACGCGGGAAACGCAGCGCCTCAGCACGTATAGACGGTGGGCAATAATCTTCTGCGGGTCTCCAATCGTCACTGATATCTGCGACCCGGTATCAATGCACCAGACCACGGCATCACTCGCTTGCCAGACCTGACCAATATGGATAAAGTAGACTGACTTTAATTTGATTCCGCCCGCCTGCGATCCAAACCCAACCAACCCACCGCAGCGGGGGCCAAACGGGATGTGTGTGTTGATCCACCAGTACTCCAGCTAGCGATACCGTAACTGCTTTCTCGAGCCTCGTCGGTTTGAGACGTTGAAAAGAGGCGACCGAAAGACCATCTCGACACGGAGACGGAAAATGATCGAACTGGGAATGCACACTGACAACTGGCGAGTGCTCAGCGGTAATCTGCAAATAGCAGTGGAAACGGCCGTCAAACACGGACTGTCGCATATCGAGTTCGGAGTGATCCACGGTCAGTATTTCATTCACGGGCTGGGCTATGATCCGTCGGTCTCGCTGCAATCGAATCCACGGGCATTGAAGCGCTACCTCGACGAAAATGGGTTGAAGGTCTCGCAGATCGACGGCGCGTTCCCCATGATGGGGCCTGACGGGTCGACCTTTGGAGTGCAGTACGTCCAACAGGCCATCCGTTTTGCCGCCGAAATCGGCTGTCCCATCGTCGACACCACCGACGGTGCGGCAAAGCCCCCAGGCTATTCCGACGAAGACGTGTTCCGGATCACCTGCGAAAACTACAAACAGTGCCTTTCTTGGGCCGAGGACTATGACGTGATCATCAACGTCGAAACCCACGGGCCCTACACGAACGACGGCGATTTCCTGGAGAGGCTGTTTACCCATTTCGATTCGGAGCACTTGCGGTTCAACTTTGACACAGGCAACTCGTTCATCTCCGGTAACGACCCGCTGGAGTACTTGCGACGCTTTCGCAAGTACCTTTCGCACGCCCACATCAAGGACGTCAGCCAGGAACTGACCGATGCAGCTCGAGGCGAGGAAACGGGGATCGCCTGCAGCGAGGTGCCGATCGGCGGCGGCGTCAATGCCGAAAACATCAAGCGTTGCATCGGCTATTTGAAGGAAACCGGTTGGAATGGTGTGTTGTCCGTGGAATGTCACGGTGCCGACGAGAACATCCGAAAAAGCATCGAGTTTCTCCGTGGTTTGTTGGCGTAGCGTGGGAGACTTTTGCCATGCGCACGTTCATGATAACGCTGACCGCGGCCACAGCGCTGGTTTCCACGGTTTTCGGTGAAGAAGTGAAACCAATCCAAGTTCTACTGGTTACCGGAGTTGATCATCCCGCCCATAATTGGAAGAAGACCACGCCGACGATTTGCGAGCTTTTGGAGAAAGACAAACAGTTCGCTGTGCGGGTCGTCAAGGATCCCAATCTATTGGTGTCGGAGGACATCTTTGACTACGACGTGGTCTTCCTGCACTTCAGGAACGACAAGCCGCTCGATCGAGAACAGCGGGTGCGAACGAACTTGTCCAGATTCGTCAAACAGGGTGGAGGCTTGGTCGCTCTGCATTTTGCTTGTGGTGCGTTCGGAGACTGGCCCGAATTTCGCAACCTTGTGGGCAAGGTCTGGGATGGCAAGAACACGCACGATCCTCGCGGAGCGTTTACCGTCAAGATTACCGACTCGGAACATGCCATCACGCGGGGAATGAAGGACTTTCAGACGGACGACGAGCTTTACATTGGTCTCGTTGGCGAGCGGCCGGTGGAACTTCTGGCTACCGCTCGCTCGAAGTTGACCGGCAAAGATCATCCAATGGCTTTTGCATTTCGGTATGGCAAAGGGCACGTCTTCCACACACCGTTGGGCCATGATGAGAAAGCAATCCGAATGCCCGGTACTGCCGAGTTGATTCGGCGCGGATGCGCTTGGGCGGCAGGCAGCGAGCCGTGACAGGCGGCCTGTCGCGAATCAAAAAGGAGGTTTCCAGCCGGGGAATCGCCGACACGCGAAATAGTCTGGTCGCCCTACGTTGTCTGCGGAATCACATCGACCGCATGGCTGTGGACCAACTGTTCGAGACGGCCAAGTCACGGCTGGCCGCGCGCGGCGCGGATTTTCAGGCCGGCCAGAAGCACCGTGAGCATGCCGTCTCGATTTCGCCCAATTCGGAGCAGGCAACGAAATCGAGATAAAGGACTCAATATTTCAAAGCGCCAAGCGAAGATACCACAGTGATATCATATTGAAAGCAACGTAGGCTCTTTAACGTGGGAGACATGCGCTGATGAAAGAAAAACCATACGAACCTCAATCTGGCTGGTTTCCGCTCTTGGTCGTTGTAGGGCTGCTCATTTTGGCTCCGATCGCGCTTGTAGCTGGTGGCCTCTACATCGAGGGTCCTTCCGCCGTTTTTGGCGCCCTTCTAATACTCGTAGGCATTTTGGCCGGTTTGACCATACTGGTGACGCTATTCGGTTTTCAAGCTGTTGCACCCAATGATGCGCGCGTGTTCCTACTGTTCGGGGACTACAGAGGTTCCGTCACTGAAACAGGTTTCTATTGGGTAAATCCATTTTTCTCAAAACGCAAAATCACACTTCGTGTGCGTAACTTTGAAACTGGCTCCACAACAACTCCTGAAGTAAAAGACGCCGCCGGAAAAATCATCCAGCATAAGAGCCGTTCGATTGGACGCCCGTCCAAGGTAAACGATCGGGATGGCAACCCTATCGAGATCTCGGCGGTCGTTGTCTGGCGAGTGATCAACACAGCGGAAGCGCTCTTTGAAGTCGACGACTTCGAAGACTTTGTTGCTGTCCAGAGTGAAGCAGCCTTACGTAATTTGGCGAGTCGGCATCCATATGACAGCCATGACGACGAAGTCTCCCTTCGAGGAAATGCCTCGGCTGTGTGTGAACAACTAGAACACGACATCCAGGAGCGGCTGGACAAAGCGGGGGTCGAAGTGATTGAGGCCAGGATCAGTCACCTTGCGTACGCCGCGGAGATTGCTGCGGCGATGCTGCAACGACAACAGGCCCAAGCAATCGTCGCAGCCCGAACGAAAATCGTGGAAGGAGCTGTAGGGATGGTGCAGATGGCACTTGACCATCTGGCGAAGGACGAGATTGTCCAATTGGACGAAGAACGCAAGGCGGCCATGGTCTCAAACCTATTGGTGGTTTTGTGCAGTGACCGCCATACACAACCGGTGGTTAATACGGGAACTATCTATCAATAGCAAGCCATTGGATGAGGTGATTCTTGGCTGATCGTAAGTCGTTTCTGTTGCGCATCGATCCGGAACTGCATGAAGCCTTACGTCGCTGGGCAGACGACGAACTGCGCAGTGTGAATGGTCAGGTGGAATTCGTTTTACGTCGTGCCTTAATTGACGCTGGACGACTAACGAAGCGAGACAAGGAGCGCCCACCCGAAAGTCGAAAAAACAAGAAGACGTAACAGAACTGACGGTCACTATGCTCGCTGCGCTCGGCACGCGAACGAAATCTCGCACTATCAGATTGCGGACTTCGCGAAACTCATCAGGTGGCATGTCCCGTGGACCGAGGACTTGCCAGTCGATGTGTTTTTTCGCTGGAACGAAGGGGTACACGTCACCGCACCCCATGGTGACGACGGCGCCGAATTCTTTCATCGTCTCGATGGTTCTGATTCACCATGCCCATTTTCGACGCAGACGAACAACGATCGCGTTTTCGATAAATCACTCATGCAGACACTCCTTGGAGGTCGCGGCGAGTGATTCATCGCAAGTCTCCATCGTCGACTCATGCGGAAACCAGCCTTGTGTGCGAAGACAAAACTTGACAAGCATCAGCATGAGTGGAACTTCAATCAGAACGCCAACGACCGTCGCGAGGGCCGCACCGGAAGACAAGCCATACAGCATTGTCGAAGTGGCGATAGCAACTTCGAAATGATTCGATGCGCCGATCATCGAAGTCGGCGCTGCGCTCTCGTAAGTTAAGCCAAGTACTTTCGAAGCAACGTAACCCAGTCCAAAAATCAACACCGTTTGAATGAAGAGTGGAATCGCAATCCATAGAATTGTGAAAGGGTTGTTGAGAATCACTTCCCCTTTGAAAGAGAAAAGCAATACGAGTGTGACGAGTAGGGCAGTAATTGTGACCGGCGTCAAAAAATGAAGAAAATTCTCACGAAACCAAGTTTCCCCCTTTGCCGAAATCAGCCATTTACGTGAAAGGAAACCCGCAGCTAGAGGCAGCGCCACGTAAATACTGATCGATAGCAGCAGCGCTTGCCAAGGTACGGGCAGTTTTCCGATACCTAGCAAAAACCCACCCAACAGACCATACAACACTAACATTGTTAATGAATTGATCGCGACCATCACCAATGTGTGGCCATCGTTTCCGCGTGCCAGAAATCCCCATACGAGGACCATCGCCGTACACGGTGCGATCCCCAACAAGATGCAGCCTGCAAGGTAGCTCCGCCACAACGGAACTTCGAGCATTTTCACACCGTCGACGGTAACGACGCGTCCTGAGCCATACTCGGCACCTTCATCCAAATTGAGTCCAAAAGGCATCTTAACGTGATCAACGGCATCTGCACCGATCAAACCAAGAAACAAAGTGCCAAGAAAAAATGCTGCAATCGCATACATTGTGAACGGTTTGATTGCCCAGTTCAGCAACAACGTCAATCCAACCGGTTTCAATGTTCGCCCCGCCTTGAGGACGTCCGCAAAGTCAATCTTCACCATGATTGGGTACATCATAAAGAACAGGCAAAGTGCGATTGGAATCGAAATTACGGGCGCTTCATCGACGTAGATTGCCATGCCATCAAGCGTCGTGGCAACGCTCGGAGCCGCCTTTCCCAAAATGATTCCAGCAGCAATACAAAGACCAACCCACACGGTCAGATAGCGTTCAAAAAAACTCATTCCTTGACCTGAATCGATCGGGCATTGTTCTGTGTTCATCGCAATCCTTCATTTGTGAGACACGAGTCATTCGCTGGTGATCGCAGCCTGCAATATAAGGTGCCCAATGCAGAGCTTGTAGCGGTGCTCGAACTCCGGGCAGCGCAGGCAAGCATCCCATTGTTCGATGTTGACTGCTGCCCGGCGATCCGAGTGTCGCGTGGGTGACTTGCGGGTGCGTGTGAGGTATGATGGTTGCGTGTAAATGTGACTGCTGTGGCATCGGGAGGTGCAGGATGCAAGCTTTGACGTTAGCGATCTGCTGGATCACTTGTTTGTCGGTTTTGAATCCGTGCGGTGCAGCTAATGCGGTCGTTCCCGCTGGCGCTGCAAAAACAGATATCACGCCGAACTATCCAATTCGTCTCACTGGATACGGAAATCGCCGCACTGAATCGGAGAAAGTTGCGCAGAAGATCTGGGCGAAGGCACTGGCAATTGGCAGCGATGAAGGCGATGGTCCGGCCGTGCTAATCACGGTGGAAAATTGCGGCATGACTCCCGCCATCCGTGACGCCGTTGCGAAACGGTTGAACGAGACGGCAAAGATCCGCTCGGAACGACTTGCCGTGTCCGTCAGCCATTCGCATACGGCGCCTTGTTTGACCGACTGGGCACCGTACCTTTTTGGAGAGGACATTCCGGATGATCAGCAGCAACGGATCGACAGATACACTGGCGAGCTGATCGAGAAGATGGTGCAAGTCGCCGTTGATGCACTCGCAAATCGTCGACCGGCACATCTGGCATGGTCCCAAGGAACCGTCTCGTTTGCAGGGAACCGACGAGTACTGAGGAACAGCAAGTGGGCTGGTTTCGGCGAGCAGCCGGATGGTCCGGTCGATCATAGCCTGCCGATTCTTGTCGCCAGGGAGACCGGGGGAAAGCTGCTAGCCGTGGTTGCGAACTACGCTTGCCATTGCACCACACTGACCGGCAGCTTCAATCAGATCAGCGGCGACTGGTCGGGTTTTGCACAGGACTATATCGAGAACGACCATCCCGGCGCCGTGGCACTCATCACGATCGGCTGCGGCGCGGATGCCAACCCGAAACCACGCGGTGAACTCGAACACGCCAGGCAACATGGTCGAGCGTTGGCAGATGAAGTCGCTCGACTGCTGAAGGCCGGCCTGAAACCGATCGATCCGAATCCGCATTGCCAGTTGCGGAAGATTGATTTGCCGTTTGACAAGCTTCCCACTCGCGAGCAGTGGGAAGCGAAGACGAAAGAACAGCGGCGTGCGACAGCGTATCACGCCCGCAAGTTTCTTGATCGACTGGACGCCGGAGAGAAGCTGCCAGCGTCGATTTCCTACCCGGTGGCGACATGGACGTTTGGTGATGATTTGGCCATTGTTTTTCTCGGTGGCGAAGTCGTCGTGGATTATGCAATTCGTCTGAAAGACGAGTTCGATGCCAGCCGACTTTGGATCACCGCCTATGCCAACGACGTACCGTGCTACATCGCATCCAGACGAGTCCTGCGTGAAGGCGGATATGAAGCTGACGGTTCGATGATCTACTATGCGCGACCGACCCGGCTTGCTCCGCCCGTTGAGGATTTGATTGTTGATTCCGTGGAAGAGCTGCTGCCAGCGGACTATAAGTCTGGTTCATAGTGCCTGATCCCCAACAGCCTAAAGGTGCGAGCCATGCAACCGCAGGATGCTCGCGTGCTGCTGTTCTGGAGTTGGCGGCCACGTCACAACAGACCGTCTCTTTTGAGGAGATGGATGATCTGCTTGACGACGTCAGGGCGTTTTTTGGCCAAATTGTTCTGTTCGCCAATGTCTTCTGAAAGATCGTACAGTCGCCAGGAAGAATCCTGCTCAATCTGCGGATTTGGCGAACCAGTTTTCTTGGAACGATATTTCACGAGTTTCCACTTGCCAAACCTTACGCCAACGGAAGTCGCGCCCTCCTGGCTCGCGCAGTACAGGTATTTGTGTTTCTTTTGTTGATCGTTTTGTCCCAAAAGTGTTGGCAAATACGAGATACCGTCGATCTTTTCGGGTGGCTTTATACCAGCCAATTCGCAGGCGGTCGGCAAAAAGTCGTAGAATCCCGATGGATGATCTGAAACGGTGCCAGCGGCAATCTTATCGGGCCAGCGTGCAATCATCGGCACGCGAATTCCCCCTTCGTGCATCGAACGCTTGAAACCAGTGAGGGCGCCGTTGGAATTGAAGTACTCGTGCTTGTGGCCCCCTTCGCTGTGTGGCCCGTTGTCGGATGTGAAAACAACAAGTGTCTTCTCGTCGAGATTCAGCTTCTTCAGCAGTTTGAGCAGTCGCCCCACGTCCGCATCCATCCGAGTGATCATTGCGGCAAAACCTTTTTCTGGTGTTGGCCAGTCTTTGTCGGCGTAAATCCCGTAGTCGGGGACTTCCATACCGTCACCTTTCAATCGACCACTTTCGTTATTGGCATGTGGAATCGTCCAGTGCATGTGCAGCAAGAACGGCGTGCCTTTGTTTCGTTCGATGAATCGAAAGGCGGCGGCGGTCAATAAGTCGTGGGAGTAGGTGACACGCTTCGACGAAACACGGCCCCGGCTCGCTGGTGCTGGATCGATCTCGTTGCCAGGCAACTTGACTTGCTTGTCATTTTCCCAGAGGAAGGTCGGATAATAATTGTGAGCATTGCCTTGGTTCATGTAACCGTACCAGTAGTCGAAACCATTGCGGTTGGGGTGACCAGCGTTGTCAATCTCAGATGGTTGATTCACATTGCCAAGCGCCCATTTGCCGACTCCACCGGTCGCATAACCTGCGCCCTTGAGCAGCCGTGCAACGGTCTGCTCTTTCGAAGTAAGGCTTCGCGAGCGGTTTCCTGTCAACCCTGTGTGCCCAACATGCTGACCGAGCCACAGAACTAACCGCGATGGCCGACAAACGGTATGGCCCGCGTAGTGATCGGTGAACTTCATCCCCTCGGCCGCGAGTTGGTCGATGTTTGGCGTCTGGATCACCTCTTGACCGTAACAGCCGAGGTCGCCGTACCCAAGATCGTCCACCATGATGTAAATGATGTTGGGTCGCGCCGGGTCTGACGCGTCATCGGCATCAACGCGTCCAGGCCACAATGCCGCGAGCAAGATCGGTGCGAGCAATGTAAGGGATTGATGGTGCATGTGCAAAGGTCCCATTCAGTGAGATACCGAGACTCCTTGCCCTATTTTCAGCAATCAGAAATCTCGTATTTTGGTCTAGCCTGAAACCGCTCCAAGCTCGATGCGATGTGATTATAACATACTGCCACTCACTCGCATCTCGCGTCATCGCCTTACTTTGCGCTGTTTCCACACGAGCATCAATTCACTGTTCTTATGTTTTGGAGAAGTCTCAAATGAGTTCGCAACATGTTTCTGTTCAGACTTCCGTTCTTGCGATGCTGCGAGGCGACGTAACGGCAAGTTGCGTCGCCGATCGTTTTGGCGTCACTGAGTCACAAGTTCATCGATGGAGCGATACTTTCTTAGTTGCTGGCATCCTGGCGCTTGACGATTTGTTGTGCACAAGCCAGGGAGCATGCCGACCGTCAGAATCGCCAAAACGCGAGAGGGAAGGTGATCCTATCGATCCGACGACCACCATCCCGCCGTATTTTCCGAAGACGACAGAGACTCCATGAACACCGTGAATAACCCTCGACTAACGATTGGCATCGCGACCTTCGATGATTTCGATGGCGTGTACTTTACTTTGACGTCTCTAATGAATCACCATCGTGAGGTCATGGGGGATTGTGAAATCCTTGTCATCGACAACAACCCCGCTTCCCAACGAGGAAGGATGACGCGCGAGTGGGTCCGCAACCGCGTTCCCAACGGAAAGTACCATGAGTTTCCCAAACCAATCGGCACAGCTCAGGCCCGCAACGAAGTCTTTCGACAGGCTACGGGCGAAGCAGTGCTGTGCCTCGACAGCCACGTGTTGTTGGTACCAGGCGCAGTTCAACGCCTGTTGGAGTATTACTTGGCGAATCCGACCTGTGCGGATCTATTAACTGGCCCGTTGCTGAGCGATTCCGGTGACCTTGCGGCGACTCATCAACGACCACAGTGGAGTGCTGGAGCATGCGGGGTTTGGGAAATCGACGAACGGGGCAGGGATCCAGACAATGAATGCTTTGTGATTTGGCAACAAGGCATGGGACTGTTCTCGTGCCGTCGGGACAAATGGGTGGGATTTCACCCTGAGTTTCGAGGGTTTGGTGGCTGCGAGTCGTATGTGATGGAGAAAGTCCGCAGGTCAGGTGGGAATGTGCTCTGCTGTCCGTGGCTGAGATGGACGCATCGTTTCCAGCGACCCCATGGGGTGCCGTACCCGGTCCACAAGGCAGATGTCTTGCGGAATTACGTCATCGGCTTTGAAGAACTGGGGCTCGATACAACATCCGTGTACGCGCATTTTCGAACGCGGACCAATGAAGCTACTTCGAAGAGGGCTTTGACAAGACAAATGTCCAAAGATGTAGCCGTCATTGGAAACCGAAAATATGGTGGAGTCAGAATGCGTGGCGAGATTCTGGCTCAACATCTCGGCTGCAAATTCATCGAACCGGGACAAGTTCGTGGAATGGCACGTCGAAGGACTGTGATTGCGATCAAGAACGATTATTGTGCTGAAACAATTCGTCGTCGCTGCGATCGACTCGTTTTCGACCCACTTGATTCTTTTTTTGCTGAGAACTTGAAAACAGATCCAATTGAGTATTGGCGGTCAAAGTACAGCGCACTTCGATTCGATGACATCATCGCTACGAGTCAGGCTTGTTTTGATGTGATGCGCCAAGCGTTACCATCGCATGTAGGTGTTCACCTCGTACCACATCAAAGCGATTCGGGGGTGCGTGAGAGTTGGATGGACCCTGACGGGCCTGTTGTTTACGCTGGCTTGTCGCGATTCGTTGAATCTGGACTTGAGCGGATTCAGAAGGCATGCCAGATGATCGGTAAACGATTCGTCATGGGGCCCGAGGTTGACGTGCTAGAGGGCTCGTCGCTTGTCTTGTCGCTGCGACTGCGACCGTACGACAGCGAATTGAACAAGTATTGTAAGCCTCAGATAAAACTGGAGAATGCCGCTGCTGCGGGGATTCCAGCCGTTTCAACGAATTGTCCAGCAGCGATGTCTCGATTTCCCAATATTCCGACTGTGCCCGTTGATTTCACGTCAGCACAGTTAGCCGATGCGATGCGACAGGCGCTGGATTGCAATCTGACCCCCGAGCCGTTTCGCGATATCCACTACCTCGCGGCGATGGATCGGCTCTTATCCAGAGAGTCGTCGGTGATCTATACCGCTATTTTTGGCGGATATGATCAATTGATCGATCCGGCGGAACCCTGTCCGGGCGCTCGGTATGTTTGTTTTACAGACAATCCACGACTCACTTCAAAAGTTTGGCAGATTCGATATGTCAAGCCGACGGGCGATCCATTGATGCAAGCCAAACGCCATAAGGTCTTGGCTCACGAAGTGCTGGATTGTGATCTGTCTGTGTGGATTGACGGACGTGTCGAGGCCAAGGCATTCAACAGTGTCCTGGAACAGTTTCGAACCGATCTGGCGTTAGTGAAACATCCCAGGCGCGGCTGTATTTACGAAGAGGCTGAGCATTGTCTTCGTATTCGGCGCGGCGACCCAAACAAGATCTCGAAAGCAATTGCCCGCTACCGAAAAGAAGGCCATCCGGCCGGCTACGGTTTGTGGATGGGCGGCGTTATCATTCGTCGTCACAGTCCGGCCACGAATTCTTTCAATCTGGCTTGGTGGCGCGAAATTGTGTCGGGAACTCCACGTGACCAACTCGCGCTTCCTGTGGTACTCAGGCGGCTCGGAATCAGATTCGACACCCTGACCGAACAAAGTCTTGCAATGAGTGTTGGCAAACACATGAGATGATGATGCAGAAATCAGAAGTAGCCGGCCCGAAATTGCGAATTGGTCAACGTGGCAAAGGGACCAAAGGATGGGTCCACCTCGATAGTCACGAGACGGCAGACTTGGTTGCCGAGATTCCGCCACTCCCTTTCTCGGTTACCAGTCGAAAGTGGGCGGCCGTTGAAGGAATCCACGTGTGGGAACATTTCTACAAATGGCAGGCCGATCAATTGGCAAGCCAAATCTATTCGATCCTCTGTGACGGCGGTCAACTGATTCTAGAGTGCCCGAATCTCGAAATCGCTTGCCGCTCATTCCTGGGACGCTACAAAAACTCCGTGAGCTACCACATGCATGTTTTTTATGGCGATCCGCAGCACGAAGATCCTTCCTACGGTCATCGATGGGGATACACACCTGACACTTTGCGGCTTCAGCTTGCCGAACATGGCGGGTTCGATTTCCGTGCCATTCGAATCGAACACGCCCAGCACCACGTTCCCGATCGAGACTTTCGCATCGTTGCCACGAAATGAGTCTAAAACCCGTCGAGATGAGAAATAGGTAGGCCTTCACCTCTTCGACGAAGTCGATTGAGCAGGTTGTCACCGTGAATGACAACGCACCACAGACGATCGACCGCCGCCACGCACGGAAATCGATGGATGATTTGGCGGTGCGAACATTGCCAGACATCGCCGTCTTGACACGGATTGGAAAAAAGTGAAACAAATGTCGACCCAGATCCATCAACTGGCAGGCAACCGCCATTTATGACAACGGAATGGCTGCGTGAGCATGACTGGACGGTGAAAATCACTGCAATTGATGTTTTACTGAGTCTTCTTGGTGTAATCGCGAATCTCGTTGCCCAATTCGTTTTGAATGGTTAGTGTGCGGTAGGTCTAATGATGAATGAAATTCAATTCGAACCGCCATTTAAGGCGTATGACGGGGACGAGCCATTCGTTTTTGTCAGTTATTCACATCAAGACAAGGCTTGGGTCTATCCCGAAATCCAACGACTACATGATGTGGGGCATCGGATCTGGTACGACGAGGGAATCGATCCAGGTAACGAGTGGCCGGACGAGATCGCAAAAGCTCTTGAAGGCTGTGCCTATTTCATCGTCTTCATCTCGCCGCAATCCGTTGAATCCAAGCACGTCAAGAAAGAGATTCACTTCGCACTAGAAGAGGAAAAGCCGTTTCTTGCAATTCACGTTGAAGAAACGCAGCTTCCCCGTGGGCTTCGATATCAAATTGGGGATATTCAGGCGATTCCCAAATTCGACATGAGTATCATTTGAAATCGATTGCGTTAGCTGTGTAGTCGATTGCTGATGTTCCGGAATCAAAACACCATGTTCGTTATATGGTTTCGGGCCGAATCTATCGATGTAGGCTTTCAGTCGTTCCCACTCCCGAAGTGCCGCTAGGTATCCGGGCCGATCTGTTGTTTTGCCAGTGCACTTAGTCTTCATGTAGTAGTCCTTGCCGAGATACCGCTTTCGCCAACGACCGCGATATCCTTTTCTCTTTCGGGGCACCCAGCACAGCGTGAATTTGAATGGCATCGTCGTTACTCCTGAAAAAAAGAACGAATCTTTCAAGCTACCACGCTTTTGAAATCTGTCGAGCAAAACTTTTTCGTGACGAACGAGTCCTGAGATTCGTGTATGGGACCGACGGCGGATTCGCGCGCATTTCGATCACCTGAGCGGCGCGCACTAAT
>CAYFJO010000173.1:0-21050 GCA_964343305.1 uncultured Pirellulaceae bacterium | reverse complement strand
CAGGCAGACCAAAAAGGCAACTACACACCCAAGCCAGATTTAAGATCACGATGAATACAGATATGCCATCACAGATTGTCGCCATTTCAATTCTGTTGCTTTGCGCAACGGCGTCGCACGGAGCCGAACAGACAAAACAGCAGCCCAACGTGTTGTTCATCGCAATCGATGATCTGAATGACTGGAACGGTATGCTGAAGGGCAATCCCCAGGCTCGGACGCCTCACATGGACAGTCTGGCTTCGAAAGGAGTGCTCTTTACGAATGCGCATTGCGCGGCTCCCGCTTGCGGTCCTTCAAGGTCTGCCATCATGAGCGGGATCAAGCCGTCGACGTCGGGGAACTACATCAATCGAAGTTCGCTCATCCATAATCCAATACTGAACAACTCAGTGCTTCTACCGGAGTTCTTTCAGCAGAACGGTTACTACGTTTGCGGAGCCGGAAAGCTCTTTCACGGCTATCACTTCAACAACGAAGTCAAAGGGCGAGGATTTGATGAGTACTACCCGAGCAAGACGCAGGATCTTCCGCCCTGGAAGTTCAAGTTTTCCAGACCGCTGCCCTTGAGCGGCATAAAAAGCATGGGCAGACCGAACGACTGGGGGCCATACCATCCGGACATCACCATCGAGGATACCTGCGATGGGAAAACCGCGAAGTGGGCAGAAAAAAAACTGCTTGGCGGTGAACTTAAAGAACCGTTCTTTTTGGGCGCCGGTATCTTTGAGCCGCACCTTCCCAATTACACGCTGCAGAAGTATTTCGACAGGTTCCCTCTGGATGAAATAGAGCTTCCAGAAGGTTACAGAGAAAATGATCTGGATGATGTGCCCAGGGCCCATTCAAAGATGGCGCACAATCCGTGGCTTAAGAAGATCAGAGGCGCCGGTCAATGGAAGCACGCGATTCAGGCTTACCTGGCGTGTACGGCCATGACGGATGACCTGGTTGGCCAGATTGTCGGGGCGCTTGAAAAATCAAAGTACGCAGACAACACCATCATCGTGTTGTGGAGCGACCATGGTTATCAGCTTGGCGAGAAAGAGCGTTGGACGAAATACTCGCTCTGGGAAAGGGCCACGAGAGTCAATCTAGTCTGGGTCGCGCCGGGAGTGACGAATCCAGGTTCGACCAGCGCCAAACCAGTGAACCTGCTGGACATCTATCCGACGCTTGCCTCCCTGGCTGGCTGCAAGCCGCCTGAAGGACAACTTGAAGGAAACGACCTCACCGTCTTGATGCGCGACCCGTCGGCCGCATGGAACAAGACATCGCTGACCGTTTTTGGCTACAAGAATTACGGCATTCGATCCGAACGGTACAGATACATCGTTTACGTCGACGGGACCGAGGAGTTGTACGACCACGAGAAGGATAAGTGGGAGTGGCACAACTTAGCAAATGTTTCGAAATATGCAGAAGTAAAGAAGAAGATGCGCAAAGGGATTCCTGCTCATCACGAACCACCTGGCCCGACCTACGAACTACCTGGTCGCAAACGGCGTCCCCGATAGCTGCGTGCAGAAGAAGACATTGAACAACATCAAACGAATGAGGCCGGTGTCAATTCCGATGGGGACTTTGCTGGGTTGAAACCAAAAGCCATCGATCAATAATCGATAAAGTGGTCTCTGTCATAATCCTTGCACTCGTGCCGAGAAAAGAAGCAATGAACCGTCACACTTCCATCAACATGGTCCTTCGGTCGATTTTCAGCCTTATTCTCCTTGCACGTTTTCTGACAACGTCAGTCGATGCGGCGGATCGTCCCAACATTGTCGTGATCATGGTCGACGACATGGGTTACTCAGATCTGGGCTGTTATGGCAGTGAAATTGAAACACCGAGGCTTGATGCACTCGCGTCGAAAGGGCTGCGGTTTTCGCAGTTTTATAACACGGCCAAATGTCATTCTTCGCGAGTATCTCTGCTGACGGGTCAGTACTGCCTCGCCGCCGGTAATAGCTCGATGAGTCGCGCTGTAACTTCCGCGGAAGTACTGCGAGAGTCGGGCTACTTCACCGCGATGACCGGTAAGTGGCATTTGCGAAAAGAGCCGACTGACTTCGGGTTCCATCGTTACTTCGGTCACCTTAGCGGCGCTTGCAATTTCTTCAAGGGCGACAAGACGTTTCGCCTGAACGGGCAGCCCTGGCAGGTTCCGGACAGTGGATTTTACACAACCGTGGCTGATGTCGATTATGCGTTGAAGTTTCTGTCCGAAGCCCGCGCAGAAAAACAGCCGTGGTATCTGTACGTTGCCTTTAATGCTCCGCATGCACCGCTGCATGCACTGCCGAAAGATTACGCGAAGTACAAAGGACGGTATGACGCAGGCTGGGATGTTGTCCGTGCCACGCGGGCTGCTCGGCAGAAGGAAATTGGGTTGCTGCCGAAGTCGCTGAAGCCCAGTCCGCGTCCAGAGCACATTCCTGCGTGGAAAGACATGGAGCGGTGGCGACAGAAGTACGAAGCGAACAGAATGACAACGCTGGCCGCAATGATCGATCGCGTGGATCAGGAAGTCGGACGGCTGATTGACGACCTGAAGGCTCACGATGAATTCGAGAACACGCTGATTTTGTTCGTTTCAGACAACGGAGCCTGTCCGTACGATCGCCGGCGCCCGTTGTTGGATGTTGAGCCGACCAATGGCGACATTTCGCTGGCGGATTCCACGGGCTGGGCATGGGCACGCAATACGCCGTTTCGCTACTACAAGCAAAATCAATTCGAAGGCGGCATTTCCACGCCCGCAATAATCCATTGGCCAGCAGGCCTGAAAACGAAACCCGGCAGCATCAACGATCAACCCTCGCACCTAATCGACATTCTTCCGACGCTCGCCGATGTCACCGGAAGTAAGATCCCCACCGAATGGCCGGAGCGAGACCTACGACCTGTTTCGGGAATCTCTTTGTCTCCTGTGTTTCGAGGTGAGTCGCTCCGGCGCGATCAACCGATCCACCTGCTGTTTTCCACCGACCGAGGACTGCGAGAGGGGGATTGGAAGGCCGTTAGCTTTCGTCGCGAAGCCTGGGAGCTATACAACGTCGCCGAAGATCGCACGGAGCTGAACAATCTTGCCGACAAGGAACCAGAGCGTCTGAAAGCGATGGTCGATCAGTGGACTCGCATGACGCGTGACGTTTTGCACGGTCAACCGAACGACTACGCTGCGGCAACCCAGGCGAAACCGGTACATCGCCACCCGCAATGGACCAATTTCGATTCGTTGCCGCCCCAAAAAAACAGCAAGCCTATTCGCGCGCGGAAGAACACGAAGCTCAGCGTTGTCGACGGAGAGTTGCGACTGGTCTTTACGGGCGACGATCCAGGTATTGCGATGGACCTGCGTCGCAACAGGCTACCAGCCGGACCATATCGAGTAACCTTTCGCCTCAATGGTGGAAGTGCCGACGGCGGAGAACTTTTCTTTACCACGGATGCCAAGACGACTCTTCCGCGAGGAACTCGAATCGCCTTCGATGTAAAAGCGGATGGCAACTGGCAGGACGTAGCGATTGAATTGCCGACGTCAAAATCCATTCAGCAATTGAGGCTGGACGTCAGCAAAGGAACGGGAAAAGCGTCAATTCGTGAACTTCGCCTCAGTGATGCCTTGGGAAAAACTCTGCTGAACTGGCCGGGACCGTAAACGCGAATAGTTGGCGCTGTCCTCGCAAATGAACCCCAATGTGGAATTGCAAAAGTGACACTTCAACGAAGACTCGCCGTGACGCATGTCTCTTCGTAGATGCGTCGATTGCTTCACGTACAGTAAAACGGAGTAAACAGATCGTGAATCGAAACATGCAGATGCTTTTCGCAGTTGTGACTATTTGCATCACGAGTACTCCGATCGCGGCGAATGCGCAGCAACGTTGGCAAGCTCTTTATGAACGCCAGTTGTTCGGGGGAATGCCAGTTCGAGTGATGAAGCCGCTGGGATTTGACTCGAATAAGAACTATCCGTTGATCGTGTCGCTGCACGGCGCAGGCGGCAAGGGAACGAACAACGACAAGCAACTGAAGGACTGGAACCGGCAGTTGACTGAGAAACCACGGCGAAGAGACTTTCCTTGCTATGTGGTTGCGCCGCAGGCCGCTGAACTATGGAATGCCAACCATTTCGAAAAGATCAAAGCACTCATCAAGACTCTGCCGTCGGTCGACATGGATCGCATCTATATCATGGGACATTCGATGGGCGGTCATGGAACATATATCTTCATACAGCTCGCCCCCAATTATTTCGCGGCAGCCGCGCCATCGGCCGGAAGCGGTCTAAGGAGAACGGAAGAATTCATCGATCCGGCGAAGATCAAGAATCTGCCAATCTGGGCATTTCACGGCGACAAAGACGGCGCCTGCCCGATTGAGAAAGACCAGAAAGTGTTTGACGAAATGAAACGACTAGGCGGCAATATGAAGTTCACGATCTGGCATGGCGACAACCACGGTGTGTCCGGCAAGATGATTGAGGGGGCCGACAATGGAACGACGCTATTCAGCAGCAACCGATGTGATAAGGAATCAGATTTCTTGACTTGGCTGTTCGCGCAATCACGAATAAAGAATGAAAAGTAGGGCTATTCGGAATCGGTCTTCGAGACCGAAAGCAGTTCACAGTTGAGACATCGAACGACCGGCGTCATCACATCGACAAGGCCCCGAGTGTTCCTAGGTCGATCACACCGACTGCAGTTTTGCCAAATGCCAACTCGCCGAGGTTGGACAACCCGATGCGTCGAAGCGTCTTTCGCAACTCGCCTCGGTGACGGAGACCGCTGCAGTTGCGAAATCAAATCGACGACAACATCAACTTAGCCTCGAACTCCCACTGCGATTACGCCCTTCGCGACACATGAGGGCGTGGCATGTGTCGTCAAGGCTAAGTCCGTTCGTGACCAAGGACGACAACTGGTCACGAAGCCGCATTGCCGAAATGACCGTCTTGGGTCCGCGACCGACGCTTCAAACCGAAATCGCTAACCTGCGTCGGAGTGTCGGACCGACGCACTGAACGATCCAGCGCATCCGATCGCAGACGCGTCACTTGTGCGCAACCCGACAGGTGAAATTGAATACTTTTTGAGGCGTCCAATTACCTCAGTTCTTACGAGTATTCGAGATTTTGATTAGCGAGATGGGGTTTTCAAGTTGAGGAGGCCGAAAACGTCGGCAACTCCGGGAAAATGTCGACCGTGTGTCAAGAACTGAAGGCATTTTGACTCGCCCCTATTCGACGTTTGGGTGTGTCGGTCGATTTCACCAATCCGCAATGGCTTCAAGGACTCTGATCTGGTAGCGATCGCCCACGCGACGGAGTTGTTTCAAGTAATGTTGATTCTCATGGCGTTCAACTGTGGTGACTTCCGCAAGGTGCTCGCAACTGGTGTCGTTACAACGATGTTACGCGCGCCCACATGGTCATGAATTACAATGCAACCATAATAAGGAATCATTCCACCGCCGGCCGGGAAGACGAAACGCAACAGCACGAGGGACACCTCGTCCGATTGGACATCGGGAAGGATCGGATAACGCTGGCACTTGAGCGTTACTATGTAAACAACAAGACCTACGGTGACTATCTGGGGAAGCCGCTTCTTTCTTACCCGATGTGCTACCAACGTCTTTCGGCACAGCAATGTCAAAGCGGCGATCAGTTTCCCCCTAAGATTTGTTGGTCGTAGAGTGAACAACGCGGAACAATGTGATTGGTGGCGTTCTAGACGTCGTTGCCTTGAACGAATCGTTGGTAGGTGACGTAAAACTCTAAAACACCGAGCTGAATCGAACGGCTCTCTTGGCTGCCACCGCAGCAGTTTCTTACAATATCCTATCAAGCAGAATTTCAAACAGATCCTGGCTTTGGGCATCTCACACGAGAAGGAAAAACACGTGAACACGATGAAAAACACCAGCCGACTCGCAGCCATCTGCGCAATACTTCTCCTCTCTTCTGCCCAGGCTGCACCGATCGACGACGCCGAACAGGCCTTGCAAGCTCGTCAGTTTGAGACTGCTATCACCCACCTGGAAAAAGCCAAGACCGGCGACTACTCCAGTTACCTCAAAGCCGTCGCCCTGTACCTGTCTGGGAAAAATTCTGCCGCGGCCGTCACCTGCGAGGGATTCCTGAAAGAATACCCAGACTCTCAATGGAAATACAAGGCGCGCTTCCTCATGGCCCGCGCACTCATAGCACTGAAAGATCACAAGGCCGCCGAGTCAATCCTTGCCGCAGAGGCAGACCGTATTTTCTCGCCTGATCGCAAACAGTTGATCGCGAACGTCCTGGTCGATTTCGCTGACAAGCTTGCCCGACGCCCAGATCCGAACGAGCTGGACGCGCTTCCGGCCGATGACGCCAAGGCGCTCGCTCTCTATCAACAGGTGCTCGCACTTGAAATCAAACGTGAGCTCAATGACGACATTCAGTTTAAAGCCGCTCTGACGTTTCAGCGCCTTAAACAACATCCGCAGGCGATCGCTGCCCTGCGAAAGTACCTCGACGACTTCGACCCGACCTGGACTGGTCCGGTGGGCAGCTCCACACGTCAGCGCGGCCAGCTCAAACAGAATCCCGTCGCACCGGGCAAGCACCGCCTCGAGGCGCGGTTCGCTCTCATTAGCTCCCAGGTCATCAACGGCAACAACGACGCCGCCCGCCAGAATGTCGACGCCTTTCTTCCGATCCTCAAGGACGTTGTCATGGAGTTCGACGATGGTCGCGGTGGCACGGTCACGCGTGACAAATCCGACGTCGCCTATCAACGCGTGCTAACGTACGCCAAAGATCCACCCAATTCGATCGCCGAGACCAGAAAATTCCTCGCCACCTACCCGGCATATGAGCAGGCCGTTAAGCTCGCCCGCAGTTTGCCCAATACGCTCGTCAAGCTTGGTCGCACTGACGACGCGATCGCCGCGCATCGGGATTTCGTCGAAGGTAAAAACTTCGAATTCAACGCCGACGAAAAAGCAACGACACCCGATCCCAAGACTGGCATCTCTCCGGCTGAGAACCTCAAAAAACTGCAGCGCCGGTCCTTCTTCCAAATCGCGCAACTGCTATTTAACCAGAAGAAATATGACGAGGCGATCAAGCAGTGGCAAGCCTACGTCAATCGCTACCCAGACGGCGCGCAGTGGGCTGCGTCCCAGACTGGAATCATCAACGCAGAGTTTCAAATTGGCCTCGACGCAGTTGCCGCCGGCGAGGACGTCAAAGCCCGACAACATTTTGCTCAGTTCCTCACCAAATACCCGCTCGACCAACGCGCGCGGCAGATCATGTTCACGCTCGGGCAGATGTATGTTGCGGAGAAAGAGTATGAAAAGGCGATCGATGAATGGTCGCGCCTCATCAGTAAGTACCCCAACACCGAGGAGTCGTCCCTCGCGCTCTACCGCACGGGCGTCTTCCAATCCGAGCAACTCGGCCAGCTCGAGGACGGGCTTGCCACATTCCGCCGCCTGACCTGGGGCTCATGGGCGCAGCCGGCCAAGGCACGTGTGGTTATGCTCTCGCAAAAATCTCTTGGCGTTGCCACCGAGCGAACGTTCCGCACCAACGAGGTCGCGAAAGTTGCGGTCACCGCGCGGAACATCGAGAGACTCAAAGTCAGCGTCTACCCGCTCAATCTCGAGTCCTACTTTCGCAAGACCCACAAGCTCGCCCGGATCGACCACCTCGACATCGACCTCATCGAGCCGCAGAAAACATGGGAAGTGAAACTCGATGGCTACAAAAAATACACTCAACTAATCCGCGATATTGAGATCCCGTTCCCGGGTAAGAAGCCAGGTATTCGTGTCGTTAAGATCGAGGGTGGCGACTGGTCCGCCAGCACGCTCGTCGTTCGTTCCGACATCGACTTGATCCTCAAGAGTAGCCGGAAGGAAGCCCTCGTCTACGTCGAGGACCAGCTCAAGAATAAACCGGCCGCGGACACCCAGCTCCTGTTCAGCGACGGCACGAGTATCATCGCCACCGGCAAGACCGGCGATGACGGCGTGTTTCGTGGAAGATTTCCAGAGCTGACCACCATTAAGGACCTGCGTGTGCTTGCGACAGGTCCAAGCGGCAGCGCCACCAATCTACTCAACATTGGCAACCTTCGTTTCAGCACTGGCCTGTCGCAGCGCGGATACATCTACACCGACAAGTCCGCCTATCAGCAGGGCGAGGCAGTTGCAGTTCGCGGCATCATCCGCGACGTCAAGGACGGCAGCTATATCGTGCCGGAAAAACGCGAATACATTGTGCGCATCACCGACCCCGCCGGCCGACTGTTGGGCGAGTCTGAACTGACCCTGTCAGAATTCGGCACGTTCGACACCGCAATCCAACTTCCAAACTCCGCCGCATTTGGCGCGTACAGCATCATCGCCCACCCAAAGGACAAGAAGGAGATCACGTACCAGGGGACCTTCGCTGTCCAACAGTTCATGCTCGACCGCGTCCGTCTCGCTTTCGATTTCCCGCAGCAGGTTTACTTCCGCGGCGAAAAAATCGAGGCCACGCTCAGCGCCATTTACTATTGGGGATCACCTGCCGCGGACAAGCTCGTTGAGATCAGTTTGCCCGACGGCCGCAAGCTCAGCCAGAAGACCGACGCCGAAGGCAAGATCAAGATCAGCCTCGACACCGCCGGCTTCGTTCCCGGCACTCCGTTGCAATTCGGCGCGAGCATTCCCGCGTTAAACATCTCCACCAACAACGCCGTCTACCTGGCCAAACTCGGTTACCACATCGCCCTCAAACCCGATCAGCCACTGGCGCTGGCCAACGAGGCTTTCGAAGTCCAAGTCGCTACGGTCGGCGCCGATGGCAAACCGGTCGGCAAAGATCTCACCATCACTGTCTTGCGCAGCGAGGTGCAAAAACAGAACCCTGTGCTCGAAGCCGTGCCGTGGATCGCCTACAACCCGCAACCGACCGCGCAAGTCACCGTCGAGGAAATCAAAGTCACCACTGATCCGAAAACCGGCAAGGGCACGGCCATTTTGAACCTCAAAAAAGGCGGCGTCCACACGCTGCGAGCCAGCGGTCAGGACCGTTTCGATCAGACTGTCACTGGCCAAACGACGGTTAGCGTCAGCGATGACGAAGACATGCAGAAACTGCGATTCTTTGCCGAGAAAAGCACATACGACGTTGGCTCGAAAATTCCGCTGCGTTTGCACTCGCGCGTGGCCAAAGGGCTCGCCCTGCTCACCTACGAGGGCGAGGAAGTCCTTCACCACGAGATCATCTCGATCAAGAAAGGCGAAAACGAGCTAGAGATCCCCGTCGAGCATGCACACTTCCCCAACTTCAGGGTCAGCGTCGCACTGATCGATGGGCGCGTGCTGCGCGGTGCGTCGAAACGCTTCAATATCCGGCGCGAACTGAAGGTCACCATCACGCCGAGCAAAGAAACCTACGCCCCCGGCGAAAATGCCACCGTCGATATCGCCGTCACCGACCAGCTCGGCCAGCCTGTGAAAGCCGAGCTTGCACTTGCGCTCGTCAACCAGGCACTGCTCGACCGCTTTCCGGACGGCACGACGAATATCCTGACATTCTTCCAAAAAGGCGCGAGTCGCTTCACCGAGTTCAGCCTCATCTCGACCTGCGACTGGAGCTACACCGCCTTCTCGAAACGCACGCGCGTCGGCGGCAGCGAGGCCACAATTGTCGCCAACGACTTTGAACAGATCCTCTCCATTAACCAGATCGAGCTAAACCTCAACCCACGCAACTCCGTCCTGAGCTTCAATTGCGAGAGCGTCCACGAGAGCATTTTCAACAATGGCCGTTTCCAGAAGCTCGCTCTGCCGCAACAGGCTGGCCAGACCGTTTCCAACTTTGGCAATCTCCACGACTCCTTCCAGACTGACGAATCAGAAGCGGAATTCAATTTCCAAATGGAAGGTGGCGTCCCGCATTTAAACCGACTGCCAGGCGCGTTTCGCCTGTTCAACGGGCAATCCACAACGACGGTCTCCGGCGGTGCACAGCTTGGTGGTGTATATTATGGCGCGAGGCCGCAGAGCGTATTCGGGCGAAGCAAACGTAATGCCGGCGACGCAAGTATCGCAGGCGCATCCGCCGTCTGGCTCTCTCCAATCACCACCGGCGACGACGGCAAAGCCCAAGCCATAGTCCAACTCCCCGATTCGGCCGGCCAGTGGAACATCGCCGCCAAAGGCTGCACGACGGACACTCTCGTCGGCCAGTCCAGCACCAAAGTCATCACCCGCAAAGATTTCCTCGTCGAACTGCGGACGCGCGATGTGCTGCAGGAAGGCGACACCATGCAACTGCTCGCCACCGTCCACAACCTTACAGACTTCGAGGGCGACGCGACCGTCACGCTGAAAATCTCCGGCGCGGCCCAGCCGTTCAGTACCAAGAAGACAATCGGGATCAAGAAGCAGAGTACCACCGAACTCGTCTTCGACGGCTACACGATTCCGTTCACCGAGTCGCTCAAGCTCGAAGTCGCGGCGAAGGCCGGCGACCACAGCGACAGCTCGGACACGGATCTGCGCGTCCGACCGTGGGGACTCGAATACGCCGCCCACACCGGTGGCGTCACCAGTACCGAGGCGGGCGCAACACTCACGTTGGCGAAAGAACAAAAATACTCCGGCCGGAAGCTCCACGTCACCATCAGCCCGTCCATCGAGCAAGCACTGATCGACCTCGCCCTCGAGCGTGGCAGCCCAATGTTCGGTTCGAGTTGCATTTACTCACCAGACCCGCAGACTCCAGGAAGCACGCTGCTGGCCGCAGTTAGCGCCCTCGATTACGCGCGCGACCGCGGTGCTTCTCCAGCAGAGATCCACCTGCTCACAGAGCGCGTCCGCTCGCTCGTTTCCGGCGTCGTCGTGACCCAGCTCAAAAACGGCTCATGGTCGTGGAACAGGCTCGCAAACCACAGCACGCACACCGGTTCCGCCACGATCTATTGGGGACTCGCGCTCGCCAAGCAAGCTGGCATCCCGGTACACCACGCCACCTTTGAAAAGGCAGAGAAGTTCTTCGCGGCTGCCTTCCCGAAAATCGAGACGAACGACTCCGATAGCAAAGCGATCTTCATCCACGCGCTGTCGGTCACCGGCCGCGCCGACTTCTCGGCTGCCAACCGCCTTTACCGCGATCGCCAGAGCCTCAGCGAGACCGCACTCGCCTACATGGCTGCTGCCTTCATTCGCATGGATCGACCGACCTTCGCCGAAGATCTGCTCAAGATTCTCGACACCAAACTCGTCGAGAACTCTCGCTGGAAATCGAATTCCCGCCACGCAATTCTCAAGGACGACACGAGCACCACCGCGCTCGCTCTCTGGTCGTATGCCAAACTTCGTCGCGATTCCGCCACGACGGCCAAGGTCGCCAACTACCTGCTTGGCCAGACGGCAAGACTCCGATCCGAAAGCTCGCTCGGCCCGACGGTCGCTGCCTTGGCAGAATATTTCAACCGCGGCGAACGCCCCGGCGACGACTTCAACATCAACCTCGTCGTCAACGACAAACCGGTTCTGACAATCAAGTCCGCCGAACTCACGAACACGCAGACGTTCGCCATCCCAGCCGGCCAGATCAACGCCGGCGAAAACAAGGTTCGCATCAAAATCGACGGCGGTGGCGAAGTCCGCTACGCAGCCACGCTCTCCGGTTTTTCCCCAGACCTCAAAGATCCCGCCAGCTTCGATTACCCACGCGTCCAAGGGCGCGGGTACTACCACGACAAACTCAGCTACCGTGACGTGCCGCTAAGATCGAACAGCTCATCCCCCGTCGTCTCGCTCGAGATCGGACAACGTTTCCGAACAACTGCCAATATCCAAGGCACACACGCCCACCTGCAAAAAGACTACCTCGTTTACGAAGGGCACCTACCGGCTGGCACGTTACTCGTCGAAGGCTCCCTCGTTGGCAATTTCAAACGATCCGAGATCGATGGCTCGACCATCCGGCTCTACTTCGCACCTGGCCACATCGGCAACATCGGCTACGAACTCGTTGCACATATTCCAGGAACGTATCGCATGCTTCCGGGAATTCTTCGCGACACTTTCAATAGCGGCCGGATGCGCGTCGGCAAAGAAAGCAAGATCGAGATCCTGCGACCCGGCGAGAAGAGCAAAGATCCTTACAAGATGAACGGAGCTGAGCACTTTGAACTCGCCACCAAACGATTCAAAGACGGCAAGATGGATGAGGCACAGGACAACCTTGACGCTCTGTTCGCCAACAAAGACGACCGCAAGAAATACGAGCGTGACATCGCCCGCATGCTCTTGTGGATTCACACCGGCCGCGAAGAACTCGACGCCGCGCGTGTCGTGCAGATGTTCGAGATCCTGCGCGAGCGTCACCCGGAACTCGTCATCCCGTTTGACAAGACCCTCACCGTCGGCCGCGCCTACCGCGAGATCGACGAGTTTGAACGAGCCTGGCTCGTCTTCCAGGCCGCCATCGAGAGCAGCTTCCTGAACGACTCCAAACTCAGCGCTGTCCTCGAAGACCAAGGCCAATACCTCGGATCGGTCCGCTACCAGGAAGAGCTCTGGTTCGAATACCCTGACAGTGCGGACGTCACCACTGCGTTTTTTGCCCTCAGCCAATCACTATTCCAAAAAGCACCTGAGGCCAAAGCTATCGCCGCGCGCGAAAAGCGACTGCGCGAGCGCCAGCCAACACCAGACGAGGCGGATGCCGAGATCCACGAGAAACCTGGTGACCGCGACGAGCCAGAGAAGATCGCGATGCTCCAGCACAGCCGCGACCTGCTGCACCGCTTCCTCACGCTTTATCCAAAGAACCCGCTCGCCGACGATGCTGCCTTCTCCGAGGCTAACGTTTACTTCGCCCTTAAGGACTACCCGAACGTCGTGGAGCACGCCGCCCGCGGCGCCGAACGCCACGCCGATAGCGAACTCAAGACCAGCTTCGAATACATGGCGGCCCTCGGCCACTTCTGGCAGCGTCACTACAAAGAGGCTCTCGCCAGCGCCACCAGCGTGGCCAACGGCGACAGCAAAGACCGTGACTACGCCCGCTATATTACCGCCCAGATCTATCACGCCACGGGTGAGCCGGCCGACGCCATGACCTGGTATGAAAAAGTTCGCCAGCTCTACCCCGATGCCGCGAACGCCATCGACTATTTTAAAGAGAAAAAAATCAGCATGGGCGAAGTCACCACGTTGCAACCCGGCGAGGACGTCGAGATCAAGTTCGACTACCGCAACATCAAAGAGGCCGCCCTCGAGATCTACAAAGTCGATCTGATGAAACTCTATCTCCGCGAGAAGAACCTCAGAAACATCACTGCCGTCGACCTCGCCGGTATCGATCCCGAGAGTTCGCTAAGCATCCCGCTTGGTGACGGCAAGGATTTCGCCGACAAAATGAAAAAGGCGAAGCTTCCGATCAAAGAAGAGGGCGCTTACCTGGTCATCTGCCGCGGCGATAACCTCTACACCAGCGGGCTCATCCTGATCACGCCACTCAAGTTGGAAATCCAAGAGACTCCCGCCGAGGGCAGCGTGCGCGTCAACGTCCGCGACCTCACTGCCGACGGCAACTACATCCCCGAAGTTCTGGTCAAGGTCGTCGGCACCCACAACGACCTCTTCCTCTCAGGCCACACCGACCTGCGAGGCGTCTTTCAAGCCGACGGCGTCAATGGCACAGCCACCGTTCTCGCCAGGGCCGAGGGCGGAAAATACGCCTTCTATCGCGGTCAGAAAACCCACGGTACGCCACCGAAACCGAACGCGGCTGCCAAACCGCAAATGGAACAAAAACCGGCTGGCGGAAAGAAACAACTCCAACAATCCGACTACCTTCGAAACATCGACGTGCAAAACAAAGCGGTCCAAGACGGCAACTTCAGAGCCTGGGACATGAAGCGTCGCGGCGATAACAGCGGTGTCGAAGTCCAGAAGGCAAAGTAATTCCGCAACACAATGTTTGACTACAGCTCGCTGGATTCGCAGTTATGCCCGACAACGACCCCTTGGCCGCCACAAAAGCCGAGCTTCTTGAGCTCGAACGAGAACTGACGCAACGCCTTGAAGAAATGGATTCGGACAGTCGGCCGAAAATGGACAACGCAGTCGGTCGTCTAACATTCATGGACGAGCTGCAACAGCATCAGATGTCGGAACACGGTCGTCGAAACATTGAGTCGCAATTGGGACGCGTACATGCCGCGCTGGTGCGAGTCAAGGACGGCACGTATGGGAAGTGTGTTGGTTGCGGCCTTGACATTCCGCCGGAGCGATTGGAGTTTTTGCCCGAGGCGGCCCATTGCGTACAATGTCACAGTCGCATGTAGATCGCTTCGAGGAATCGCAGTTCATGGTGAACGCACGGAAAGTGGCATAGCGATTGGAGTCGTCATCTTTGGGATGCGATCCAACACGGGTTGGAGCCTTGCGATAAGCGTGTCGATTTGCTGCCGTTCGGTTTCACGGATGTAGTTGAAGAACGCAACATGCTTGTTGAAATCACCCACGATCTTGTAGATCAACGGATTTGATTTCACAAACAGGTGATGGTTCTTACGGCAGATCTCGGTCAGTGATTCAATTTCGTAAAACTCGCCGCGGGAATCCTTGCGGCCGAAATGATAGCGCGGAGACCCGCTGATACCCAGTTTGCCGTTGGCGGCTGAAAAGACGAACTGCTCACTCACATCGTTGAGCATCACGTAGTCGCCTGGCTTCGCTTTCAGGCTAATGATGCCGTCCAACGTCCGCGCAGCCTGCCGGCTCTTGGCGTGGTCAAACTCGAGCGAATAACTACCGAGTTGTTTGAAATTCGAGAGCCCGTCGGTGATGGTTCGAATGTTTTTCGCATCGCCTGCAATGGCGTCCGACGCGGCAAGGAAGAATCCAACCAACATATCGTCAACTTCCGGATGATATCGTACCCAGACCAGCCGCCCGGTGTTACTCGTTCGCCAACGACGTTCGTAAATCTTCTCCGCGGGAGTTTCGGGATTGTCGGTCATCGTAATCGCGGCGGTCGCTTCGTGATTCGCAAACCTGGCGGCTACCGCCCAAACCCAAGCCGGCGCATCGGACGTCAACTTATGATCGCCAATTGTCACATGAAGCACTGCATCATACTCGCCTTTCAACTCGTACGACAAACGAACCGGCAATGACCTCAGAGAATCGTCCGGCCGGGCGGTTGCTTGAAAGAGCACACCGGACGCACTGCCGTGAGCGCGCGTCACATCTCTGGCCCCCTTGGCAGTGACGACAAACGTACTTTTGACTCTCCCGCCAATGTCCAATTTTTGAATAAGTTTCACTCCACCTTGTTGCGAGTCATAACGAACTTCAGGCTGAGCTAAGAGTGGCGCGGACAACGATCCTGAGAACAAGATCCAAACTGCATACGTGCGACAATGATTGAGCATGAGGTCATTCCTTCTAATTGCGATTCGTCCCCTGATCGTGGCCGCGGAAAGCCAGCACTTCGAATTATAACAAAGTCCGTTGCCCACAGAGGATGATAGAAATATCCCGCTGTCGATAACACCGTCCGCAGAATCTCAATCCGAGTTGCTCACCTAGTATAACGTGAAGCAAAAAGTGGGTCTCGCCAAATGGAATGTGATCGCGACTGACACAGGCTTCAAGAGGTGGGCAGTCGCAGAACATGCATTCTAACGTCATTCGTCTGATTCGGAAATTCGCCTCATATAATGTCGCCGGACCTCGCGTATACAACATCTACCGTCGGCTGCCAGCGTGTGACATTGAGCGTCGCTGGATTCGGATTTTATAAGTAGGTCCCGAATGCGAATTGGCGTCCCATCCCGCACATCTGCTTCAATGTCTTCGAACGTGAAACCAAAGCAAGCGCAGATCGGCCCCGCAGCATCTTTTGGGTACACCGTTGACGTCATTTCGTCGACCGAAATAGAGCGCTCAAACATATCGAAATAAACCACGTCACATCTGCCAAAGTCGCAAAACCACCCCGAGTCTCCCATTCGGTGTCGCGACTGACTCTGTACATGACGATCAAGCGTTGACTTATTCACGGAAGTTCCGAGCGATCCACATCGCGGACAATAAGCATTGCCGTCAAATTCCGCTTCGCGAACAAATGCCTTGTTCATGCAAGTCACCCGGCATATTGGCCGTTACGGATACGATCACTTGAATACAAACCAGCCGCCACGCGGCGAGAACGCCGATCAGCGAGTGCAAGTTCTGTTCCCCACCAATCGTCGTCTGGCAGACTATCCACAATTGTACCAGTTCATGGGGCTTGGCGAAAATTCGTCTCAACAGCGTGGTAGAAATAGCCCAGATGTTCCAACGACCTTCGGACTTTGACCATTCGCAAATATGTACCCGCAGGGAAGGTCACATTCGACGTGCCGTTGCATCGAACTGGTGAGTTGCTCAGTTAGCCACTCGGATGGCAGGGGCAGGCTCAATAAAGGTACATCCGTTTGGTATGCAGGTCGACGCCGCAATAGAATTCGTGTTGCTGATCGTAGAATCTCATCATGGTCCTCCTGGGAAAGTTGCTTTTGGCCTCTGAACCATTTCAAAGGCCCAAGTTCCTTGTAGGACAAGACAGCCTCTTGAGCGAGGCCATGATGAGTTTCCGTCATTGGTCATGAAACGGTTGCGACCGTGGACTGAAACCTTACTTTCCAAACTGCTTCGGTCACATCGACCGACTTTCCCCGGCGTGCGGGATCGAAAAGGGCAGAACTTCCTATGATCCGAAAGCCACGCGCCGACGCATGCCAACGAAGTTACAATTGCCAATGTATAATCCTAGGCATGTTTAATTGCCAGGACGTCGAATTGTCTTCACAGCGTCCAGACAACGAACCAATCCAGGACGAAAGCTATGTCCCGTGCTTCGCTTAATCACTATGTGTTGATTTTCATCGCGAGTTTGTTGGGATCTTGTGTCGTTTATGTGAATGGGACGATCGGCGACGAATTCCGGGGCAAGTTCTCGGTGAAGAAAGTCAAACACATTGGCACAACGCGATATCGACATGGGAGCATGATCGGTCGGTTGTGGTTTGCGACGAACGAGCGCCTGGTTTCGGCAGGTGGGCAAAAGTTTCGATTGTTTGATGCGGAAAGTGGCGAGCTGAAGAGCGAAGTTGCGCATCCGCTTTACTCGCGGGCGACATTTGATGGCGATCGCCGAGTGCTCGTCGCCGAGCCGCATGTCAATGGCGTGCCGACCCAAGGTTTTTATGTCGTCGACATCGATTCCGGCAAACAGATGGCACGATGGACGCATCCCGAATGGGTCGTGACTTCGACACTCAGTCGCCGTGCGAAGTTCGCAGTGCTAGGGAATTTGGCACACACGATTTCAATCGTCGATACCAGGACGGGCCGGGAGATTGATCGCATCGACAAACTAGCGGAACGTAGCAAAGTGGCGGGCTATCCCAACGTCGCGCTGACGAATGATGCGAGAACTCTTGCCGTGATCGCGCGTCGTAACCATTTTCGATTCTATGAATTGACGGCCGAAGGAAGAATTGCCAACAGGCTTGCCACGATCGATGACAAGCGGTTTTTTGGAATGGTGTTTTCGCCAAACAACGATGAAGTCTTGTTGGTCGGGCACCGCAGCAGTTCGATGTTCAACATTCGAACTGGCAAGGAAATCATTCAGTGGGACGAACCCGGTCCGAACCGAGTTTCCGCTGCCGTGTTCGCAAGCATGGGGCGACGCGTGGCCGAGTTGGCCGATGGAATTGTGCGCGTTCGCGACGTGCAGTCGGGCAAAGAGCTGCGCAACTTTCCTCTGAACGCCAATCCGCGCTGCGACCGGCTGGCGCTTTCGCCCGACGAGACCGTGTTGGCAGCCGGCGGCTTCGAGGGCCGCGTTCGATTGTACGACTTCGCGACGGGTAAGGAGATTCGCTTTCAAGCCGACCGAGAGACGCACGGACCGGTCGAATCGGTGGCGATTTCGGATGACGGCCAGTGGATCGCGTCGGCTGACTATAAAGGAGTGGTGAGTCTCTGGAACGGCGCGAACGATTGGAAACGAATCGTCCTGCGTGACGACGATATTAAATCCAAATTCGTCTACGACACCAGTGCCGGACCCAACTTTCTGACTTTTCTTCCCGGCGAAGCTAGGCTACTGGCGGGAAGCGGAATTCATCACAATTCGGTGAACGTGTGGGATGTGGCTGCGGGCAAACGGGTCCAACGATTGGTAGGCCATGCGAGCCCAATCATCGGCGTCGCCACGAGCCGCGATGGACGACTGTTTGCGTCACACGGTCGTGGCGGCGTGACCTGGATCTGGGCTCGAGATGGCGAGCAACTCCATCAAATCAAAGCCCACTCACGAGCACTAACCATGTCGCCCGATGGCCAACTGGTGGCTATAGCCACTCGACCACGAAACCAGCTTCGCCGACGCCCCGATCCTGGTCCCTTGGATGCATTGAACGTCGTTGGATTATGGAACGCAAAGTCCGGAAAGCGAGTGCTGACGACTTCCGAAGGAACAAAAGCATCCTACGGATTTCACTCCGTTTCCTTTTCGCCCGACGGCAAGTACGTGGCCGCCGTGGCCCGCGACGGTTTATACGTTTGGCAAACGGCAACTGGCGAACTGACACGATTGATTCCGGTTTCCAAGCCCGCAAACGAATCCGAATGGCACGCACCGAACTGCGGCTGCGCGTTCTCTCCGACGGAAAACATTGTCGCCGTTCCGCGCAGCGACGGTGCGATTGTATTTCTTGACATCGCTGCCGAAGACGATCCGCAAATCGCGATTGCCACCGGCCACACCGGCCCGGTCCACAGCGTTTCTTGGCGGCGCGACGGAAAATACCTCGTCTCAGGCGGAAGCCACTCGACCGTTGTGTTGTGGCAGATCGATAACAAACCGGCAAAGTGAAAACCGCCAGTTCCTCATTGTCCGGAACGCGCCGCCGCACTCACCAGAGCGCCGACAAATCGTGAATAGTCCGCGTTCTAGCAAATGCAGCTACGAGTTGTTGCCGACTCAATGTGGCTTGTCCGTTGCACCCATTTTGAATTTTCGCGAGGTCCTGCCCAGTCGCTGCAGGGCGAGGATGGCCACCAGAGGCGACCTCGTTGCGAGCGTCGGTCACATCGGCCGAAGGCTCGAACGGACGTTGCCAACGTGCGTCGGCGTGAAACTTCGAAGGCACTTCGAACGATGAAGCCGACGTTGATTTGCACTTCCTGTCTCTGACGGCAATCTTATCGCCGTCGCTCGCTATTGTCCGGCATTGCTCGTCTTGAGTTTCGGTGAGTCCAACGGTTAGAATTGCTGAGTTGCATGCTTTTGAGTTTTTAGATGAAAACGACGCGAATCAGTATTGTGGTTGCGGTGATGCTTCTGGTGATTACCACGAGCTTGAGTGCTGTTGGACCGTCCGAACTCAAGACGAAGGCCGACGCCGTACGGGCGACGGCGGGCAAAACGAAAGCACCTTTGCAAAAGCTCAGCAAAGCGTTCCCCAACTTGAAGACCGTCAACAAAGAGCCCGTGGAGAAACTGTTCGTTCCCGATCCCGAGGAGAGACAGAAAGCGAAAACTGGTTCGACGTTTCCGAGGCAAGCACTTCACCTTGTTGCACTACGGAAAGACGAGGATGATGACCTGAGAGAGTTGGTCAGCAAAACCGCCAGTCAGATTCCATTCTTAAATACCAACTATGTTCTTCATGATCGATCGATCCACCGGCAGGTTCGCGAATTGTTCACGGACGAAGAACACGATGCCTACGAGACGTTTCGGCGTTTGGCCAAGTCGACTTCCGATGAAAAGTGGTTACCGCTGTTGTACCACAACGACGCCAAGGTACGAACGCTGGCGATGTCGGCTTTGTACCTTCGAGGCGATCCAAAGTGGCTGCCCAAGTTCGTCACCATGCGCGACGACACTGGCAAGACTTTTCAAGAGCACCAATTGAGTCCCGTGCCGAAGTTTCTCTTCGTGGAGTTAGCCCCCGCCGAGCGGCGAAAAACGGAATCGTTTCGCGAGCAAACGGTCGGCGGATTTGCCAAGGCCATCGTGCGCCTCTATCTGTTCAGCGGGGGATACTCTCACGGCATCGAGGGCCGCGGCGGCCACCCGAGCTTCGACGACTACTGGAAAAAACGAAAAGACCGCGACCATTGCTTGGGGTGGTTTACCGTTGCGCTAAAGCGAGCCTCGCAAAACACCAGCCCAACCAGGGGCGACCGATTGAGCGAGATCAAGCGATTGCGAGAGAAGATAGAGGCGATCGCGCCGCCCTACCGAGATTACCTGCTGTTTGCCATTGGAACGAGTGATTCCTGTGGTTGCACCGAATTGGTCCCGCCTGACGAATTGACGCTGGTCGCAAAGAGACTTGGGCCGGAGCGCTTGATGGAGTTGCTCCGTGGCAAGTCGCCGACGGACGACCCCGACTTCGTCATCCGCAAGCAGGGTGGATTCAAGTACCGCGCAGCGATCCGCTACATCCTGAAAAATCGAGAAGATTTGCTACTTCCAACCTATGCCGACGAGTTGTTGTTGATCGAGAGTAGACATTGAGAGGGCAGATTCTATTCCCACACCTGCCTGACACGCGGCGGCAACGGATGCCTTCGTTTTCTGACTGGCTGACGAACTCCTTAGGCGCATGCGCACGTGAGGTCGCGACCGACGCTTCGAACGGCAATGGCTAGCCTGCGTCGGACGATGAAGCCGACGCAGTTTCGGAGATAGTGTTTCGACGCTCAGGACATGCGTGGTTGTTTTCGGCGATTCGCGTTAGTGACTGCGGACGTTTTGTCATGAGCGCCTAACGGGAATCGTGGGCTGTGCCACTCCTGACTGCGCGCCAAGACTAGATTCGGCGTCCGGGAGGCAGCGTGAATCAATCTGACTCGTGCAGCCGGTGTGTCGGACCGATGGCACGTCGTGTCACTGCGACCCTACAATCACAATGCTGCAAGCCTGGATCGGTTTCAGGCTCAACCCAAATTGGAAATATCGGCTCAAAGGTGAC
>CAYFJO010000172.1:0-21157 GCA_964343305.1 uncultured Pirellulaceae bacterium | reverse complement strand
GGCGACGTCCAAGACCCCTCGCTTGCGCGTCGGGTTGGTGAATAATCCGCGTTAGTGAATTGGTCCAGTGATCAAACCAGTCGATCCAAATCCTGGCTGCGCGGCAGGTCATCCAACGTTTCCAAATGGAATAATCGAAGAAACCGTGTCGTCGTCAAATAGTTTGCGATACGGGGCTTTTCTTCGGATCGCTCGATTTGCAGCAATTGGCGGCGCACCAGTTGATTCAGCAATCCCCCGCTGGGCTTGCCTCGCAACTCATCAATTTCGGTGCGAGTTACGGGTTGGTTGTAGGCCACAATCGCAAGGACGTCGATCGCTGCCTGTGAGAGCTTCGCGTCCTTGACCTTGCCGTAAAAGCGATTGCGCAACGAACTGAACTCATCCCGCAACACCATTTGAAAGCCAGGGCCCGCCGAGATGATTCGATATGGACATCCTTCCGCGTCGTACGCTTCGTTGAGTTCGGTGACCATTTGCTCGACTTCCTGTGGTCGAACTCCGCGCATCTGAGCAGCAATCTTCTTGGTCTCCAGCGGAGAGTTGTCCGGAGTGCCGACGAACAACATGGCTTCCAGGATGTTCAGCGGCGTGACGTCGCGCGATTGCGGTTCGTCCAGGGCTAACGATTCGTCGTCGAGTTGCGCCGTCGCTTCAGAAATGCTGGCTTCCGGCGCGGCATCAGGTTGCGTTTGATACGGGTCGCTGCCCTCGTCAAGCAAGCTCACATAAGCCTGACTCAACTCGTCCAGCGACAATCCTTCATCGTCGGACGGGTGTTCAAATCCGTCCAAGCCGAGATCAGGATTTTGCTCGGGTTGAGAGTCAGCAGATCTGTCCGTCATCGCCTCGGTCGCGCTTTTTGAGGTTGCGTGTTTTTCAGCCACGGAGTGGTGAAATCGCAAGTTCAAAATCCCGGTTCGACTACGCCCAACGCTTGGCGTATTCGTCCTTCATAAACTTCAGTCCGTCGCGTGCCAGTTGTTCTTCGCTTTCGTACATGCGACGCCAGATTTTCGTTGCGGCGGCGAGTTCTGGTAAGGCGAGTCCAAACGCTTCGATCATCAGCCAACCGTCGTAACCGACGTCTTTCAGCGTGTCGAAGGTTTCGTCCCACTTCACGTCGCCTTGTCCTGGCGTGCTGCGGTCGTTTTCCGAAATGTGGATGTGGACACAAACGTCGATGCAACCGCGAATCGCTTGCGAAACGCTCTTTTCTTCGATGTTGGCGTGAAACGTGTCATACATCATTCGGCAGTTCGGGTGATCGACTTCCTTGACGAATCGTGCCGCGTCGGCATGACATGTCAGCAGGTAGGTTTCGAAACGATTCAAACATTCGACGCCCAGCGTCACGTTGGTCGCTCCCGCGTGTTCGGCGACCGGACGCATGCTATCGACACCCCATTTCCATTCGTCGTCCGTTGGTCCCGCGCCGCTGAACAGGCCCAGCGCCGAGTGATAAGGACCAACCAAATGCGTCGCGCCCAGCGCCCGGCAGCAATCGAGCACTTTCTTCGTCGCATCGACGCCCTTGGCACGCACCGCCGCGTCGGGGCTGATCGGGTTATCCTCCTCGGTGCGCACGGTAACGGCGGTTCGCTCTAGGCCCAGGTCCGCAAGACGCTGTCCCCAGGCTGCGTAGTCCAGATCGGTGTTGAAGATTGGCACCTCAACTCCGTCGTAGCCCATCCCTTTCAATGATTCCAAGACTGGTAGCAAATCGTCGGATATTTCGCCGGACCAAAGTAGTAAGTTCATGCCAAACTTCATCAGAAATCTCCCGTTTAATATCTTAGGCTGTGTGCTGTGTCGGTTGTTCAAGCAGTTTCGCATTCAGCGGGCAATTGTTCAAGTGAGCAAGCTTGGTTTCGTCCAGCGATCGGGCACATTACAATGAGGCACTTCACCAAGCGGGCATTCCCTCTCAAACTCGGGACATCCAACATGTCAACCGAATACTACATCGCGTTCTGGAACGTAGAAAACCTATTCTCCACAGCAAACGACCCCGACCGCTCAGAAAAACTCCAGCGAACTCTGCGCGGGGAACTGAAGGGTTGGACGCGGGCGGTGCTGAACAAAAAGCTGAAAAATCTTGCACGCATTATCATGCAAATGAACGGTGGCAGCGGGCCGGATATCCTGGGCGTCTGTGAAGTTGAGAGCAAGAAAGTTCTCGGTGAACTGGCCAATTCTATTTCCGCGTTGGCGAATCGAACGTATGACGTGGTTCACGCTGACACGCAGGACGGCCGCGGTGTTGACGTTGCCTTCCTATACGACAAGAACGCGTTTCGCGCGGTGGAAAACGAAGTGTTCAATCATTTCATTTTGCGTCGCAACGCCACGCGCGACATTCTGCAAGCCAGTTTTGTGACGCGAGCCAAGGGCAACAAATTGATTCTGCTTGGCAATCACTGGCCCTCACGGCTCGGCGGCGAACTAGCGTCGGAACCGTACCGCGCAATGGCGGGGGAAACGTTGGCGTATTTTCATCAGCGGATTGTGCAAATCTGTGGTAAAGGCCAAGCCGTGCTGGCGATGGGCGACTTTAATGACGAGCCGCTGAATCGCTCGCTGATCGAATACGCGTTGGCCGAGCGGATCGATCGTCGCGTCAAATCGCTTCGATCCAGGAAACCCTACTTTCTCAACTTGATGTGGCCGCTGATGGGCGATGGAGTTGGAACGCACTATTACGACGGTCAGCCTGGCGTGCTGGACCAGATGCTCGCAAATCGTCCGCTGTTGTTGAGAACGTCAAAGCTGGAAGTCCGTGACGGTTCCGTCGAGATCATCAAGATGCCCGAAATGACCGTCCAATCGGGCAAGCACAAAGGATCGCCGATCCGGTTCAGCCGTCCATCGTCAAAGTCGTTCAACGACGAAGGCTTCAGCGATCATTTTCCGATCGCCGTCAAGATCCGTGAAGATGACTGAACAAGCGTCGCCAATCGCTCTATGACGACCGGCACGCCTTGCCGATGGCGTCGAGCTTCTCGTCGGACAAATAACCGTAGCGATTGACCCAAAAACCGTGTTGGCTGGCTTGGCAAGCAACATGAATTCGCCTACGGAAATCTTCCAACGGGCCGTAGCCATGTGCCAGAACATGGATCGGTGTTTCACCCGCCTGCAACTGGGCCACTTGGATTTTTCGAATCTGTGCCTGCTCGCCGACCGGATGCGGTTCATGGGGGGCGGGATATCGATAGTCGGTCAAGTCCGGCAAGCCTTCGCCATCGGCGATGTCCAGCAGGCGAACGAGGGCACGTGCTAACGGCTGTGTTGAGATGCCTGGATTGGCGTCGCGAAGCTGATCTCCATAAAACCGCAACATCATGGCCCAGTGCATGCCGTAGAGTTTCACACTGATTTCGTCAGCATGTCTCGCCGCTCGCTCGTAGTCCATCCCCGACGCATAGTTCCAGGGCGGCGGAAACGCGCTGGGTGCCAACGTCACACTCCCGCCACTGGCCTCGTCCAAAGTCGTGCGAAGCATGCCCAGAAACTCATCGCTCAACGCCGCTTTAAACCGGCAAACATCCGCGATGCCGACTCGATCGGCTTCGGTCCAAGCGACCGCCTTCTCCGAAAACAGAACATCCGATCGGGCACTGATCCATTTGGACAGATCGTAGTCAGTCAATCCGCCGTGCAATCGCTTGTACAATTGCAAAGCCGAACGTTTCATCGCATCGAAATCGAATCCTAGTCGCTCGGCGGCGACGCGCGCATGGTCGCTGAAATCGAGGAATGCCGAGTCCAGCAAATAGGGTGGGTATTCCGGCCAGTCAAAGCGGATGCCGTCGATGCTTGAATATCGTTGGCACAAATCGCGCGTCAGGGCTTTTTGATACGCGATGATGTGTTCGCTGGCGAGACTGCCGTTGTTGTCCACACGCCGGCTGGGAATGCGGCCGTCGGGCAAACGCGGTGCGTCGTCCTCGTTTGGGCCACCAAATTGCACGCGATAGCCAGGCGGAATTGCGGCCATCACTTGGAAGTAGACTTTGACGCTGCGTGCATGGGCGGCTTCGATGAAATCATCGATCACGTGTCCGCTGGCGCGCGTCAAGTCGCTTGGTTCGGTCGGCTGATATTTCAACCCGGAATAGAGACTCTTGTCGGGCTCGAAGCTTGGCGCGGTCAGCACCCACAATTCGCGTTTGCCCCACAGCGGGCGGTCGAGCAAACGAACGGAACCCGCGCCCGCGTCGATCGGCGGTTCGCGACCACCTGTGTTCTCATTGCCCTCTTCCATCACGTAGGGTGATGTTGCGACGGCCGTCACTCCTGCGCGCTCAACGAGATTGTCCAAGACAGCTTCGACACCCTCGCTTTGGATGTACTCGGGCAGGACGGTGATACCAACGAATCGATGGTTGCTCATAGGAGACGATTATGACGGACGCGGCGGATTGGTCCAATGGCCCGAATCGTCGGTGCCGCTGACAACGACTCCCTTTTTGGTTCCAATCCATGTGGGCTCGAACATCGGACGGACCCGATTCAGTTGCTCGATCTCGTCGGTGTCCGGAATGACTAGAAAGTCGGTTGGTTGGTTCATTGAGTTGGTCGAAGTCGAGGAAGCTCGTTGGTCGCCACCCAATCGTACATTTCCCGCAACGCGTCTCGCAAGTTGCCTTGATGCTTTTTGTAGAGCTGGTCGGCGATTTCCTCCCACTCGCCGGATTCACCATGGACGAGTTCCCGCACAATCTCGTGCAACAGATTGGCGGTCGTGTGGCATGTGATCAAAGTTCGCAGCCGGCCTGGATGATGTGTCGTGATGATCAGTCCGGCCACATTTCGACTTGCCGCCATAAAGCGACGCCATCGCAGCCAACTCATTCGCTCGGCACCGTCGAACAAGATGATGTCACGGCTGGCAAGCTCGGCCAAAAAAGTGTTCAGAAACCGCCGTTCAAACCGAGGCGTTCGCTCATTTAACAAAAGTGGTTTGCACGTGAATCCTTGCTCCGCGAGCCGCGGGCGCAAATCCTCCAACAGCGTCGACTTGCCCGATCCATGTTGGCCAACGATCGCGGCACGAAACCGAAGCGACTCAAGACGCCGCAGCAAATCGTCCCAGCCGCCTTCGTCAAATCGATAGCGAATCTGTAAAACTCGCTGCACCGAAAATGGGTTGTCTTTGGCTTTCACGCGTCGATGAGCTGCTTGTGGAGTACGACTTCGTTGCCTCCGGGCGCGATCGTTATTCCAAGCCGAGTGGACTCTTCCGAGGGAAGCACGACCAATTCGAGCCCCCAGAGGAGCGAAACCAGTTTCCCAGAAAAACTGTACGGCTTGGTTGGCAATTGCATCGAGTCGCGGTAGGTGTCCCGCAATGCCGGGCTCTTGATGTCAATCGTGTTCACTACATCCATGTCGGTGTCGCCCTTGCCTTCGGTGTGCCACACCAGGCGAATCTCAATTTCGGTTGCGTGATCGTCCAAACTCCACTCGGCCACAATCGGAATTGTCTCGCCGGGTTCAAATTGCGTGCGATTATCGGCCGTGCTGATTCGGAGGTTGTTCATCTTCTATTTCTCATGCGAGTAAACCGTGAACGGAAAAGATGCGTTGACGTCGGGCCACCAGGCGATGTCGCCCGACAATTCCAGCGACCAAATAATCTTATTGTCGCTGGCGCTGAAGGAGTGCATCGTGTCCGAGGGAATCGTTAGCTCAGCGTCCCCCGTGGCGATGTCCACAAAATTGGTCGTGTCGATGAGCATCAATTTGGCAAACGTCTCGTTGTCTGTGTAAGTGTTCGTCCCACGCGTATAGGAGGCTTGTTCCTGGCCGTGCAGAAAGATCTTCAGTTGCCGGATGGAGTTCGTGTTGCCAGTGAACTTCCAGCGGACGCGAAAAGTGTCACCCAACGCAACTCCAGAATTACTCACGGTCAACGTGGGCCGAGGGTTGAACAACGCCATAAATGTGTAGCCAATCCCAACAATCAACGCTACACCGACCAGCACGAACGGCGTCATGAAGAGAACAAGAAAAATGTCCATAAACTCGATCTTGCCGTCCGTGAGGTCCTCGAACATTCCAAACAAGAATACCGAGACAATGCCATTCCAAAAAATGGCTAATAAAGTGCAGCCGATGAACGAGCCCAATGGCGAGCCTTCCGGCTTTAACGTCACTTCGCCGGAGGACGAAACATCGCTCGGCCAATCATCGTCATAGGAACTGGTTCCCACCGACGAGCCGCCACCATAAGAGTCATCGCCGCGAAAGTCACTTTTTATGGAGTCCCCCGTGTCCCATTGATACGAATTCGGATTCGCTTTGCCAGAACTAAAAACGCCGGACATTGCCAACAAGCCGCCGGCCCCGACCAGAATGAACGGAACGGAAATGAAACCGAACCAAACAACCGTGGGGATGTTCCGATTCAAGATCGCCTGTGACGGGTCGTCCGGATCGACGTAACAAACCGTGTCTCGATTGCGATTAAGTTCGTCAACGACGTTCTGCTTGCCTGAGCGGCCGCTTGATGAGCCGAAGTCGAAGTTGTAGTGATCGCCGATGTGTTCCGTTCCGTCGACGGTGTAACGATAGGTGACTTCGATGCTGTACGTGTCGCTGCCATCCGAATCCGAATGCCGCTCAACTTCGGCGCTAAGGATCTTGCATGGCACTTCTATCCAATTTCGAGCGTGAAATGTCCAGTACACGGGCAGGATAGTCATGAACACGCACATGCCCATGCCCACAAAGAAAAAAATTCCGAAGAATCCAATCATCCAGCATCCGGACAACTGCTTTCCGCCCTTGGCTCCCGTGGAAACAGCCTCGCCTCCGTTTGTGTTCATACTGAATCGCACCGTTTACGCTCCTCGAATGGGGACAGGTTTGCGACTTGTTTCAGATTGTTCCACCGCGACGAACGTCACGCTGGCTTCGGTCAACTTGACGGCTTTCTCATCCCGGTCAGTTTCGACCGACACGTGAATACAGATCGACGTCCTGCCGACACGCGTGGCCTCAGTATAAAAGCTCACCACATCGCCGACAAAGACCGGTTCATGAAATTCCACCTTGTCCATCGCCACGGTGACAATCGGTTGTTCGGGCCAGCCGTTGCGATGGATCTCGTGCCGCGCGCCGATCGCCCCGGCCTGGTCGATGTAACTCATCAGCACGCCGCCAAAGATCGTGCCGTGCGGGTTGGTATCCCGCGGCATCATCAGTGATTTCAGCGCCAGATATCGATCTTCGGATTGCGTCATTCGAGTTAGCTGAAGTCGTGAGACTTCGAAATGTTGCCAAAACTGCCCGAATTCTCACGAATTCGGCTACAAAAAGTACTTCACAGCGTTGCCGTATGGTGGCAACACGAGCCCGAATTATACCGCTCGCCTTGAGGCTCGCCATCGGTAGCGGTGCGGCGCGAGCCCTGCGGTTTTGCGACACCGGACGGCCTGCACCGGGCCGTTAAATCGGGAAGTTGTTTCGGGACGATTCCAAACGGGATTGAGAGCCCCTGTCCTTGCGACGCGATCGTTCGCTCTCTTCGTGGGGTATAGGCTTGCGTTGCGTTGTTTGCGAAACTGCCCTCGAAAAGTAGATGTAAGAACTCACAGAATTGTGACAAAAAGATGCTCTTGGACGGATCTAATCGGACGTTCTATTCGCACGACTTTCCAAAAAATATCCGCGGTTGGCGTCCCAAACTTTCATAATGGCATCTTGGCTCATCGATGCGAGGCGATGTCCTTCTGGGCTCCAGGCGACGAACTTCACTTCGTCGTCATGATCGAGCACGAGAGTTGTTTTTCCCGTGACGGGATTCCACAGCCTTACTGTTTTGTCGCCACTGGCAGTGGCAATTCTTTTTCCGTCGGGACTCCAAGCCACGGACCAGACTGAAAATGTATGACCGCGCAACAACTTTAGCTGGTGCATCGTCTGCGCATCGCGGATCGTCACCGAGTGGTCAAGATTACCTGTAACGATTTTCTCACCATCAGGACTCCAGCCGATCGATGCGACCGAGACGTCTGATTCAGATTTAGCCAACGTGTCTCCCGTCGCCGAATCGACTATGGTGGTCGACTTTCCTGAACTCACGCAGATCCTCGTCCCATCCGGACTCCAGGAAAAAAGCTCGATTTTGTCTAGATCGCGAGCGATTTCAATTCGTGTGCTCTCATTGATGATGTCAACCGTAAAGATGGAACTGGTGCCTTCGGGCGGATTGTATGTCAGGGCAAGTCGGTTGTCGCTAACCACAGGACTAAACGAGGCAGAGTTCATACCTTGCTGATCGATCGTTCGAATCTGCTCCGTTCCTGATGAATTCCAAACCGTGATAAGGCCGCGATAACTCGACACGAGAAACTGACCATCCGAACTCCAACTGGGCCGTTCGCCAAGCTGTGTATAGCCAACGTCATTGTCTGGTGCGACATGCAAAAAAAGCGGCTCGCCACTGTTCGCATCCCAAATCGTAAACGGTTGATTGTTCGCCGCAGCGATTCGTTTGCCATCGGGACTCCACGCGATGTGGCCCCCTTTGTGCCAGACGCTTGTCGTGTTTTGCTTTAATGATCGAAAAGGCGGTGCGCGTAACATGTCCCAGAGCCGTACATAACCGTCGTTGCCTGTTGTTGCAATCAATGCCTCGTCATCATTCCACGCGACGGCTTGGACCACCGACTTGTGTCCGCGCAAAACATCGATCACCGTGCCATCATTCGCATCCCAGATCGTCGCGGAAAAGTCACGGCTTCCAGAAATAATGTACTTGTCGTTTGGCCCCCAGGCGACCGAAATTCGTCCGAGACCTTCACCGGAGATGATTTGGATGTCGCCACTCGCGATGTCCCAGATTTTCACGCTCCCATCTGCGCTCGCCGAAACGACGCGTTTGCTGTCCAAACTCCAGGCAACGGCGTATACGGCTTGGCGGTGAAGCAATTTGCGGTCGAGCAATTTCCAATTCGATGCGTTCCAGACATTGACATAATGATTTGTGTTCGGAGTGTATCCGCCTGACGCGAGCCACTTGCCGTCCGGACTGAATTCGATCGACCGCAGATGGCCGTCAATCTCGTTGTTGAGCGTCGCGACTTCTTCGTTCTTCTCGACATCGACAATGTGAATCGAGGCTGGCTGCACGAAATTGGTTTGAACTGCGATCAGGCGATCATCCGGACTCCAACAAACGGCCCCCATGGCTTCAGGGAACTTCTTTTCAAAAACGCGTTTCTGCGTCTCAATGTCCCAGATTCGCACCAACTGATCTTCGCCACATGCCGCGAGTCGACGGCCGTCGTGGCTAAATCGAATGCAATAAATGCCTTTGCCATTCTCGCCTAACAGCTCCGTGAATACTTCGATGCCATCGATCCTTGCGACTTGAATGACGCTGGAAATGGTCCACGCGATCAACGACCCATCTGGGCTAAAATCAACCGAATGAACGGGAGTGTTTTGCCACCCCGGGGGAAACGTTTGAATGACCACATCCTCACGCTCCGAAACCGATTCGAGCCAATACCACTCCCATCCGCGCAGGTCTTTTTCGTCTTCGACCGGAAGCCAGTGGTCAACGATCTCTTCCAATTGCTCGATTCCGCTCGCCGACTTGGCCGCGTCCGCGCCGAATTTCATTTCCGTGAGATAGAGGTTTTCGCGCGTTTCGGCTTGGGCACTGATTGCCGCGTTTTTCGCCGAGTCGGCTTCTCCACGCAATTCTTTTTTTCGTTTTGCACCATGCCAATCATCTTCACCGCCACGATCCACGAAATGATGGTTGCGGCAATCATCCCGATGATCAACGACCCCGATAGAAACGCAACAGCCTTGTTGCGTTTTGCCCAGCGGATGACTCGTTCGGTGGTTGAAATGGGACGAGCCAGGATTGGCCGGTGTTCAAGGTGTCGCGTCAAATCGTCGACCAGGTGCTGAGCCGACGCGTACCGCTTACCGAGATCTTTCCTCATCGCCTTGAGAACGATCGTGTCGAGATCAAGATCGATTGCCGGATTTAATTGTCGCGGCGAGACAGGTTCTTGTTCGACGACTTGGGTGAGCGTCTCCGTCAGTGACGCTGCGCGAAAGGGTGGCCGGCTGGTCAACAAGTGATACAAAACGGCGCCTAGTGAATAAACGTCGGCAAGCGGTCCCACCTGATCGATCTTGCCCAGCGCCTGTTCCGGCGGCATGTAACTCGGGGTGCCCATCACCTGGCCACTCGCCGTCAAATCACTATCGCCCTCGATTTGCTTTGCCAAACCGAAGTCAGTTACGCGTGGCCGGTCATCCGATTCCAACAAAATATTGGCTGGCTTAAGATCGCGATGAATGATCTGGTGCTCGTGCGCGTAAGCGATCGCTTCGGCAACTTCTTGCATCAACTGCGCAGCTCGCCGTGGCTCAAGCGGACCGTCGCGAACTTCCGCGGACAGACTCTTGCCATCGACGAACCCCATCGAAAAGTAATGCTGGCCATTCACTTGACCAACGTCGTAAACCGGCACGATGTTGGGGTGGTCGAGATTGGCGGCCGCTTCGGCTTCGGTATAAAACCGTCTCACTTCCTCTTCGTCCGCCAAACCGCCGGACAGAATCATCTTGAGCGCGACGATGCGATTGGCTCTCTTCTGCCGTGCCTTGAACACAACGCCCATTCCGCCCCGGGCGATTTCGGTCAGTAACTCGTAATCGCCGAACTCTTGACCACGCCGATCAGCATGTCGCGTCTGCGCTCGCACAGGCAACTCAATCGTCGTATCCGACAGGTCGCCGTCAGCGGTTGATGGATACCCGCGGGCTGTTGTTTCCGTCGATGGTGGAACAAGCCTTTGGTCATCCGACACTTCCTCATCGATGGTAGCTTCGTTCAACGTGTGTCGAGCTTGTTCATCATTGGGTGACATCACCGACCTACTTTCACTTTTTCCCTGTTGTCCATTGGCTGCCCTTGTTCTTTGCGTTGACTTGCAGCCGCGAATGATCGAATGAATGCGGGCAAAGCCAGAGTTGCCAATAGAATTCCAATACCTGGCATGATCAGCCCAGCGCCCAGACAAACTACTCCTCTTTATCTGCTCGGTTTCGATCCCGGCATTATCTCTGTTGATCGCGCAGTGGCCTCGATACGACCGTCGAGCAAGTCACGAAATGCGTAGCCAATATCTTTGACGCTCGAGCGATCAATATCGAAGAAGTCTCTCCCTTCGATTCCCAGCAAGTTGAGCGTGTCAGCGTTCAACGGGGAACTCGATTTGTCAAGCGCCGCCATCAGTGAGTCGATGGCCATTCGTGCGACGTTTTGACGTTCGGGCGTCGCCGTCGCGAACTCCATGTCGTGGGGAACACATCCGCCAAAATAAACGCCGGACGCCAAAAGCCATCGATTCCGTATTTCAGGTGTAGCTGTGTGCTCGCCAAGGTCGTTGGGTTCTGGAAGATGCAAGGCCAGCAGTCGAAGCCATAGTGAGAGCATTCCGTCGGTCATCCAGAAGCCGGGCTCATCGCCCGTCGTGCCTTCCGTGATTGTGACGAATGTTGTTCCCATTTGTATTTCAGCGACAGAACGAATTGCGATCTATGCGGGTTATAGGAGAACACGTGTGGATCGTGCGTTGAACTTTGTCGCTTCCTGGCTGGAGCGACATGGGGCGGCGTTGGGGGCCGGGCTGCTTAGAAGGATTCTAGCTGATAGCCTTGGCCAGGGGAAATGCCGGGCAGGTAGCGTTGCGCTGGTGGTGGCAGTGGGGGCGGCGTGGTCAATGTTTTCTTTGCACTTTCTACCACGTTTTCGACGTGCCAATCGCTAAACCCCGCACCCATCAGGTCGTCCCAGAAGCGGCGGTCTGCTGCGCGCCGAAGGCCAGCGTACCAGGCGGGACAACACACGCTCCGTCACGACAGTGCCATTCAGACCCGCCCCCGTTTCTTCCGCCGTTGCCTACCGCCAACCCCGACTGGTCGAGATAGGTGTGCAGATACCGAAACTGAGTGATGTTCGAAAGTGCAGAAACGATCGTGCGACGCGCTCCTTCGCTCTCTTCGTGGGGCAGGCTTCCAGCCTGCCAAGCATCGCCAATGATCGATGAGTTGGATGACGTCGAAGGTTTGGCAAGATGATTGGGGGTAGAATAATGCGGCCCCGTCATGACTTTGCTCGCCATCATTTTGCCTTTTGCTCCGTGCCCGATGACGACTTCGCAACCAACAAACCGCCAGATCCCTTCAACATCCACCACTCGCAAAAGTTCATCACGATGTTCATCAAACGACTCCCAATCATACGCCAACTCCATCGCCAGTGGTGCGGATTTCGGCCGCACAAACAAAACATCCAGCCGCCCCAGTGTTTTCTTTGAGGCGTGGCGTCGACACAGCCGGACGGCACTCGCGTGCCGCATTCCGGTCGTTGGGACTCGGAAAAGGTTCCTGACACCTTTTCCGAGTCACAATACAACCGATGACATTAACGAACTTTTCGAATGGGTCTTCTAACAAACTCTGAAAACTGAAAATCAAATGGCAATACTACTTGAACAACGCGGTAACTACCCAAACAAATCTTTTAAATCAGTTGCGACGAAAGCGTGGAGCGAGTTCTTCAAGTTGGCTATTGATGGGATTGATCTTGCGCATTGGATGATAGAAGCTGATTCAGCAACAGTAAGATTGTCTGGTCGTGCGGGTTTTGTTGACGAGTCTGGTCCAGACTGGGAAATGCCTAAACCTGTCGTCATCTTGGTAGACGGCATTATTGAGTCATTTGAAACTAATCCCCATTCTTCGGACAAAAAATTACGGAAACACTTTCGACAGTGGGTAGAAAAGGGAATACTTGACTCATTTCACTCCTTAAGTGTCACTAAGAAATTCGAACGCTTTAATCCTGACTCCAAAAGTTTTGCAATCGTCACATCGCAAACTGATTTGGGGCTGGCCGAAGACGAACTGTCCTTAATGTGGTCAAATGACAACAGCCTTTCTGTAGCAAAAATAAAGTCACGACAAAAAACAGCAAAAAGCCGGAAGCGAAAGGCAACCGTGAGAAAGAAAGGAACTTAAGATTTGTAAAAATAATGCGGTCGAGTTAGCCAGTGAGAGCGACATAAAAAGGTTGTCCGAGAAGGTGTCATCACTGCTGACTAAGTAACGATGCTACGTGGATTCGTCCAATGGCAATGCGGCGTTGGTGGCGGTGGGCAATGCCCGTCCGGTCAAAATATTCGGACGAACGATTTGTTCTTTGACAATTCGGTTTTATGTTGACGAAGTTGCTCGGATTTCAGCCGAGGTTGGACGTGACTTGGGCGGCTATTCGCTCAAATCAGCCCGGTTGGCCCGTGAAAGTCGCAGTCCAAGCGCACTGAGTGCGCCACAGATTGAATCGGTGCTTGCCGGTAGATGCCTATGCAGCAGCTCGATAGTAGTAGTTCAATAGTCCGCCAAGCCGTGACTGACTCTGAACTTCGCCTTCGGCCGCGCCGACTTCCTTACCAGGATCGATGATCGTGTTCTCCAAGCCTTGATGGTTTCTCTCGGCGTGAAAGTGAGCGAGGAATTCTTGCACAGCATTCGTCATTGCCTTCTCGCCGAACAGGATGAGTCGATCAAGAGCTTCGGATTTCAGGGAGCCAAAGAACCGCTCCAGATAGGAATTCAAGTTTGGCGAGCGGGGCGGTAGCAAGACCGGTTTGATGTCTTCACTGGCCAGAATTTCGCGGAACGATTCGCAGAATTTGGTGTCGCGGTCCGTGATCAGGTAGCGTTTTCCGATGAGAAAACCGTCTTCGAAGTTGGTCAACTCGCGTGCTGCTTGTTTCATCCAGGCTTCGTTGGGCGTGGTCGTGCAACCGGCGAAATGAACTCGCCGTGTTTTGAGTTCCATGGCAAACAGCAGGATGTGGGAAAAGGTCAGGAACCTTTTTGAGCCACTCCTCTCCGAGTGATTATGATCCTTGTGCAGAGGTGATTGGTTGTGTCGCGGGTTCGATCTTCAATCCGTTTTTCATGCCAGATGACGGTGACGATGACGACGACTGTGGGTGTGGAGACGGATCGACGGAACCCGCGCAAAACCAACTGCTCAAAAAACTTGCAAAGCTGTGTATTCCAATGCCGCCCGGTGGCTGCTCGGGCGGCTCCTGTCCGACACCAGGTTTGCCGATTCCTTCCCCGCAGCCGGTGCATAGCCCGGTTGTCAATAACTTGTTGGGAGCTGGTGGAACGGGATTCTGTACTCCCGCGAGTGGCCCTGGCGATCCGCTCATACGGTTGACTTACTGGTCCAATTCGTTTCAGGCAGGACCGACCGGTTATGGCTGGAGTATGAGTCTTTCGAGGCACATTGAACTGGGAAATGGTTCGATTCAGAATGTCCAACTGTTCACCGATGACGGTGGTGTGTATTGCTTCACGAATCTGGGCGGACCGACTGGCTTTTATGTCAACTCGAGCAGTGCCCCCAGCAGTCTGGAAAAGACGGCCGACGGCTGGATCGAGTATCCCAATTTCGGCGGCTGCGAATTGCATTACGATAGCGACGGAAAGTTGGTCAAGATCTGCGACACCGATGAAAGTACCTGCTGGACGATTAATTATGCGTCGCCAATGAATTCGATCGTTAGCCCGTTCGGTACGCGGACGTCGTTCACCTACGATGCCAACGGGCATCTGTCACGCATCATTGATAGTGCCGGCCGCGAAACAGCGCTCAACTTCGATGTCAACGGAAATTTGCTTGAGTACACCACACCCGAATTGTGCAACACCGTGATGGAATACACGGGGCATCTGTTGACGAAGTACACCGACCCTGAAGGGAATGCACACAACTACGATTACGACACCGCCGGCCGCGTCCAGAGTTACACCGATCCGACCGGCGCCAAGACAACCTATTCATATCAGCAAGGACCGGGCCGCCTTGGCCAGGGGAAATGCCGGGCAGGTAGCGTTGCACTGGTGGCGGCAGTGGGGCGGCGTGGTCAATGTTTTCTTTGCACTTCCTACCGCGTTTTCGAGGTACTGGCGTCGCCAAAATGTCGGCCACTTTGTGACGTACGGGCCCGCGGCTAGCGCCGTCGGCTCACGCGTGGCCAGATCACCCACGTTGATGTCAGGATCTCTGGCCCCAGTGTTTTTTTGAGGCGTGGCGTCAACACAGCCGGACGGCACTCGCGTGCCGCATTCCGGTCGTTGAGCATCAGGCCCCGATGTACTTCGCGTAGACAGTTTTTGCTTCGGCAATCTCGTCGGTTCCGCCCACGATCGCCCGCCCGTCGGGAAAGACGGTGATGTGATAGTCGTCCACCTTGAATCTTAACAAGAATCGATTGCGGCTGACTTCGCCCACGCCATCCAGCTTTTGTTCCAGCGACTCCAAGGAAACTGCGTGCCGATCGGGAAAACTCAGTTGCACGGCGTTGCGGCCGCAAAGAACCGCTGTGTGGCTGCCGCGCCGGCCTTCGAGCCACTCGAACTGGTGCTGCTTGCAAGTCGGGCAATCGACCGATTCCAACAGTGAACCGAGATTCAGTTGCCGGATGCGATTGTCCCACAATTCAAAGACCTGCAATTCGCGGCTGATCTTGTCGCCATTGCCGCTGAGGATCTTGATCGCTTCGTTGGCCTGCAGCGATGCGATGACGTTGATGATGGGGGCCAGGATGCCGGCCGAATCGCAAGTTGGTGTGGTGCCGGGTGGTGGCGGTCCATCTTGCATCAGGCAATGTAGACAGGGCGTCTCACCAGGAATGATCGTCATCGTCTGGCCGTCATCACCGATGCAGCCGCCGTAGACCCACGGCTTGTCGAATTTGACCGCGGCGTCGTTCAGCAAGAACCGCGTTTCAAAGTTGTCCGTCCCGTCTAGGATCATGTCGACGCCATCGACGAGAGACGCGATATTTGTGTGGTCCACATCCGCGACGATGGGTTCGATTTTGATTTGCGAGTTGATGCGCTTCAATTTCGCCTCGGCAGCGATGGCTTTCGGGATGCCTGCCGCGACATCGTCCTCGTCATACAGCACCTGCCGCTGAAGATTATTCAATTCCAGGAAGTCGCGATCGACAATTCGCAAATGGCCGACGCCGGCGCGGGCCAGCGTATTGGCCAAGACAGACCCAAGTGCACCACATCCGCAAAGTAACGCGCTGCTTTCCGATAAACTGCGTTGCCCTTCTTCGCCGAGCGGCGGATAACGCATTTGCCGGACGTATCGATCCAAATTCATACCATGTATCCTGCGAAATCGCCAAACGGCGCTAAATCTCGTTGAAGTCGATCACATGCCGCACGACAATCGGCGACGTCTGCATTGTCATCATAACGCCGCATTGCGATGACCGGCAATTCACCCTGCGCGAAACGTTCGCCGAATTGGGCCGGCGAATCCACTTCCCCGACGACCAGGTCGGCCCATGTTGCGACAGTGAACGGATCGTTCGCCGGCAGCAATTGCGCCAACAGAACATTTGGAATGACCTTTGCTAAGTCATGCTCCAGCCGCTCTGTGCCGACAATGACGATGCCCACAGACGCCCATCGGGAGTACCGATTCAATGGTTCTGAAGTGTCCACACGCGGCACAACAAACACACCTTCCCGCGACGACCGGCAGCCGAGTTCGTCGTCCACTCCGTCGACCAGCATGGCCATCGCGTATTCCCGCCAACTAGGCAAAGTGTCCGCAGTGCTTCTTCGCGACGTGCCACGCAGCACCCAGCGCCGGCCGTTGAGGAACAAGTTTTTTCCTCGTACGCCGAGGTTGCGGATGCCGATGGTGCGTTGGGCTGTTTCCAAAACGCGACCGTCTTTTCTCAACTCGATATGGACTTGATACAACGACGGCGTTTCGGGACTCCAAAAGCATGGATCAATGATCGAGGCACTCGCCAGCAAACTGTCGCCCGGCCCAAGGTCTGTCAGTTTGGTGTTCGTCGGCAATGTCCGTCCATGTTCACAGAACGGCCCCCGAATCGAGCCACTCAAGTTGTACTGTGCCGTGTCCATGCCTGGCAGTTGCGCATAGATCAGCGACGCTTGTTCGCTCGTATCGCCATAAAAGATGTTCAGATCGTCGAGTGACATTTCACTTTCTTCGTGGAACGACGGACTGGAAGGCAACCCCTCGTCACGCGGAACGCATTTTCATTTCGTCCGCCAACGCGCGTTTCAAAAACTGACCGGTAAAGGCCTCCGCACACTCGGCGACTTCCTCTGGAGTTCCTTGTGTGACCAATTGACCGCCCCGGTCCGCGGCTCCGGGGCCAAGGTCGATGATATAGTCGGCGGCTTTCATCAGTTGTAAATTGTGCTCGACAACAATCAGCGAATGGCCGACAGCCAACAGCGCGTCGAAACAGTCGACCAGCTTCACGATGTCGGCAAAGTGCAATCCCGTCGTCGGCTCGTCGAGAATGAATAAAGTGCGGTTTCGTTTGGCGGCTGACATGTAAGCGGCCAGCTTCAATCGTTGCGCTTCGCCCGATGACAGCGTATTTGCCGGTTGCCCTAGCCGCAGATAATCGAGCCCGACGTCGATCAGCCGCTTTAACTTTGCTTGCACCTTTTGCTGGCCACGAAAGAACGAAAACGCCTCGCGGACGGTCAACTCCAACACGTCGGCAATCGACCGGTTGCGATATTTCGCGGCCAAGATTTCCTTGCGATAGCGACTCCCACCGCATTGATCGCAACGCATGTAGACGTCGGCCAGAAACTGCATGTCGATTTCCAATTGGCCTTCGCCTTTGCACTTGGAACAACGGCCGCCGTCAACGTTGAAACTGAAATGGCCCGCGCCGTAGTTGTGTGTCCGCGCTTCGATCGTGTCGGCGAAAACACTGCGGATTTCGTCGAATGCTTTGACATACGTCACTGGGTTTGACCTGCCGGATCTCCCAATCGGATTCTGGTCCACCAGCATGACGTCATCGATCTGGCCATCGCCAAACACGTCGTCGAAGGGCAGCGGCTTGGGACAGTCTTTGTTTTTCCGCTGGCAAAGCGCGCCGTACAACGTGTCTTGAACCAGTGTGCTTTTGCCCGATCCACTGACGCCCGTCACCAGACAAAGCACTCCGAGCGGAAAACTGACATCAAGTTCCTGCAAGTTGTTTCCGCGAGCACCGGTCACTCGAACCTGGCCGTGCTTCGTTGCGCGTCGCTGTTGAGGGATCGAAACACCGCGTCGCCCCATGAGGTATTCGCCCGTCAAGCTGTCGCTGCCGTTGCACATCTCCTTGACTGTGCCTTGAAACACGATGCGACCGCCGTGGTGGCCCGCTTCGGGACCGACTTCAACGACTTCGTCCGCGGCTTGAATCATCGCCTCTTCATGTTCGGTAACGACCACCGTATTACCTCGGTCGCGCAGGCCGGTGATTGCCTGGACGAGATGGCCAACATCGCGAGGATGTAGCCCGACCGTCGGTTCGTCCAGCACGTAGAGCATGTTGACCAACGTCGATCCGAGTGCGGATGTAAGAGCCACCCGTTGTGCCTCGCCGCCGCTAAGCGTTCGCAGTGTTCGATCGAGCGTGAGGTAACCAAGCCCAACCGCGTCGAGATATCCGAATCGCGACTGGACTTGCTCAAGCATCGTCCGGCCGACCGTTTCTTGCTGGTCGGTTAACGCCAGCGAGCGGAAAAACTCAATGGCCTCTTCGATCTTGAGTTGACAGATCTGGGCGATGTTCTTGTCGCCGATTAACGTGGCCAACGACTCATCTCGCAGCCGCGTGCCGTGGCAAGTTTCGCACACGCGATAGCTTCGCCAGCGGCTGAGATAGACGCGCAGGTGCATCTTGTATTTGCGTTTTTCCAACCAGGCAAAGAAGCCGCGAAGGCCGCCGAAGTCACGTTCCGGCACGCCTTCATGGAGGAGTTTCAAGTGCTCGTCGCTCAACTGAGAAAATGGCACATCGACTGGCAGGTTGTAGTCGCTCGCCAGCGCGAGCAGTTCTTCAAGCTCGTGTGCGTAGGACGGCGAGTTCCACGGGGCGATTGCTCCCTCGCGCAAGGTCTTCATTCTGTTCGGGACGACCAGGTCCATGTCGATGTCGACGATGTTGCCAAACCCTTCGCAATCGGGACAAGCTCCCAGCGGGCTGTTGAAACTGTAAAGCCGCGGCTCCGGAGTCGGGTAATCGATATCGCAAGCATCACATCGAAGTGATTTGCTGAAAGCCATGCGACGAAACGGTCGCCCGTCGATGGTTAAGACTTCCGAAGCCTCGGAGCCTTCGGAAGTCTCGCTTTCACCTTCTATGAAGACCACACAATGCCCTTCACCTTTTTCGAACGCGGTTTCCAAAGAATCGCGCAGCCGGGTGTCGCTCACCTTTCCAACTGCGAGACGATCGACGACAACATCGATTCTCTCCGCATCCACCATGGCTTGTGAATCAAACTCGACGGTTTGTCTGTGGACGATGCCGCGAACAAACCCGTCTTCGCGAACACGATGAACGGCGTCCGCGTCCACTGAAAATGTGATCATGAATCGTGCTGCGTCCGGAAATTCCTGGATCTTCGCGGTCACGCTTTGGGGCGTCTCCTTCGTGATTTCGCGCGAGCAGCTTTGGCAAAACACCCGACCGATCTTGGCGAACAACAAGCGAAGATAATCGACCGTTTCGGTGGCTGTCCCGATGGTCGATCGGCTGTTCTGAGATTGTGATCTACGTGTGACCGAGATTGCAGGTGGGATTCCGTCGATCCGCTCGGCCGCCGGTTTTTCGAGTTGTTCAAGGAATTGCCGTGTGTAAGGCGAAAAACTCTCGATGTACCGGCGCTGTCCTTCCGCATAGAGCGTGTCCAGCGCGAGGCTGCTTTTGCCGCTGCCGCTGACGCCGCAGAACACGACCAATCGTTGACGTGGGATGTCCAGGTCCACTTTTTTCAAGTTGTGGACTTCGACGCCGCGAAGTTCGATTGGTTGGCTGGACAACGTATTGATACCCAGGTGGGTTAAAAGACAAAGTGGAATCCCACATTTTACGCCTACCCAGTTTTTCTCACCACCCAAGATGCCCGCGATCCACGATAGCACTCGGTCAATTGCCGGCGGTTTCGAGTTTACCGTTCAACTTCCTCAGGCACACGGCCGATTTAAGGAACACGTCTAATTTGGCGCAGGGGGCCAAAAATGTCACTGTCACCGTTGATTCCAATCGCCACCGCGGCTGCGGGATCGATCGCAACCGGGGCGGCTGATTTGATCGGTGATGGACTGTCGTTCGCCGGCACGCTGATCGATGACGTTTCGAAACGAATTCAATCCATCGCGGCCGACGACCCGCCCTTTGTGTCGATCAACGATCGCGAGGCAGCTTTGAAGTCGTTGCATCGGGCGACGCAAGACTCGCTAGAACGGCTCCGAGGAATCCTGACGCAGAAACTGTCGTCTGCCGGCATCCACACCGATGCGCCCATCGAATTGCGAAGCGACGGACTGGGCAGTGTACAGGCGGTCGACGATCACCCGCAGCGTGCAGCGATCGAAAGACTGCTCAACGAAGATCGATCGCTGGCCACGTTATTCAACCATCTCACGTCACAGCAGGCCTTTTTGGAATCGCTAGAGACGGGTGAAGACGTTGACCCAATGGAAATCTCGATCCGATTGGAAAACGACGAAATCGATGTGTTGATAGCGAGCAAAGAGGAATACGAAACACCCTGATCCGGCCATGGGTGGATGAGATGATCGTTGTGGACACAGGGTCAACGGATCGCACGCCCGAAATCGCTCGCGAACTTGGTGGGACCGTATCGAGTTTTCCGTGGCGGGATGACTTTTCAGCGGCTCGCAACGAGTCCATTCGGCGAGCAAGCGGTGAATGGATTTTCTGGATGGACTCGGACGACACGATCGACGAGGAGAATGGCCGAAAACTGCGAGAATTCGCTGACCAGGATCATGAAGAAGTGACGCTTGGATACGTCGCCCAAGTCCACTGCCCAGGCCCAAACCCGTCAGATCCAACCGCGGCAGTTGTTGTTCGTTGTTTTGGCCAGCTGGATCAATCGCTGGAGGTAATTGAGTATCTGCGGACTGAGAACCGAATCCTAAGAGAAAAATTCGGAAAGAAACGGAATTGTCAAACTTTGATAGTCACCCCAGCAGAGCTGGGGGTTTACCGAAGGAATTAAT
>CAYFJO010000171.1:0-21262 GCA_964343305.1 uncultured Pirellulaceae bacterium | reverse complement strand
GGCCTGGCCCTGCCCCAGCTACTTGAAGCCGAGAGCTTAGGACGAGCGCGATCCAACAAGTCGTTGATCATGATCTTCCTCTCCGGCGGCCCGCCGCACCAGGACATGTACGACCTGAAGCCCGACGCTCCGGAAGACATTCGCGGCGAATTCAGACCAATTTCTACAGCCATGCCGGGCATTCAAATCTGCGAACACTTGCCCGAACTGGCCAAACGCATGGACCAGATGTCGATCATCCGTTCGCTGGTCGGAGCTGAAGGTCGACACGACGCGTTTCAATGTTTGACCGGTCGCTTGACAAAAGGGCAGCCAGTTGGTGGTTGGCCGGCGCTCGGCTGCGTTGTTTCGAAGCTTCAAGGGCCGACGTCGCCCGGAACGCCGCCCTTCGTCAGCCTCACGCCGCCCATGAGATCAAGCACGTGGTCCGACCCCGGTCGCCCTGGCTTCCTCGGTACGGCCCACTCGTCGTTCCGGCCAAACGCCGACGGCAAAGACAACCTCACGCTGCAAGGCATCGACGTCGATCAATTGAACGACCGCACGCAGTTGCTTGCCGGCCTGGATCGTTTCCGCGGTCAGGCCGAGAAGATCGCCGAACTCGAAGGCGTCGATTCGTTCACCAAGCAAGCGATTGGCATCCTCACATCCAGCCGCCTGGCCGACGCCCTGGATCTGGAAAAAGAAGATCCAACACTTCGCGATCGCTATGGCCGCGGCAGCGACGCACCGGCCGGCTATGGCGACGCTGGTCCGCTGCAAGCCGACCATTTGCTCGCAGCCCGTCGCCTGGTCGAAGCGGGCGTTCGCGTTGTTACGCTGGCCTATGGCCGCTGGGACTGGCACGGCCGGCCGCACGGCACCAACTTTGAAAACGCCCGCGACCACCTTCCCGCGCTGGACCGAAGTGTCTCGGCCCTGTTGGACGATCTCAAAGACCGCGGCATGGACAAAGACACCTCGGTCATCGTCTGGGGAGAATTCGGCCGCACCCCGCGCGTGAATCCGAAAGGCGGCCGCGATCATTGGCCCAAAGTTGCCGGTGCCCTGTTGTTCGGCGGCGGCATGCAATCGGGCCAAGTCATCGGCTCAACCAACCGCTTCGCCGAACACGTCGTAGACCGCCCGGTTCACTTCCAAGAAGTCTTCGCCACGCTCTACCGCAACCTAGGCATCGATATCAACTCAGCCACGGTCAAAGACTTCAACGGCCGACCGCGGTATCTGGTCCAGCACGACAAGTACCAGCCGTTGCCAGAGCTAATGTAGATCTCTGTGCGGATTGTTCAGGACGCGTTCGCGAGACTGGGGTGCGCAATAAGGGGGTGTGCGGCGCGTACCAGTTTCGAGCCACAGGGACATGAGGTCGTCCCTGTGGTCGGCCAGAACATCGGGGAGTCCCAGAACGTGGCCGAACTCGTGAAGAACGGCTGTTAGCAAATCCATCTGCACGAGGGCTTGTGCATCCGACTCGGTGAATTCCAAATCGTCAAACGGTGTAGGATCGACAAACCAGTCGTGGCCGGCTGCATTGACATCAATGACAATTGTGTTGTTCGTGGCTAAGCCGAGCAGGTTGTCCGGGAGGTCGCTAATTTGCACGTCCACGGCCCGTAGTCGATGAACTTGGCTGGGCGTCAATCCCGTATTATGCCAGATGGTGATCGCGGCATCCACAATGGGCAGCAAATCATCGATGTTGACAACCGAAGCATCTTCTGAATCGGCCGGCCTTCCGGCCACTCGCAATGGCGAACTGACAGTTGCGGGGTTGGAGAATTCTGAGGTGTTGCCGTTGCCATCGGTGGTGGTGGCGGAGATTAATGTGCCGACCGTTGCGCCGCTTGCGGGGACCGTGGCGGTGGGAGTGGTGCTTTCCAGATATGTGTCCGAGCCGAGGAAGGTTTTACCGCTACGCGAGGTGCCGTCGGTGATGAAAAACTCGATGGCCAACGGGTACGTGACGTTGGCACTGGTTGTGGGCACCGAGTAGGTGATGTCGAGGTTGCCGCCGTTGAGTACGACCACAGTGATCGCGGGGAAATTCTGTAACTGGTTGGGACCCACATCCGAGTCGTTGGCGTTGACGCCGACACCCAGGCGTGAATTCAATCACACGCTCACAGTCCGTTCCCGGTTCGATCACCCCCGGCCAGCGAACCACAAAGGGCACCCGTAAACTGGTGTCAACATGTTTGGACGTTTCCCTCCGGAGATGTTCTCCCACTGATTATTGTCGTTCAGAGATTTGCTGACCCAGTTACCGTTGCCCTTCCCGTGCATCGCATGGTGTTCAATGTTGTATCCGCGGTCGGACGTCCACCTATCCTTTAAGGTGCTCAGGTCGACTTTATCGTGCTCCTTCTTTATCATCTGCATGAGATTGCTCTGGAGCGAACCGGTCGCATAGGGCCGTAGCGGAGTCTTACTGAACTGTGACACTCTGCATGTTTCTCATTTCATCTCTCGCGTAAGTTCTGCAATACTCATTTGGTTTTCGTTTTCCGTCCAGCTTGTTCTTCGTCATGAAAGTGCCAAGATCGTTTGCCGATCATCGCGGCGGCACGCGGTTGATGGTCCAGTAGATTTCTTCTTGAAATGCTTGACCGTCACGTGTTCTTAGCTCCACTTTCAAGTGCAACTGATTCACTGGTTGAATGTCATTCGCGGTGAGCTTGACGCTCTTACGGTCGGCGGACACCGTTGCCGAGGTGAAGCGAAGATCGTCTTTTCCCGGCTCGTCCGTCTGTGGTGAAAACGTGCCGGAGCCGTATTCGTGGCGCCAATGATAGTTCCAACATTGTGCGACATACGACTTAGGGTCCTCTGCCGATTTGGCGTCGAGCGGAAAGTTGAAGCTCAGCCGCAAGCCGTCATGCTCGACCTGACAATCGGCCACCATCGATATCGGTTTGCCCGTATAGCGCACGCGCTGAATGCCCCGATCCAGCAGCCCCGGTCGACCGTGGCCGTTCCAGCCATCCAGACCGGTCGCGTAAACCTGGCCGTCTTTCGGATTCACCCGGGCGCGCATGATGCCGGTGCTGAAATCGAACGGCAGTTTGATGAAGGCGGCCTGACTCACGTCTTTGACCTCCTGAAGCATCATGTAGTAGAGCCAGCCTTTGCCGAAACTCGTATGCAAGAGTCGCCCCGAGAGTGGGCCCCAACGGAGATCGTCGACCCACAGTTGGCCACCGGACGAGTTGTCGAAGTCTTGCGGCATCCAGATCAGCGGCTGATCGAAGGTATCGGGCGGAACGACCTTGGTGTCGTCAATGCGGCCGCCGTCGGGGGCCCAAAGGTCGCCTCTGGCGTGCGTCTGTACATAGCCATAGAACCCGCCCGGCTTGAGTAGACTGACTTTGGATGCCGGCATCCAATGGCCCTGGTTGTCGCTGGCGGTCGGCCGGTCGCCTGGCATCATGCCCATGCCGTTGGGCGTGCGGAAGCCCGTGCAGTACACCTCGCGACGTTTGCCATCCGGCGACACTTTGATCACCGCGCCTGGCAAGGTGTGGCTGGTGTACTCGCCACACTTGGCATAATAAAAATTGCCCTGCGAGTCGGTCTGCAAATCGAAGTTGAATGCGTGGAAAAAGGTAGACACGTCGGTGTCCGCACTGAAGCTCTCGTAAAAATCGGCCTCGCCGTCGTTGTTCAGGTCGTGCAATCGCGTCAGCCGGTCCTTGCAGGTGACGTAGATTCTTCCTTTAACGACTTTAACGCCAAACGGTTCGTACAGACCACTGGCGAATCGCTTCCATTTCAATTCCAGTAAATCGTCGTCGACGCCCGAGACGATCCAAATGTCTCCCCCGTGCGTCGCCAGGGCCATGCGGCCATCGGGAAAGAAGTCGAGCGCCGAAGTTCGAAACCACGTGTTCCAGGGTGTCGAATCTGGGACCTTGATCGTATCCAACGCATAGGCGCCCCGCTGCAGTCCAAGATCGCCGACCGTCGTCAATACGTCGGGCCAACGCTGGGGCCCGCCTTTGAGCATCTGCTTGGGGTCGTCGAGCGATGTCGTCTTCGGCAAGTTGACCAGTTTTCGGAACTGCTGCAGGGACGACTGGCCCGACCCGGCGAAACGAACGATCTCGATCAGTTGGCTATTCGTATTGGCTGGAATGTGTAGGACCATCCGGTGTTTGTTGTCGACCTGCCAGGTCATGTCCTGCGTGTCGCCGAGCAAGGCGGCGGCGGTAAAGTTGCCGAGTTTTTCACCCGCCGACTTGCCCATGATCGCGATGTGATCCGTCGCGGGCCCTTTCTTCGTCTTTGGTCGCAGTCCGCCCTTGTTGACAACACCTTCGATGTTCGGCTGCCCATCGGACGAACCGGTCACTGCCAGGATCAAGTCGTCGCCTGGGCCGATCCGCAACGTGTGCCGCACGGCGGCCAAGTCGTCCTGTTGTCGCGACGTTTCCAACACATCACGGCCGTCGATCTTGTAAGACAGGACGACGCGGTTGCCGTGCAGGTAGTGGCCACGGTAGTCGAGCCATTTTTCCGGCAGCGGCCCGCGGGGCAGAAGATCTTCGCGCGAGTAGTCCAGTGACCCGCTGTGCCCCCATTGCCATCCCGACAGTCCCTCGATCTGTTCGCCGAGCGGAAGCGGGACGCCCTCGCCACGTCCACGCATGTGCTGCGTTGCGTTGAGATTCAGGAATCCGTCTTGCCAGAGCCCAGCTTGGTTCATCGTGTGCAGGTTGTACGAGATCGTCATCTTGCCGAGTTTGATCGTCAACGCGCTGTTGACGCGTCGCTCGAGTTGCGAGGCGAGCGCCGGACCGACATCGGGTGCCTTCCGGGGCGGGGCCTCGCCTTTGCCGGTGCCCTTGGGCAAGCCAGCCAGGTACTTTGGATCGACCTTGAAGTAATCGGGATTGCGATTCTTCATGAATGTTTCACGAATATGGTGGATGACTTGGTAACGCTCCTTCGGGGAGAGGTGCAACGTCGGTCCCATCAAGCCGTTGCCGTGTGAAAGCGTGAGGAACATGCGGTAGGGATCGGCGCCGAACTTCAGCTTTTGAGTGCCGAACGCGCGAGCCGTCGGCAGTGACGGCTTATTGCCGTCAGCACCGTGGCAGTTGATGCACAGGCCCCGATAGAACCCGCTACCGGCCTTTAAGTCTTTCTTACCGAGCCCTTTGAGGATGCCGGCGTGGTCAAGGTTGTTCGTGTCGTCCATGGCCGCCAGTCGTTTGGCTGACGGCTTCAGCGCCGCGGCACGCTGGGGGCCACCTTGGGTAACGTCGATCACGTAACGAACCAGGTCGAAGAACTCACCCTGATTGCGCAGCCCCAAGGCCAGCCCGTCGGGCATTATTGATTTCTTGCCGATCACTGTCTCGTCGATCTCACTCTTGTTGATCACAATCTCTTGTTCGAGGTTGGTCGCATCGCGGAGGACGAGTTCGTCTTTCCGGTCGTCCGCCACCAGTCCCGTGACCGCCTTGCCGTCGATCGTGATGACGGTGACCGATTCGTAACCCTTCCGAATCTTCTGCGACGGCCGGAGAATCGATTCGACGACGTGCTCGTCGGTAACCTCGGCTCCGAGTGTGGCCAAATCGGGCCCCAACGGAGACTTGGCCTGGCCGCTGGTATGACATTTGATGCACGCCGACGACGACGTGAAGAAGACCAGCGCGCCGCGCTCGGGATCACCCCGCCGACGAGCTTCTCTGGCCAGCATCTTGACGTCCGCCGCTTTCAGCATCTGGTCAAGATCTGAAGTTGGTACTTGGCAGACAGCCGGGCAGGCAGATGCTGCGATGAGGGCGAGCGGAACAATCCAACGGCAAACGGTCGAAGATCTTTTTCTGTTCACACTATCTATTTTTCTTCTTTCCCTCATGCTCAGCAAGGTGCCACAGTCGAGCAAAGTTCAACAGGTGGGTGCTCTCGACAACTTCGCTACAAGATACTGGGATGTCCGATACCGGTGAAGAAGTGCCACTCGCCGCACTCGCCGGCGCTCGGCAACAGGAAAGTGGTTGGCACGAGGTTGCAAAGTGGTTAAAGTAAGTCTGGTTTTAGTTATTTAATCGTCTCTCGCCCAGGTATTCCGCTGTCGCTGCCTCACGCGTTTTTCGGCGGCAAGCGCTACCGTGGTCTCCAGGAGGACTAAGGAATGTGGACCGATCCAACAACCTTACACAAACGGAGCGCCGCCACCCTTTGTCTGTCGGTCAAAGTACTTTTTGCGTTGCTCTTGAGCTGGCTCTCGACGTCCAGTTTAATCTGGGCACAAACACCGGACAGCAAAACTGAGTCGCCAGACAATTCCGCGAACTCGTTTTTGATTCCGGCCTTTGCCTTCGACCGCGGCAACGCCAAGACATTCACCACAACCTGGGCGGATGCGGGGCCGATGGTGGCTTTCGGCGGCGAGAGTCCGGTGGTGATCCAGTACGATATCGACTTCCCCGTGACGGCCGAATACGCGTTGAGCATCAACTACGCCGCTGCTGCCGCCCGGCCCGTGCAGTTGTCCCTGGACGGCAAGAGCGTGGGAATGTGCTGTCGATCGGCGACGGGCAGTTGGAACACTAGCGGCGCGAAGTGGGAGGAGACCGCGACGCTGAGAATCACCAAAGGGGAGCACACGTTGAAGCTGGTGCGCGACGGCGCCTTTCCCCATGTCGTCAGCCTGAAGTTTGAATCGTCCGTTGCGCTGCCCGCAGGTTGGCAATTGGTTCGACCGAATGCGCGGACGCTGAAAAGCCCGCCGCCCATGCCTGCCTACGTTCGTTACTCCGCTGACAACGTCGACACCGCCGCGCTGCGTCGGGCGATCGTCGATCTGATCGAGACGTTTGGTGCCGAGTACCCGCACGGCGGCGAATACTTGAAACAATTGGATGCTCTGGAAGGCCAAGCCGAGTCGTCTGAGGATGCGGAGGCTGAGGTGTCAAAAGAGCGAACGGCCGCGCTCGTTGGGCTGCGCCGTCAGGCATTGTTAACCGACAACCCTTTGGTCGACTTCGACGAGCTTTTGTTAGTCAAGCGTGCTGCGAACGCTCCTAGCCTCGGACTGCCTCGCAACTGGCAAAGCAATTCCAGTTTGCCACGCAAGGGCTACAACGACGAAATCGCGGTTCATTCCGTCGTTGATGCCGAGAGTGAATTGACGACACTCTTCAAACCAACCAACGGCCGCTTCGTTGGCGATCTCGATTTGCACTTTGATGCCGACCGGATGCTGTTCTCGATGCCGGGTGACGACGGCCGATGGCAAGTGTTCGAGATCGCCGCGGATGGCTCGGGTCTGCGGCAACTCACCGGCGAACAGCCTGATGTGGACAGCTACGACGCTTGTTACCTGCCCAACGGAAAGATCATCTTCACATCGACCGCTTGCTTTGTCGGCGTGCCTTGCGTGTACGGCAGTTCGCACGTGGCGAACTTGTACTCGATGGACGGAAACGGGAAGCAGATCCGTCAACTCTGCTTCGACCAGGAACACGACTGGTGCCCGACCGTGATGAACGATGGACGCGTGTTGTATACGCGGTGGGAGTACACTGATACGCCGCACTCGAACACGCGATTGCTCTTCCAGATGAACCCGGACGGCACCGAGCAAACGGAATATTACGGCAGCAACTCGTATTGGCCCAACTCCTTTTTCTACACCCGCCCAATTCCAGGGCATCCGGCCAAAGTCGTCTCGGTCATCGGCGGACATCACGACAATCCTCGGATGGGCGAATTGGTCATTTTTGATCCGGCCAAGAGCCGCCGCGAGGCTGATGGGGCTGTGCAGCGAATACCAGGACATGCACAGAAGGTCGAGTCGATCATTCGCGACGGACTGACAAACAACAGTTGGCCGAAGTTCCTGCACCCCTACCCACTTAGCGAAAAGCACTTCCTGGTTTCGTGCAAGCCAACGCCGCAGTCGTTGTGGGGCGTTTATCTGGTCGACGTGTTTGACAACATCGTGCTGATCAAGGAGATGCCGGGCAACGCTTTGTTCGAACCGACACCGCTACGAAAGACGCCGACGCCGCCGGTCATTGGCGAGAAGGTGGATCTCACGAAAACAGACGCCACCATTTACATCTCCGACATCTACGAAGGTGATGGCCTGAAGGGCATTCCACGGGGCACCGTCAAGTCGCTGCGGATTTTCACGTACCATTTTGCCTACCAGAACATGGGCGGGTTGCTGGGCGTGATCGGCATGGACGGACCCTGGGACATCAAGCGGGTGATCGGTACCGTGCCGGTTCATGAAGACGGTTCCGCTAAATTCCTTGTTCCCGCCAATACGCCCATCTCGATCCAGCCGCTGGACGAAGAAGGTAAGGCGCTGCAACTGATGCGCAGTTGGGCGACCGCCATGCCGGGCGAGGTCGTCTCGTGCACCGGTTGCCACGGTTCACCGAATGCCGCTCCACGAGCGCGGCAGACTTTGGCTCAGCTTCAACCGACCGCCAAAGTCAAGCCTTGGTACGGTCCCACGCGGGGATTCAGCTATTCGCGCGAAGTTCAACCGGTGATCGACAAATACTGTGTTGGTTGTCACGACGGCACGCCACGTGCTGACAAGACGGTGATCCCGGATCTGCGCGGCACGGTCAAGATCAGCGATTGGCGTTCGATCACACCCGGCAACGGAAGCAGTCACGCCGGCAAGTTTTCGGTGGGCTACGCTGAACTGCACCGTTTCGTGCGGCGGCCGGGCATCGAAAGTGATTATCACATGCTCGAACCGATGGAGTATCACGCCGACACCACACAACTGGTGCAGATGTTGAAAGCCGGTCACCACAACGTGAAATTGGATGCGGAAGCCTGGGACCGCCTGATTACCTGGATCGATCTGAACTGTCCGTATCACGGCACCTGGGGAGAAGAACTGGACCGGCCGGGCCGGCAGCGTCAGCGCCGTCGGGAACTTCTGAAACTTTACGGCGGAATCGATGATGATCCGGAAGCCGTGCCAGAAACCGGCGGGCAACCAATCGAACCGGTCCTGCCCGATCCGCGTCCGGCGGCGGTAACCCCGAAAGTCGACTGCCCGGATTGGCCCTTCGATGCTGCCGAGGCCCGGCGCCGGCAGGCGGCCGCGGGCCGAACGACCAGTCAGACGGTTGAACTCGGCGACGGAATCACCATGCAGCTCGTTTTGATCCCCGCCGGTCAGTTCGTCATGGGGGACCAAACGGGCGCTGTCGCCGAGCAGCCCCCCTCTCGAGTACAGATCGAGCGGCCGTTCTGGATGGCCGCGCACGAAGTCACCAACCGGCAGTTCAACCTGTTCGACAGCAACCACGACAGCCGCGTCGAGTCCAAGAACACGTACCAGTTCGGCATTCATGGTTATCCGATGAATCAACCGTCGCAGCCCGTTGTTCGCGTGTCCTGGGACGAAGCGATAGCTTTCTGTGACTGGCTGTCCAAAAAGACCGGTCAGAGATTCTCGCTCGCCACCGAAGCTGAATGGGAATACGCCTGCCGGGCCGGTGCCGACACGCCGATGTCCTACGGCGATTTGAGTACCGACTTCTCACAATTCGCCAATTTAGCGGACGCCAAACTGTCGGAATTCGCAAGTAACCCCTACACGGTCGACGCGCCATTGAAAAACCCGCCCAAGTACGACGATTGGATTCCTAAAGATTCCCGCTTTAACGACGGCGCCTTGCTCACCATCAGCCCCGGCACATACCAGCCAAACGCTTGGGGACTTTTTGACATGCATGGCAACGCCGCCGAATGGACTCGCACAAGCTCAGGGTCTAGCAGCCGGAAGATCGTCCGCGGCGGTTCCTGGCGTGACCGGCCTCAGCGGTGCACGTCGAGCTTCCGGATCGGCCACCAACCCTACCAACGCGTTTACAACGTCGGCTTTCGCGTCGTTTGCGAAGTCGTTGAGTGAACCGCCGCCAGTTGACGATAACCGCTGGAGTACTGGCCTTTAGGCTGCAGTGACAGGCTAAAGCCTGGACTCCAGCAACCGATGGAGACGCACGATGAGACATTGCCTAATTCTCGATTCTCGCCGCCTGCTGCTTTTGTTCGCAATCTCGGCATGCGCGTACGCTTCTGCTCCAGCCGCGGAAAAGGCCGAACTTCGCACCGAGCCGGAGCAGTATCTCAAACTCACCAACGATCGGTGGGAGTTTGCTCGTCGTACGCTCGCGTTTGTGGAGAGGAGTCCGAAGCGACCTGCATTGGCAGCGGAACTTACCGCCCTGAAACAGCGCATCGAACGTGCCGCCTCGTCCCCCGACACTTTTCCTAAGTCGCTTTACGAAGAAACATGTGCCTTGCGGCGGCGCATCATCCTCTCGCATCCGTTGCTGGACTTCGATCGTCTGCTGATCAACAAACGGCCGCCACCGAAATTCAATCACCAGTCGGACCAGTATCTCGGCCGTTACAGCGGCGTGGGCGACGGACTGGTGATACTCGACTCGTGGAAGGATCAGCCGCGGGAAACGGTATTGCTCACAGACCAGCTTCCGCCGGGTTCGGTGTTGCATCCCGATCTGTCATTTGACGCAACCCGGGTCTTGTTTTCGTACTGCGATCACACGCCAGCCAACCCGACTCGCCGCCGCTTCTTCGTATACGAGATAGCCATCGACGGCAGCAGCTTGCGGCAAGTGACCGGCACCGAACAGGACGCACTGGCCGGTTCCCATGGACGCTCGACCGTGTTGATCGAAGATTGGGATGCGTGTTATTTGCCGGACGGCGGATTTGCGTTTGTCAGTACTCGGAATCAGGGTGGCGTGCGCTGCCATCACGGAGGCCGCTATTGTCCGACGTACACGCTTTACCGTGGCCAACTGGACGGCACGAACATCCGGCCGATGGCCTTTGGCGAGGCGAATGAATGGGACCCCAGCGTAATGCATGACGGAAGCATCATCTGGACGCGATGGGACTACATCAATCGGCACGATACGCTGTTCCAGAGTCTGTGGACCACTCGCCCCGACGGCACCGCGCCAGAACACTTTTATGGCAACTACACGCGCAATCCGTGCAGCATTGCCGAGGCTCGGGCGATCCCCGGTTCTCAAAAAGTGGTCGCCACGGCGACGGCCCATCACAGGTATACGGCCGGGTCGATCATCGTGATCGACCCGCTCCGAGGAAACGACGGCGCGGAGCCGATCACTCGAATCACCCCCGAGTTGCCTTTTCCTGAAACCGAAGGCTGGGCCGACGGCGCCTACGCGACGCCGTGGCCGATCAGCGAAGATCTTTTTTTGGTCGCATATTCCGCGGCTCCGCATACCAGACCGTACAATCGACGTGCTACGAACGACTTCGCGATCTACCTAGTCGACACTCTCGGCGGTCGCGAACTGATCTATCGCGACGAGTCGATGTCGTGTTTCTGTCCGATACCAATCCAGCCGCGTCCCACACCGCCGACACTGCCGTCGCTTCCTGTTGCGGAATCTGCATCAGCAGAAGCGACTGGGGTCTTCTTCGTCCAAAACGTTTATGAGGGCACAGACCAGCTCGCGCCTGGCAGTGTCAAGAGCCTGCGCGTCGTGCGGGTCGACTCGCAAACGACACAGGCCGTGCCGCCACGCAGCCAGGTGCTGTTCGAGACAGCCAAGAAGATCCTCGGGACGGTTCCGGTTTCCGAGGATGGATCGGTGGCGTTTCGCGCGCCGGCCGGCGAGTCGCTGTTGTTCCAGCTCGTTGACGAGCACGGCATGGCCGTGATGGGCATGCGGTCCTTCACCTATTTGCACGCAGGCGAAACCGTCAGTTGCGTGGGCTGCCACGCGGGGAGCAAGGCTCCACCGGCGAGGATTCCCGTTTCCGCCGACGTGACCATCCACGAGTTGCGACCGCCGGCCGGACCCCGATATGCTGGCGGGCTGAGTTTCGTTCGCACGGTACAGCCGGTGCTCGACCGCCATTGCATCAGTTGCCACGGACTCGAACAGACCGCGGGCAGCCTGAACCTGCTGGGGACCATCGAGGACAAGTCCGTCGACGTCAAGAATCTGCTGGCCAGCACCGCGTACAACTCGCTCGTCGCCCGCAAAGGTCTGGTAGCGATGGCGCTGCGGAACCAGGAGACCGACTCGAGCAGGCCCAAGGACTACTTTTCCCACGCAGGTCGCTTGGCGACCATGCTGGTTGAAGGAGACGAGCACCACAAGCCACTTGATCCCGAGAGCTTCCAGCGTGTCGCCGATTGGCTCGATTTGAACGCGCAGTTTTTCGGTGACTATTCCTGGAACAAGGACGAATGGCGGCGCCCGGATCCGAAAGGAGAAAGCGAACTGCGCGCACACATCCGCAAGACGTTTGGGCCGGCGTTGGCCGAGCAGCCGTATGCCGCTCTGGTAAATGTGGGACTGCCCGCCGAAAGTCGCATCCTGAAAGCGCCGTTGGCCAAGACGGCTGGTGGATGGGGTCAGTTGACGCGCGGTGCCTGGCCTGACACTGAGCACCCGGACTACAAAAGAACGCACCAACTCGTTGAGAAGTCGATCGCGCCGCTGGCAACTCGTGACATCGACGGAACGTGCGGACGCGAGCGTTGCCTGTGCCGTTCGTGTTGGGTGCGATTCGCCCAAGAGTCGATCGGCCCACCGATCAGCGTCGACGCGGCCAAAGCCAGCGGAACGCCGATTCCTGCCGAGGAGTACACCTTGGTGCGCGTCGATAGCCAGCAGACGGGCGACTACGATGGTCGTGCGAAGAACGCGTTCGACGGCAATCCGGCGACGATGTGGCACACCCAGTTCATCGGCGGCAATCCCTCGCATCCTCACGAGTTGGTCATCGATCTCGGTAGCGAACATGACGTTGTGGGGTTCAGCTATCTGCCTCGCGGCGGCAACGGCGACATTGACCAATGCGAATTCTATGTGAGCAACGATCCGAAGCAGTTTGACAGACCGCTCGCCAGAGGCGCGGTGCGGTTGGGCGGCCCGCAGCAAACTGTTAACATTGTCTCCACAAAAGGTCGCTACGTTTTGCTCCGCGCCCTATCGGAAGCCAGCGGCCAGCCCTGGACCTCGATTCCCGAGTTGCGAGTTTTGCGCCAGGAATAACCATCGCGGATTCGCGCATCGGGTCCTGGACGCAACGCACGGAAAGAATCATGCCGGACTTTGACAATCTAAGAAAAGCATTGCTGTGCCAGGGCGAGCCGAAACGCGTTCCGCCTTTTGAACTCTCGGTGGACGAAGTCATTAAGCGCCAGTTTTTGGGCAAGCCCGCGGATTCTCTGGAAGCGGAAGCCGAGTTCTTTATGAAGGCGGGCTACGATTTCGCTCCGATGACAATCGGCATCCGGCAGACGACCCGCGGAGAAGAAAGTGGCCTGATGGGTGCTAAACCGGTGCAAACCAGTGTGCTCAAACCGGCCCGAGCCCAATACAATCCTTTTCAGGAAGAGGTTAGTACGCGGATGTGGGCCGAAGAAGGTGAGGGGATCATCCAGGACCAAGCTTCTTTCGACAACTTTGACTGGCCTGACCCGGACAGCTTTAGCTATGCCGCGGTCGACCGTCTCGGCAAGTTGTTGCCCGCCGAGGCGAAGGTGATCGTCAACGTCGGCGCGGTCTTCACAGCGTCATGGATGTTTATGGGCCTGGAGTCCTTTTGTATCGCGCTGGCCGAGGGCTCCGAAGTTGCGCCGCGGTTGATCCAAAAGGTCGGCGAAATTCAAATGCGAGTGGTTGAGAACTTGCTGCAGCTCGACTGCGTGGGCGCAATTTGCATGCCGGACGACCTGGGCTATACGACTGGGTTCATGGTCAATCCCAAGGTCCTGCGAGAACACGTCTTTCCCTGGAACAGGAAAATCGGTGAGCTGGTGCGTGCCCGCGGCCTGCCTTATATCTATCACTCGGACGGCCGCGTCTACGAAGTGATCGACGACTTGATTGAATGCGGCTTCAACGCGCTGCACCCGTGCGAGCGGGCGTCGACCGATATCGACAAAGTGAAAGGCATGTACGTGGGGCGGCTCTGCTTGTGCGGCAACATCGACCTCGACTCGACGCTCACCCTGGGAACCCCGGAAGAGGTCGAGGACGAAGTCAAGACGCGGATCCGCACAGTCGGACCGGGTGGCGGCTACTGTTGTGGTTCGTCCAACTCGGTGCCCGAGTACGTTCCATTCGACAACTACCTGGCCATGGTCAATGCGGTGGCCAAATACGGAAGCTACCCGATTCGCGTTTGAGGTCCCGGCCTAACAATTCCAATTCTCATCGAGGTTCCACGTTGGCTTGCCAGGCTTGAGCCGCAAATTGCGGCCCCTGGATTCCAACGATCCACGTGAGCCAGCAGTGAAACAGCCTGGCGAAAGGGAGGAACGGCATGATCCACCTGAACACACACTGCGCTAATATACCGCGGCCGGTTTGGTTTGTCCGGTAGCGGAAGTCGTGAGACTTCCGAGCCCGAACTCTCACGAGTTCGGCTACGGTCATTTCTAACCGGCTGCGGCATACATAGGTCGTTTTCAGCTCGAACGGCACAAGTGTTGCTACGGCCAGCAGAGACAAAACTTGTCGGATTTGGAGTGTGCGAACCGGTGATCTGCTTCAGAAATTGAAATGCGACAACGAAGTTTGGTCCGTTGCTTTCAGTCCAGACGGAAAACGCATTGCCACTGGTAGTGGACCCGCACTTGCGAATCTGCGGGAAGGCAGCGGAGAAGCACGAGTGACTTGAACCCGCACGACTCACAGTCCAAACGCATACAGATGCCGTTGCGTTCGTACGTAGAGCTTTCCATCGGCGATGGCCGGCGTCGCCATGATCGGTTCATCGAGGTCGTTTCTGGCCAGTACTTCCAACCGATCACCTGCCTTGAGCACGGTGACCACTCCGCGATCCGACGCCGTGTATACTTTGCCGTCGCCTGCGATCGGTGAGGAGTAGTATCCGCCCGTTGCGCCCACACGCCCCTTGTAAATCTCCTTGCCAGTCTTGGCGTTGCGGCAGAACACGATGCCGCCGTTCTTGATGGTGTAGATGCGATGGTTGTAGTACAACGGCGAAGGCACCTCGGGGATGCCCTTGCGTGCCTGCCATGCAACGTGGGTGTCGGTGACGTCGCCCTCGCCGCCCAGGCGCACGGCCAGTACGGCAACTTTGAACTCGTCCGGCCACTTCGCCATCTCGGCCACGAACTTGTCCCACTCCTGGCGGCTGAGCGCCCCGTCCTTATCCCGGTCGACGTTTGCGAAGTACCAGCCGCGAAGTTTTGTGTCGCCGGCCCCGCTGGTTGCACGTCTGTCGACAACCGTCAGTTCGGGCGGGACTTCGTTCTTGCTGATTTTGCCGTCTTTGTTCTTGTCGTGTTGCTTTGCCAGCACGTCGAACGCCGGCGGTTGGACAACGTTGTCCGGCTCGCCGAATTCGTCCGTCGCGGCAAGGAACAGCGTGCCGTCGCCGACCACCGGCGTGCTGATCGTGAACGGCGGCAGTCCATTGACCCACCATTGCTCGGTCCCATGCTTGAGGTCGTACGCCACGAGACGACTGCTACCAAGCACAACGACCTGGTCGCTTTCGTTGTGGCGCACGTGCAATGGTGTTGACCAGCCGCGGCCGAACAACGGTCGTTCCTTCTTCCAGACCGTCTCGCCCGTTCGGCGGTTGAGGGCCAGCAGGTAGGAGTCGCCTTGTTGATCAACGTTAAGCAACGCGAGTTGGCCTGCGAGGATCGGTGAAGTGCCGGTACCGAAGTAGAGCTTGGGTACGGGCAGCGGGTGTTTCCACAGTTCGTTTCCTCCAAAGTCGTAGCACAACAGCCCAAACGAACCGAAATAGACGTAAATCGCCTGCCCGTCAGTGGCCGGTGTCGGTGCGGCCGGGTTGCTGATCTGGTGGACTTTTTCGATTTCCTCGGCCGGTGCGGTCCTGCGCCACAACACGCGCCCGGCCTGCCGGTCGATGCACAGCGTTTCCAGTTTTCCGTCGGAGAATCCGGTCAGAAAAACGCGGTCATCCCACACACAGGGCGACGAGTGGCCTGGCGGCAGGTCCAGCTTCCAGAAGACGTTTTTCTTGGGCCCAAAGTGAATCGGCAGCTTGCCATCGTCGGCGACGCCCGTTCCGCTGGGCCCACGAAACTGCGGCCAACGCGACTGGCCACAAACAACACTGACCGACATCGCTACGAGTGCGAATAACATCACGGTTGGGATCGATTCCGCACGCATCACCTGGTTCCTCTTGAGAAGAAATCTTGGCGACAATTCTAACAGCAGTCCGCTGGAAAATGTTCGAGAAATGATGGATGATGCGAGGTCATGTTCTAAACTTGTTTTGGAACGATATATGGTTTGCGATAGCTGGGCATGTTGAGCAGTTCGTCTGCCTCGTTATCGCCGACGACCGTTTCAGATTTTGGATCAAATTGCAAATGCCGGCCGACTTGGTAGGCGGTCCGCGCCAACAAGCAAAGCACCATCGATTTGTGACCTTCCTCGATGTCGGCATGCAGCAGCTTGTGGTCACGAGCGCGGATCGCGGCGACCCAGTTTTGGAAGTGCGGTAGATCCGCCATCGTGTGCTCTTCATCCGCTTTGCTCGGTCCTGGCTCACTCTGGGGACCAAAGAACGTGTGGTAGCTGCTGTAATCGGGAAAGATCATGTAGCCCTTGGTGCCGAAAAAGATCGTTCCCACTGGATAGTTCGGTTGCACAAAGGGGTACTTATCCCGAAAACCCGCTTCGCTGTTGGTGTACCAAGAACGATGCTCGTAGGTGACCATTGGTTGGGAACCTTCAAACTGATATGTCATCGCCACATGTGTGGGGCAAGTGCGGTCATCGTCGTGGACGAACTTGCCACCCGTGGCTGTCACTTGGGTTGGATGGTTGTCCAGCCCCAGCCCCCAGCGAAGGATGTCGAGTTCATGAACTGCCTGATTGGCAAAGCAGCCGCTGGCAAGTTCCAAGTTCCAATACCACCGCTTGTGCCAGAACAGGCTGTACTTGCGCATGGGCTTCGGTCCCAACCACTGGTCCCAATCCAAACCGTCTGGCACTGGCCTCGGACCGACACGCCCCAGGTTGCCACGCAGCTTGTAGTCGATTCCGCGGGCCATGTAGACATCACCGATGACGCCTTCCTTTAGCTTGGCTATCCCTTCCATGATGTTTGGGCTTGAGCGGTTCTGAGTCCCATGCTGGACCATGCAATCGTACTTTCGCGCCGCAGCGATCATTTGGCGGCCTTCGAACAAATTGTGCGTGCCGGGCTTCTCGACATACACATCCTTGTCAGCCTGGCAGGCCCAGATGGTTGACAGCGCGTGCCAGCGATCGCCCAAGGCGTTGCTGATCGCATCGATCGATTTGTCGTCGAACATCTTGCGCATGTCGGTGTAGACGTCGAGTTTTTTGCCTTTCAATTCGGGATAGCGCTCGACTGCCGAATCGAGCTTGCTTTGGTCGCAATCGCAGATCGCCACGATCTCGACGTTGTCCTCGGCCATTTTCGCCAAGGCAGCCACGTGCGACCGCATGCGTCCCCCCATGCCGAGCAGCCCCACGCGGATGCGGTCGTTCGCGCTCTTTCGTGTTTTGGCAATCGCAGCAGCGGCCGCCAACGACGTGCCAGTCGTTACAGCCGCGCCCTTCAGAAACTGTCGTCGATTTGTGTCTGGCATGGAAGAACTCCTTCATTGCGAGTCGTTTGTCGATCTGCGAGGACATACGATGGGCTTTTTTCAAGTTGCACCGTGGTGGGCAGTTTATACTACATAACTTAGGTTTAATTTGATAGTATTGACCCTGGCCCGTATTTTGGTGGTTCCTTCATGAGCAGAAATGTTGACTCAGCGACATCGGTTGATTTAGAGGCTCGGTACGCAGAGCGCTTGGCCAGGTACACGACGGCGATGCGGAATGAAATGCCCGATCGCGTGCCCATTCGACCTTTCGTCGCCGAGTTTACCGGCGTGTATGCCGGGTACACCTGTCAGGAACTGGCGCACGACTACCCGAGGGCGTTCGACGCCGCCTGCAAGTGTGCGTCCGACTTTGACTGGGACGCAGTTGTGCCGAACATGGTCTACGTCTGGACGGGGCTCGCGCAGTCGATGGGGCTCAAGTACTACGCCATTCCTGGAATCGACATCCCCGCCGACACGGGCTTTCAGTACCGTGAGCCGCCGCAGGACGATGCTTTCATGAAGCCTGATGAGTACGACGCGCTCATCGAGGATCCGACCGGCTTCTTATACAACGTCTGGCTGCCCCGCGTGGCCGCGCAGTTGGTCCCGATCGGCGAGCCGTGCACGATCGAGAACAATTTGGCGTTGGTCAGGACCGGCATGGCCATGATGCAATATTTCACGGCGTTCGGTCCGCAAGTGGCGCGGTTGCGCACCGAGTGCGGCACCGTTTCGGCGATCGCTGGAATCTTGAAAGCTCCGCTCGACATCATCGCGGACAAGATGCGAGGTTACCTGGGACTGGTTGACGACCTGTTCGAACGTCCCGAAAAGGTACTTGCCGCCTGCGAGGCACTCGCGCCGCATCTGGCGCATGTGGCGAAGACGACGGGCGATCCAGACAGGAACGTCCCGGTCGGCCTTTGGATGCACCGCGGCGGCGTTCCGTTCGTCTCGCCAGAAATCTTCAAGAATGTGTATTGGGCGACGCTGAAGCCGATCATTCAGGACCTCTGGTCCGAAGGTCTTCAAACGCTGTTCTATGCCGAAGGAAGTTGGGATCACCATCTCGAATCGTTCGCCGAACTGCCCGACCGAAGCATCGTGTACCACCTCGACCAGGGCGACATTTACAAGACGCGGGACGTCCTGGGCGACAAGTTCTGCTTGAGTGGCGGCGTGACGAACACCTTGCTTTCCTTGGGCGAGCCGGAAGACGTTCGTAAGCGTTGCCGCGAGATCATCGAGGGCATTGCGCAAGAGGGCGGGTACATCATGGACGCGAGCGCGATCGTGCAGAATGATGCGACCGTCGAGAACATTCGCGTCATGACAGAAACGACGCTGGAATACGGCGTCTATTCGCGCGGTCACAGTGCAGCCAGTCTGACGGTCGGCGGTCCGCGACCGTCGCCCGCAGACGCGCAGCCCGGCACATTCCTGGCAACCCCACCCGAGGACCAGCCGCAGCCGGGTGAGTGCCAAGCATGGCACAACAAGAGGGCGGAAATAGGAGAGATCAATGGCGACGAAGCTCTCTGCCAGAAGACGTGGCAGGACATGGACGCTCTCAGCAACGTGTTCATCTGGCAATTACTTCTGTCCTTCTAATCAGCCTCACTACGGACTCCCCGAAACCGATTGATGCACTCGATGTGAACTCGCTTGTCTGTCCGCACTCGCCTGGGCCTATCACTCGCCAGCACACCCTGGATCGATCATAACCCCACGACGGATTTTCACGTGTAATCCGTAACCACGCCAGGCTGAAGGCAACCGTGAGAGAAAGTGTTCCGTTAATTCGTTGCCGCGCATCGGTTTGGGGCAAGAAGGTTTCTGCTGTCGAGTCACGTAGGGTAGTGTGCTAAGAGTGTGGAGCTATTCCCGGAGGTACGTCCGTTCGCGTTGACTGGACGAAGACGTGAGTTCGTACACCTTCATCGGCAACCAGTACTTGCGTTCAAATTCTTCGCTTAGTCGTACGTTCGCCTTGTTGGGAGTGAAAATAAGTTCGACGGTATAGTGTTGTTGCCACAGCTTCCGTCCCCACTCTCGAAACCGCCAGAACCCCACGGCCAGCACGGTAAGCAGAGTCACCAGTACAAAAAATTTCCGCAAGCTGAACTGCAACCAGTGGAGTTTCGGCTTGGGGGATGAGTTGGGCATCGGCGCATTATAGGGCGTGACCCGCGCATGAAAACGCCTGCGCACATCGTTCGACCCCTTTCTTCAGCTTCGACGAACATTTTGACGTGGTTCTAAGGATTGCCCCACAGTCTTAGAACACTACCCACGTAGGTTGCTCAACGGCACCACAACAAGTTAGAGTATAGCGTGTTTAGATGGTATTATCGCGTGTAGTTGCTATGGATTGCCGGCTCGCAGCCGCTTTCCCTGTCTTGTCCCTGGAGGACTTTCAATGTCGAACATCCCTACTACTCGCCGTCAGTTCCTCAGCACAACCACTTCGGTTCTTGCTGGCGGTGCGACGGTCCCATATTGGTTAACCAGCGCCGCCGCAAGCGCTGACCAGACGCAATCGAGAAATGACCGCCCTCACATCGGCGCGATAGGCATTGGGGGACGGGGTGCGGCAGTCGTGGCACAGGCGGCTAGGTTTGGTGAAGTCGTAGCCGTTTGTGACGTGGACCGCACGCACGCCGAGCGGGCTCGAGAGCGGTTCGGAGGAAAAGCGGACATTTATGACGACTACCGAAAGCTGCTCGAACGCAAGGACGTCGACGTCATCGTCAATGCGACGCCCGACCATTGGCACACGGCGGTCAATATCGCTGCCTGCAAAGCGGGCAAGGATGTTTACACCGAAAAGCCGCTCACGCTCACGATCGACGAAGGCAAACAGCTAACCAAGGTCGTCAAGGAGACCGACCGAGTCGTGCAGGTCGGCACCCAGCAGCGAAGTGACCACACATTTCAAACCGCCGTTGAATTGGTTCGCAACGGTCGAGTGGGCAAACTCAAGCAAGTGTGGATCGCGCTGCCCTACTACACAACGAAGGCTGGGCCATTCGCCGCCGAGCGCGTGCCATCGCATCTAAATTGGGAGCTGTACCAAGGGCAGGCACCGGCGCACGACTACTGTCACCAGCGAACCCATGCCAACTTCCGTTGGTGGTACGAATATGCCGGCGGCATCATCACCGACTGGGGCAACCACCATGTGGACATCGCCCATTGGGGCGCGGATTGTGAATTGACAGGTCCGGTCTCGGTTGAAGCGCGGGGCATGTTCCCCAACGCTGGAGCGCCCAACAGTTTCAACACGCCCGACCGTTTCTTCTCGCGCATGCTCTACGCCAATGGCATCGAGATGCTGTATTTCTCGTCGGTGAATCATCGCCAGCGTTATGGCGGCATCGCCAAGCAGCATGAGGAAATGACTCCTGAAAAGATCAAATACTTGTTTGGCGAGAATTGCCCCGCCGAGATCAAGTCATTTGGTCGCGACGGCATCATGTTCACCGGCGACAAAGGACGGGTCTTCGTCAACCGTGGTGGCGTGTACGGAAGACCGGTTGAAGAGCTGAAGGACAATCCACTGCCGGAGAACGCATGGCGAGTGCCGCAGAGCCGCGATCACATGGCCAACTTTTTTGA
>CAYFJO010000170.1:19822-21338 GCA_964343305.1 uncultured Pirellulaceae bacterium | reverse complement strand
CGTCTGTCTTGAAGTCAACGATATCTGCCGAGATGACTTGGCCTTCGCGGCTCATAATCACCAAGCGGTCGATGTTGCCGGTGACAATCGAATCGTCGTCGCGGAAGGCGATTGGGAATTCGTTTTCGACTTTCAACTCGCAGCCTTGGTCGATCGCTCCTTGGTAGTCGGATCGTTTCAATTGATTGGCGATGTTTTCATTTGACAACATGGCACGAAAGTCTGCGATGGCTTGCTTTAGCTCGGCGGGTTTGAAGTTGACGTCGGATTGTTCGGCAGCGATTTGTGCGAGTGTGTTGTCGTCGGGCGGGCCGTCATCGAGCCATCGGATTTGTTCGAACCAGGCGTGGATGAGTGTGCCTCTTGCTAGTGCGAACGCGCGGTCGAGTCCGCCGTCGGTTGAATGGTCGGATAGGCGTACCTGGGTGCCGCCTTCGAGGCTGGATGGGCTGATGCGTTGTAGGCCGCGCCAGCGTCGTTTGGTTGGCGAGGCTAGTTTGACTTCGAGTGGGGCGAGTGATTCGGTCTTTGCTGCGACTTCGGCAGGCGATGGTTCGTGAAGGACACCAGGGCTGCGGAACCAGTCGCGGTTGCCCGTTTCGTAGGCAATTTGTTGCGGTTCCAGACGCGTGCCGTCGGTCAATGCCGATCGCAGCAAGCCGGCGAATGTTTTGTGGATGGAGCGTTCTCGTTCGCTGGAAGGCGCGACAATCATGTGCAGCGTGTGGATGGCTCGCGTCGCGGCGACGTACAAAACACACAGCGATTCGGCCACGTCGCGGTCGTCCGTCTGGTGGAATAGCTTTTGCCACGAATCGGGCAGCAGATTGCGAACGTCTTTATTGCAGCGGCGGCAAGTTCGGTCGATTGGTTCTGTGGCGGATGGCCGGCCTACGACCAAGTCATCGCGCTGGCCGATCAAGTTCGCGTCCATGTCGGCCAGCACGACGATGTCGAATTCGAGGCCCTTGGCTTGATGTACGGTCATGACGCGAACAGCGGCGGCGATCGGGTCGCGGACTTTGGCTGTTTCCACGTAGGTGGCAAAGTCGCGAGGGCGTGTGGTTGCCGTCTCGTCGTATTGGTATGCCAGTCCGATCAGCTTTTCCAATCGCCGTAGTTCACGGCGATTGCAAGACGGGGCCAGTTGTTGGACGAGGGTATAGACGGTCGGGCCGTAGCCGTCGTCGATCAGTTGGCGTCGGACGTGACGGGCGAGGCGGCCGGCCACTGCATCAGATAAGGTGGCGTCGGTGAAGGGGACAGGCACCTTTTGCTCCGCGGACTCCGCAAAACGAGCCAGTCCCCAGTCATGCAGCGGTGATGTCGCGATGTGAAAACGTGCGACGCGATCTCCCGGATGATCGGCCAGTTGGATGAGCGACATGATCAATCGCACGGCGGCGGAGTCGTCCAGCGAGCTGCCGCCTTCTTCGCTGGCTTCAATTCCCAATTCTCGCAGCTCGTAGATCAATCGCCGCACTGCGTCGTTGGTGCGGACGAGGACTCCGATGCC
>CAYFJO010000170.1:0-19722 GCA_964343305.1 uncultured Pirellulaceae bacterium | reverse complement strand
GTGCGGCGACGAACGCCAGCTCGTGTCGAGCGGCCGCGTGTGGATGTCGTTCAACTGGCGAGTGACAGCGTCGAAGATCTCGACCACTCCGCCTCGCCAACTATAGATCGCTTGCTTTGTGTCGCCGACGCAAAAGAACGTCTCGTCGGCATCCGCGCGGGTGATTTGTGACGCAAACGGACGAATGACCGCCCATTGGTCGAGCGACGTGTCTTGGAATTCGTCGAGCAGAAGATGCTGCACGTGTGCATCGAGGCGGAAGTTCACATGATCGGAGACTTCCGAAGTTTTTGAAACTTCGGAAGTCTGAAACTTGAATCGTTCGGAGAGTTGGTAAGTGATGTCGTCGAATCGAAACGCGCGTGCCTGAGATTTGAGTCGCTGGTAGTGGGTGTGAAACTTGTCGAGCAGTTGATAGGTCGCTTCGGTTTGCGTGGCGAGTTGATTGAGAAGCACGGCCTTGGCATGATCGATCAGCGTTCGGTAGGCGGTGGACACGTCCTCTTCGATCGGCTTGCTGCAATAACTGGATTCCCGGGCCGCGACCTTCGCCGCAATGCCGCCGTTGATGAATTCGGCCCAGTTTTCGGCTTCTAACGTTTCAAGGTCGCTTTCGCGACACTTCTTCCACGTTTTGTGTTCGGGAAGACTCACGTGTCGTAGCGTTTCGATCGCATCGGCGACTTGCGCGGCGGACAATTCGCGCTGGCGCGGCACTCGATACCATGCATCGCGTTCGCTTTCGCGATAGACCGAGTACAAACTGTTGACCTTGTCGTGCACCTCGCGGTCGAGGCTCCGCGCTGTCTCGCCGCGCGTCAGTGCGTGCACGAGCGTCAGCAAGCTGGCGGGATCTTCCGCGTCAAGCACGGCTTCGATCGCTCGGTTGCGAATGGCGGCGTCTTCATGTGTTTCGGCAATTCGCCAGCCGGGAGGCAAACCGACTTCGAGAGCGAAGCTGCTGGCCAGTTGGGCGAAGAAGCTGTCGAGCGTACCGATGCGCAGCCTGTGCAGACTGCGCGCGGTGGTAGCCAGCACGGTCAAGCATTCGTCGCGATTGAGCGACTTGTCGTCCAGCGCTGTTTGCAACTCGGCCAGCTTCGCGTCGTCGGTCGCCGCCTCGGCCAATCGCAACAAGACGCGGCCCGTGATTTCGCCGGCCGCTTTACGCGTGAAAGTCGATGCCAGGATGTTGTCGGGCTTCTGTCCGAGGCGCAGCAAGCGTAGAAAACGATTGGTCAGCTCGTACGTTTTTCCCGTACCAGCCGATGCGCGAATCAGTTCGTGTTTCAGCGTCATTCCGCTCACGTGAATTTCTTTCTCCCGAACACGCCGTCCATGCAAATGGAAGCGAATTCTTCGCTGTAAGCGGGCGGGGGATCGGTAGGTGGCCAAAACCTCGCTGCGCGAATTGCTCGAATGACTTCGCTAGCTTCACGATCGGCGTCGAGTAAATCTTCGTCTGTCCAATCGGCGCGGGCGAGGCCAACTTTGGCAACGCTCTTTGGCAACACGATGTAACCGAGGTCGATGAAATCGCCGATTCCTAACTCACGAACCAAGTGGCGGTACAACGGCAGTTGCAGATCAATCCATTCGCCGGACCTTTTGCGATGCGTCTTGGCGGGCGAGTCGCCGGCGTCGGATGTTTTGTAGTCCAGAATCATTCGGTTGCCCGTGTTTTCGTTGACATCGATGCGATCGATGCGGCCGGTCAATTGCATCGGCTGGCCGTCGACGTCGAGCTTGCCCGGCTGCTGGGAAAACGAAAGCTCGGAATGTTCAATTCGCCAACCTTGGGCGAACCACTCGGCTTGCCAACGGGCGAATCGTTGCAATCGCAACCGCAACTGTTCCACTTGGACCAAGAGTGCCGCGCCGGGATGTTCGCCGAACCGCTCTTGGACCAACTGATTGAGCAGATAGTTCAACTCCTTCTCGATCACGTCGGCGTCGGCGATGTCACGCATGTCGCTCAAACCGAATCGTTCGAGAACCGCGTGGGCGAGTTCGCCGAATCGGGCCCCGTCGAGTTCCATCGCGTCGTCATCCACGCAGTTCAACTTCAACACGCGGCTCAGATAGAAGCGATAAGGGCAAGCCAAGTACGTCTTGAACGATGTGACGCTCATCTTGGTGATCGGCTCGGCAAGTGGTTGTGGCCGAGGGACATCGAACGCTGACTGGTTGCGCGAAGTGACGACTCCGCCAGCAAGAGGCCGTCGTGTTTGTAACTTGGGACGGTCCGCGAAGAATCGCAACGCCCGTTTCCTAACCGTCTCGGACGGTGCCGCAAAAAGCAATCGACTGGGCGCGAGCGGATCGTCATCGGCGTTTCGACGCGCGACAAGGAACGTGGTCTCGCGCCAAGGTGTGAGCAACGTCGTGACTGCGTAGGCATCACGCGCATAACGACGCGCGTTGTCGTCCAAGCCGAGTGCCGACCGCAAACGTCCCGGAAGAAACATGTCGGCGTTGGCACTTGATGGGACAAAGCCGTCGTTAAAGCTGGTTACGATCAATGCGGGGGCATCGTCGAGCGGCAGTTCGAGCCAGCCGACCAGTTCGATCGCCGCCTTGGTTGCCAGCGGCGCGATTCGCTGCGTTGCGATCTGGTCCAACACAAGTTGAATCGCCTCGGCACCTGCCACCTTGGGTGACAAGGATTTCGGGAGATTGCCGAGATCGTCTAACGCATCTTGCACCGTGCCACAAACCTTCCAGGCACGGCGGTCGGTTTCGTCTTCGAGGTCGAAGTCTCGCTTGCCGTAAACGTCTAGCAAAATGCGGCTGATTTGCGGAAGCCACCGCTCGAGACTTCGCGGCTCGCCCTGAAACCGTCGGGTCAGTTGTTCGATCCGATCAACGGCATCGTGAAGTCGCGGCCAACGATGCTCGCGACTTAGCCGCTCGGCAGTGATTTGGCGCGGGAGATGTTCGTTGTAGAAGTCGTCAAGCTCTTCGATCCAGCCAGGTTGAACGCCGGTCCGCATCAGCCATGTTTCGATGTCGGGGTGTCGTACAAGTTGAGCAAACTCGGCGGACCGGCCGTTTTCGATCAGCATAGCTAGATTTTCGAGCATTCGATACACAGCAGTTCGTGCGAGCGGCAAACCGGGACCGAAACGATTGGGTAACTCGCATTCGTTTAATTGCCGAACAAGTGGCGGCACCAGCGTTTCGTCGGACAAACCGACGGTAATCTCTTCCGCGCGAAAACGACCGTCGAACTGTGCGATGCGACGTGCAACCAGATCGCTTTGATCGGCCGGATTGTCGGCTTCGATCAGCGAATCCTCGGGGATCCGCAGATCGACGTCCTGCCATGTTTCGGGCGCGAGGCAACCATGCTCGTCGAATCGATCCGCCCATTCACTGGGCGAATAGACGAGCGCCGTCACTTGATCCGACACCTGATCAAGCATCCGCCGTGTCGATCGGTTTAAGTCGGCCGCCGCAATCAACACGATTGGCCGATTGGTAGCACACTCATTGTGTTTGATCGCAAACAACCGCGCCGTTTGGCGATCCCACAAGCCGAGTTTGTCGAGCGAGTTGAGATAGTTTCGTTGGATCTCGGCCAAGGCGTGCCAACGTTGCGTCTCCGCAAAACCAGGCAGCGACCTTCCGCGACCAACGACGTCAGAAAAATCCAATGCGTCGCTAGCCAACTCACGATGTAACGCCTGTAAGAGCCGGCCCAAATCCTTCCATCGCTGGCTGTCGTCGTCCGCGGGTCGATCGGCGACGACCGCAGCCAGTTTTGCTGGATCAAACTTTTGAAGCACTTCCGCCCAGACAAGTTGTTGGACCAGATCGTCGGCGAAAGGTCGTTGGGGTTGATAGAGCAATTCCGGAAGATGGCCGACTGTGGTGATCGTCGGTGGTGTCAGGACCAGATTGTGCCGTTCACCAGACTCGACCAAAATCTCAGTCAATCGTCGACCGGCACGTCCGCCCGGCAAAACGGCAACAATGTTTCGCAGGTCGACGGCCCCACTGCGCGCATGGCGGTCGACAAGAAACTCAGCCGCCGATAGCAAAGCCGGTTGCTCGGTGCTCAGAAAAATCCGTTTTATGGGCATGTTGTCAGGGTATCGTTTTTAGCGCATGAGTGAAGAGGGGCTGACTACGCTTTAGGGCGAGCGGCGGGAAGTGACTTACCAGTAGGACGGTTTTTCAAACCGTCCCAGACAGATTGGAAATCCGTCCTACGGTAAGTGTTCAGCCGCCGCTCGCCTAACCAGCTTCACTGGCACGGACAGTCGATTGATGAGCTGCAGCGCCCAGCAGATTTGGGTTAAACTGGTTCCACTCCCATCAGGAATCTCAAGAATGAAACATCAGACAGAAAATACCACCCTCGCCCTCGCTATGACATTCTGTTGCTTTGCTTGCGCATCGGCCGAAGAGCGGCCAAAGTACGAACCCACGCAAGCCTATGAAGTCCAGCAAATCGAAGGTTGGCGGATCATCGTCAACAAGGCGTTCTTGAAAGTCGAACCAGCGTTGGCGTCGCAAACGTTAACTTTGCTGGGCCATCAACTTTATCAAATCACGCGAGTCGTACCGCGGCCCGCGTTGGCGAAGCTCCGCCAAGTCAAAATCTGGGTCGAACAGGCCGAGCCGCATCATCCCTGCATGTGCTATCACCCGGATGTCGAGTGGCTGCGCGACAACGACATGAATCCCGACAAAGCGAAATGTGTCGAGTTGGCCAATGCCCGTACATTTTTAGATTGGACGATCGCTCAACCGTGGATGGTGTTCCATGAACTGGCCCATGCGTATCATCACCAGTTTCTGCCCGACGGCTTCGATAACGTCGACATCTTCAAGGCCTACCAGTCGGCGATGAAGACGACCAAGTACGACTCCGTTCTGCACATTAACGGTCGCCAGGAAAAGCACTATGCTAAGACGAATCAAATGGAGTACTTTGCCGAAGCCAGCGAAGCATACTTCGGCACGAACGATTTCTTTCCGTTCGTCAAAAGCGAATTGAAACAACACGACGAGCAACTTCATGAGTTGCTGCCGAGCGTTTGGCAAGTCACTTCGAAGAAGTCGAAGGATTAGAAGTTTGAGATTGGGCCAATTCCAAATGATTGAACGTCGGCCGGAAGCGGCTCTAGCGGCGGCATTGGAATTCGCTTTGCGCCTTTGTTGATCAAGTTGAGAGTGATGTTCGTTACATCGCGTTTTTCATGCAAAACGACTTGTCGTTTGATCCGACGCATGACCGAGTCGAAGTCGTTCCCATCAGTTTTGCCGCTGTCAAAATTAAGCACCAGTTTCACGTCATACTTTTCGGCGAAGTGGTCAACTTGCTTGACCACCTCATCATACGCACTGTTGTAAGCAGCAGCTTTTTGTCGTTCGAAATCGTTTCGGTCGAATGTCGCAATAGCCTGCAACTCGGCTCGCGCCTTGGCAATCTTCAGTAGTTGGTCGCACACTTCTGGTGCTCCCGGCTTATAAATCAATGTCAGATTCAGTTCTTCCATGTCGAGCGTCGCGATTTTCTTGTTGAATTCGTCGTCGTGCTTTTTCCTCGCTTTTTTGATTTCATAAAGCTTGTTATGGAGTCGGATGTGTTCCTCAAGTACGCGATCGATGTCGATCACCGCAACTTTGTCCGACGTAATTTCATCGGTCTTCTCGTCGTGAGCGGTCGAGCGATCTGTTCGAATGTAAAACGCGGCGATCAACAATGCCAACACACCAATAGCAAAAGCGTTCCGTCCCATGACTTTCTCCTTGAATTGTGGACAGGCGATCAAAGATCAGTTGAGAAGTCTCTTTCCTTTTGGCAAACGGGTAAATATCAATTCGACGACTTGCCACGACCAGTTTTGGCGATTCTCGCAATGCGTTATCATTCAGCAATGAAACCATCTTTCTAGAAGGCTAGTGCATGCTAAAGGATATAGACGGGCGATGGACCGCGGCGGACTCGGCGGAGTTGTACGAAGTGGCTCGCTGGGGCATAGACTATTTTTCGATCAGCAACGATGGGCATTTGCTGGTCCACCCAAATCGGCAGCTCCAGCAATTCGTGGATGTCAAGGAACTGGTTGATCGGCTTCAGCTTCGTGGATTGGAATTGCCCATTCTGCTGCGATTTAACGGCATTCTCAAGGATCGGCTGACCGAGATCCGCAACGCGTTCGGACGCTCGATCGCTGAGTATGGCTACCGTGGCAAGTACCAGTGCATCTATCCAATCAAGGTCAATCAACAGCGGCAAATTGTTGAAGAGATCATCGAGCAAAGCCGGCGGTATGGATTTGGATTGGAAGCGGGCAGCAAGCCGGAGTTGCTCGCCGTGGTGGCCATGGCCGACCCGGAAACGCCGATCATCTGCAACGGATTCAAAGACGCCCAGTTCATCGAAATGGCCATGCTTGCACAAAAGATTGGCCGCCGCGTGATCCCCGTTGTCGAAAAGTTCACGGAACTCGAATTGATTCTCCAGCAAGCCGACAGAGTTGGCGTCCGCCCGCAGATCGGCATGCGCGTCAAGCTGGCGGCACGTGGTTCCGGCCGTTGGCAATCATCGGGCGGATCTCGGTCCAAATTCGGTTTGACCGTCAGCGAGATTCTGCAAGCGCTCGACGAATTGACGCGCCGCGACATGGCCGATTGTTTCAAACTGCTGCACTTTCACATGGGTAGCCAGATGACCAACATTCGGCCCATCAAGGCGGCGCTGATCGAAGCGGCGCGAGTGTATGCCGATCTGGTCAAACGCGGCGCGGGCCTGGAAATCATCGACGTTGGCGGTGGCCTGGGCGTGGATTATGACGGAAGTCAAACCAACTATGAATCCAGCGCGAATTACACGCTGCAAGAATATGCCAACGACGTGGTGTACCAGATTCAAAGTGTGTGCGATGACGCGGCTGTGCCACACCCGAACATCATGTCCGAAAGCGGCCGGGCGATCGCGGCCTATCACAGTGTGCTGGTGTTTGGCGTGCTCGGAGTTTCGGGGCACGGCCATGGTGCGCTCGATTGTGACATTCCCGACGATGCCCCACATCCGCTCGTCGATTTGCGCGACACGCTACAAGACCTGACATCGCGCAACATGATCGAGAGCTTTCATGACGCGCAACAGGCGTTTGAGTTGGCGAACACTTTGTTTTCGACTGGGCATCTTTCGTTGGACGACCGTGCTTGCGCGGAAACGCTCTATTGGAATCTTTGCCGCAAGCTTCAAGACCTTGCCGACGATCTGTCGGAATTACCCGAAGAATTGAGCGGGCTCGACCGGCTGCTTTCGGAAACGTATTTTTGCAACTTCTCGTTGTTCCAATCGATTCCGGATAGCTGGGCGATCAAGCAGTTGTTTCCCTTGATGCCCATTCATCGGCTGGACGAACGGCCGACACGGCACGCAGTGATTGGCGATATTACTTGCGATTCCGACGGTAAAGTCGATCGGTTTATTGACCGCCGCGACGTGAGTCCGACTTTGCGGCTGCACTCATTCGACGGATCGCCATACTATCTGGGCGCGATGTTGGTCGGCGCCTACCAAGAGATCCTTGGCGATCTGCATAATTTGTTTGGCGACACCAACGCGGTTCACATCGATCTGACACCACAAGGCGACATCGAACTCAAAACGGTCATCAAAGGCGACACGGTTCGCGAAGTGTTGCACTACGTTCAGTTCGACGGCGAAGAATTGATGAATCGCATGCAAACCGCCGTTGAACGGGCGGTTCATGGCGGCCGGCTCGACCACGAAGAAGCGGGAAGGTTTTTGAGTTTCTACGAATCGGGGCTCAACGGGTACACCTATCTAGCACAGCCTTTCGAGCGCGAGTCGCCATGATCCGCGGCATCATCTTCGATCTCGATGGAACTTTGATTGATTCCCAGTTGGACTTCGAGGCCATGCGACGGGAGATGGAGTTGCCCGTCGGGCAGCCGATTCTGGAAGCCATCGAGTCGATGGAGACCTCGCGTGCGGCGATGTGCAGGGAGATTCTGTCCAAACACGAACGCCTCGGCGCTCAACTCGCCCGGCCGATCGAGGGCGTGATCAACTTGCTCGACGAATTGGCAAGTCGAACCATTCGCATGGCGATCATCACGCGAAACAGCCGATCCGCGGCCAGCGCGATGCTCGCTCATTTGCCCTCGCTGTTCGACCCTGTGATTTGCCGTGAAGACGGTCCCGTGAAACCAGACCCTTGGGCAGTGAACCACATTTGCGCGGCGTGGCAATTGAAAGCTAACCAGGTGGCCTTCATCGGAGATTTTCGCTTTGACATGGAAGCGGGGCACAGCGCGGGCGCGATGACCGTTTTGTTTACACGCGGCCGCGATCCAAAAACGCTTGCCGGAGCGGACCTCGCCGACATGACGATCGATTCATTTCGCGACACAAGCCGGCTGATCACAGCAATCGGGAACGACATTGCAGATTGACGGCGGCTGGTAATTTGTAAAACTAATCTGTATGAACCGTCAACCTTACGGCACTCCGCCTCGCTGGTGGCAACCAAAGATGAGCCCATTTTGGGTGAAGATGAGCCGCGGCTATCGGTGGCGAAAACTCAGGCGCGGCCAGCAACTGGTCGACATCGAAACACAGGGAGTCGAACACGTCCGCGACGCAATTGCCGCGGGCCACGGCGTGTTGGTCGCTCCGAATCATTCGACTCACTATGATTCCGAAGCACTCTACGTCGCGTTCGACAGGATTTCTCAGCCGGTTTACTTTATGACCGCTTGGCAGGTGTTCGAAATGAGCACGGCCTTCGAGCGATGGTTGATGCAACGGATGGGCTGCTTCAGCATCGACCGCGAGAGCACCGATCGCAAAGCCTTCAAACAAGCGATTGAGGTTTTGCGAAATGAACCGCATCCGCTGGTGATTTTCCCCGAAGGCGACATTTACCATATTACGGATCGGGTCACGACGTTTCGCGAAGGCGCGGCGGCGATTGCACTGTCCGCCACGAAACGCTGTGAACGGCCGATCACGGTGATTCCATGCGCGATTAAGTTTTGGTATCTGGAGGATCCCGCCGGTCGGTTGACGTCCGTTGCCGACCGGCTCGAGGCGCAATTCCACATTCGCCCACAATTGGGTTTATCGCTTCGTGAGCGGATTTATCGACTGGCCGAAGCGTTGCTGGCGCTCAAGGAACTGGATTACATCGGTCACACGCGCGAAGGCGAAGTCCGCCAGCGAATCAACTTTCTGACGGAGACGATCGTCGCGCGGCTTGAAAATGAATACGCGTTGAAAATCAGCGGTAGCAAGGTGCCAGAGCGGGTAAAAGGTCTGCGGCAGAGCATCATCAAGAAGGCTGAGGGGGACCTGCCCAAAAATGGGAATCGCGAGTCGTTCTATCGCCAGTTGGAGCTGCACATGGACGATTTGTTCTTCGTGATGCAGTTGTACAGTTATCCGGGCGACTATCTGAACGAAGGTGCCAGCGTCGAACGGATCGCGGAAACGTTGGACAAATTGGAAGAAGATGTGCTGGGCGTCGATTTGCCGTCGGTGCACGGCCGCCGCAAAGTGACGATTCGTTTCGGTGCCCCGATCCCAGTGTCAACGGACGGCGAGAAGCGGCGCGGCAGTGGCGAATTGACGCAAACCGTGCAAGAGGCCGTTCAAGTGCTGATGGACGAACTGAATCGCAGCTATGACAGTGCGGAGAATTAGGGCGAGTCCGCCGCGTTTTTCTTTTCTTCTTCTTCGGTTTCTTTGGAAACTTCTTTATCGTCCGTGTCTTCGGAAGTGGCGTCCGTATCTGGCGTCGACTTGTCGTTGGCCGCCTGTTCAGCCTTCTTCTTGGCTTCCTCTGCTCGCGTTTTGGCTCGGCTCAACCGGTCACGATACTCAATCGCCAGCGCACCATAACCGGCGGCTTCATCCCGATGAGCTTCGTAATACTCGGCCAACTTTTCCAGCGCGGGCTGATGATCGGGATTTTCTGCCAAGATCACTTCCAGTCCCTGTACGCCAACTACCGCTGTCCCGTAGTCCAAATGGTTTGACGCTAGTTCGACGCGACGCTGAAAGTCATTTGGATTTTCCGCTAAAAGACGCGACAGACTTTCGATACGCTCCAAACCACTCTTTCCGTCGTCTGCGCGTTTGGCAAACTTTTCCGCTTCTTCTTTCTTTCCCGCCGACTTCAACGCGCCGGCATACGCGTCCAGCAAATCGTAATCGCGTGACGTTTCCGACACGTGTGGTCCAATCAAATCGCAGGCCTTGTCATAGTTTTTGTCGGCCAATTCAAGATGGCCGAGTTCGATGGACGCCTCTTTCATGTCCGGTCGATCGGCAAGTACCAATTCGACGAGCTTCCGCGCATCGTCCAGTTGCCCTTTCGCTCGCAAACAACTCGCCTGACCCACACGAGCTGCATCGGCGACGATGGGAAGACCGCTCATCGCCACCGCATAGCTTTCAATCGCCTCGTCGTAGTATTTCGTCTTCGACAAAACGTCTCCCAAGCTCAAGTGGGCCTTATAGAGCGTTGGATCTTTTTCGACCGCCCGCCGGAACTCGTCCTCGGCATATGGCCATTCGCCAAACGTAGCCAAGAAACGGCCTTTGTAGTAATACGGCACAGCGTTGTCCCGTTCGTGTTCCGAACAGTGCGTAATCCACTCCTCGATAAGTCTGCGAGCGAAGCCGTATTCGTGCTTTGTCATGCTTCCGACAATGTACGACTCGTAAATGTCATGCATGTCCCACGGAGCGGCGGTCAATGTTTCGGTGAACTCCGACTGGTCTTCACCAAGATTGCCGCGTTGGATGTCCAGCATTTTTCGTGCGCGCTGGAGTTTGTCCGCGTTACATCCCAAATCCTCGGCCAACGCCAGAGACTCTTCGGCCGCTTCAACATCTCCTTCGCGACGATGAATGCGTGCCAGAAGAAATTGGCTTTCCGAATTGTATGGTGAGATCTGCTGAGCAACGTCCAGCCACCATCGCGCAGTGTCCAAATCCCGATTCGTGATCGCGTTGAGCGCTTGGTAGTTGGGAAACATCGCAACCAAATGCAAGTTCATCAAAACAAACGCCACCAGCAGCCCAAACACGACCAGTAAGATCGGACTACGATTCTGTTCCCATTTCGACGGGACACTGCTGGTTTCTTCCGCCGCGTCATCCGCTGGGGCCTCGACATCGGTTTTTTCTTCATCAGTGGTCGTTGCTTCTTCGATCATTGGACGGACTAATCCTCAGTGGCTTAGGAATGGATTGCAGAAAGTGGCGAACAGACATTTCTACGAGTGGTGGTATCATCTTCCTTCATCGTCGCTTGTTCTTCAAGACTGTTGAAATCGCATGATATTCAATACCTGCTGGGTGCTCATTCGGCTGATCAAATCAATTCGCGTGCGCGGTATAGTCGGTTATGGTTCTGTCAACGGTTCCTGTTTTTCGCCATCGTAAGGGTAATACGTCGGAAGATCACAAATTGATCGAGAATCGTCACTTGTTTGCGGCCGATTCTTTCGGTGATTCCACTGCGGAAACCGGCAACGCTGTTACCCTGCGCTGGCTGACTCGTAGCGTATTGGATCATCGGCCAAACGCGTACAACAGCGACCATGCACGGCAGCCAGTGCATTAGCCGTGCCCAGATTCAGTTGAAACCGCAAGGGCATTTGTGTCTATTTAAAACAAAGCCAACGAAGGGCATTCAACGTGAGCCGAGGACCTCGTTCTCATGAAAACTCAACTTCAACCATTTCTGTTGATGTGTCTCGCTTCTTGCTTTTTATCTTCCGCTCTTTTGTCCGACGAACCAGTAACTGTCCCCGGCCGTGCTGTCGACGCAATACCGGACGCGTCAGCGATGGTGGCAGAAATCCTCAGGCTGAGTGAAGAACTCCGCACGCTTCGCGCCGACAAAAGGCGCATGCAGCGTGACATGCAAAATGCGACCCGGGAGATGTTTCGGCGTCGGATTGAGCGACACGTCGGCGTCGACCTGTCACAAATACACAAGGCGCAGTCGTTGCTCACCATGGTTCGTGTCCAGCGACAAGAGGCCGCGGTCGAATTGCTGGAGGCGGAATTTCGATTGCTTGAGTTTGACGGTTCCAAGGCTCAGCACGAACTGCTTTCTGATCGCAAAGAAGAATGTGAGAGGCAGTACGAACGAGCCGACGAAAAGTACCGCCTCGCGATGGCAAGGCTTGGTCAATCTGCCGAAGTCGCAGCGGATGGAAGTGACCCCGCGGAAGTGCCCGATTCCAGCGCCGGCCGGCCACGTCCCCAGCCGATTCCGCCCAAGAATTGGCTCGCGCCATACGGAAACTAAATCGTCAGATCACGTTGCAAGAGAAAACAAACGATGGGATTCGCCAGGAGCACGAGCGATTGACGAGACAAGCGCAAGTTCTTTTTATCAGGCAATGGGAGCCTGATGTCACGTTAACACTCGAAAATTTAGAGCGATTTGAGGCGGCCGATTTCAACCCCCTGGTGGAGGACATCCAGTCACTACGGCGAAAACGGCACGGTGCGATGATGCGGGTCCTGCAAGTGGAAAAGCAAATTGTCGTGCTGGACGCCCAGCAACCCGAGTTCGGGCGGGACTTGGTGGACACGGAGGAACGTCAAGACATGGAAGTCGCCCGTCACAAAGCAAAAATAGCTCAGTTGCAAGAGCGCGCAAAAATGCTCCAAGGCGAATACGACAGCGTTGACGTGCAGTACAAGCTCGTCAAACACCGGCTCGCGGAGATGGAAGCGGACGAGTAACCGGCTTTTGATTCTAAAATGTCTGAGCGTTCCATTTTCAACGTGATTTGCGAACTACTTGATCGCGACGGCGTTGAGTATCGAACGGTTCATCACGAGCCGACTCTGACGTCCGAAGATTCGGCACGAGCCCGCGGCGAAGAACTCAAAGTCGGCGGCAAGGCGTTGCTGCTGAAGACCGGCGACGAGTTTCGATTGTTCGTTTTCAGTGCCGCACGAAAACTAGCCTCGTCCGCCGTGCGGTCACGCTTTGACGTCCGCAAACTCCGCTTTGCCACCAAAGAAGAGTTGCACCAGCGAACGGGTCTTGTGCCCGGATCGGTGCCGCCGTTTGGAGATCCGGTTCTTCCTTTTCCACTGTATGTGGACACGTCGATTACCGAGAACCATCGAATCGCTTTCAATGCTGGGTCGCTCACGGACTCGATCATCATGAATGTCGACGACTATCTGCGCATCGCAACTCCGGAAGTTTTCGAATTCACGGTCGCCGGCGATTGAGCCGACGGCGCTGGACGCGGTTCCGCCGCGAAACACGGCCCTAGCGCGTGAGGCTCGAATGACTGGTTGAGAATCCGCGACCGTGCTGGTAGCTTGGTTACCTCACCGTAAAAGCATTTCGCCGATCATCGGCAACCGCGATAAGGAAACGTATTCAATGACGATCTCGCAGACGACGCTCGACAAACTGGCAACCTTCGATACGCCTACGATCTGCAACATTATCGAGTTGTTCAACGTTCGGCCGCGAAACACGGGTTACATGGACGGACGCATCAAGTGCAACTTTCCCGATTTCCCGCCGATGGTTGGATTTGCCCTGCCTACTGCATTTCGATCAGACACACCTCCAGCGGGCGGCGGTGCTTACGGCAGCATTCAAGCTCAACTCGAACAGTTCGCCGACTTGCCCGGTCCGCCAGTAGTTGTTTTTCAAGACCTTGACGATCCACCCGTTGCTGCGGTGTTCGGCGAAGTGATGTGTTCCACCTACCAGGCGTACGGCTCGGTTGGCCTGGTCACCAACGGCGGCGGCCGTGATCTGGACCAGGTGCGCGACATCAAGTATCCCGTCTTCACTGGCTCGACAATCTGCTCGCACGGTTATTGCCACATGCTGCACATTGGCGTTCCGTGCCGCGTCGGCGGTTTGATGGTCAACAAAGGCGACCTGCTACACGGCGACGCCAACGGCGTGACGAACATCCCGCTCGACATCGTCACCGATGTCGCCGAGATCGGCGACGAATTTGTTGCTTCCGAAGCGATCATGTTGGACTACGTGAAAGCCCCCGGCGAGAAGACCGTAGAAAAATTCTCGGAACTGCGTGCCGAATTCCAATCCGTCGTCTCAAAAATTGCCGAACGAGTTGCACGGGCGTAGGTCACGCTGTGCGTGACGGATCGCAACACGTTATGGCACATTCTTGGCATTGAAGAATCAATTGCGTCATGCGAAGCATGACCTACTCACTTGGCTGAACTATGCGGCCTATCGATCATATCCGCAATTCTGGCATGTCGTTGACGTCGATTTCGACACAGGAACGACCAATGAGTGTGATCGAAAAGAATCCAATTGGACTCACGGTGCACGAAAGAATTGGACGTTTTAGTGAATGTCAATGGGACTTGAAATCCCGTGAGCTGTGAGAATTCTTCGTATGGACGTAGTGTCAACTTGGCTATCGGCTTCACCGTCGTAAAGACAAACTACTGAACTTTTGCGCACGCCTTTCTCCCCTCAGCGATTGCAGAATCGCAATTGTTCAACCGATTGTTTTCATTTTGATTTCCGTCAGTTCTACAAAGCGAGTGCTTGTTCGCACTGATGCTCGATGGCAAAAAACCTCCCGCACCCCGCGCTGCTGCGGATTAAGTTCAGCCACCTTTGAGCCCGCGCTGAGAGCAAACAAGCCGTCGGCAAAGTAGCCAATCGCACGCGGAGCATATTCAGCCATTCGAGACATCAATTTGGTCCCGATATTTTGAAAACAGGATATTGACATCCACAATATATGGTTTAAGCTGACCGTCCCAAATCAACAAGTGATTCCACTTGGACCAAATCGAAAAGCCCGGAGTTTTGTTGCATTCACGGCAATCCAGGCGATACAGTCGTTGTATTTTTTTTGTTTAACTAAACTTTTTGGAGATTTAGTGATGAAGAGTCGAATTCTGTTTTCTGCAATTCTCGCGTGTTCTGTTCTTGGCCTCGGAAAGTCCGCGTCTGCTGACGATCCGTTGCTTGGATCAATCAAAATGTTTGCCGGGAACTTCGCACCACGTGGTTACGCTTTTTGCGATGGTCGGCTGCTTCCTATTGCTCAGAATACTGCGTTGTTTTCACTTCTTGGGACAACCTATGGGGGCGACGGCAGGACGACGTTTGCGTTGCCCGATTTGCGTGGTCGCGCGCCCGTGCATGCAGGAAGAGGTCCTGGTTTGTCCGATCAAAAACTTGGTGGCAAAGGCGGCAATGAAAATACAACGCTGGACTCCTCAGCTATCAGAGTTGAGACAGTCACAGTAGTAGCAGTGGAAGAAGATGCTGACGCTGATAAAGAAGCTACAAAGAAAAAGAACCGCGAGGATCTCGGCCTTAAAACTACTGAGGTAACAAGGGACACACTGACCGGGAGGGCATTCTCGAACAAGCCGCCAAGTTTGGGCATCAACTTCATCATTGCCACTCAAGGTATCTTCCCATCGCGCAATTGATCACTTATTAAAATTGGTCTTGCCATCAAGGCCGGTTGGAGAAATCCACCCGGCCTTATTTATTGCACTGGTGGTTGATTGGACCGCAGGCTAGCCCAGCATCTGATGCGGAAGCGTGTGCCGGAGAGAATTTGGCGCTTGTTGCCCGAATTCGGAGAATCGATCGGTACTCAAATTCTTAACTGCACTGCCCGTAGTAGGCGCGCTTTGCGTACTCGTTCGAATCCGGTCGGATGACGTTTAGTCATTCGACTTTTCTTTTTTCGCCTCGCCGTCTGCTGACGATTCGTCGGATGAACTCTTCGCGTCGTCGCCTTTCTCGGACGTGCCGCTGTCATCCACGCCGTCTTCTTCGTTGCCTGGAAGCACGAAATCATTGTCGAAGGCGGTCAACTCATCGTCACCCGGAAACGACAAGTCAGGCCGAATTGGCAGATCAGGAAATTCGGCGAGCGGATCTGGTGTTTCGGTCGGCGGGGCACTTGGATCGGGCGGCTCATAGGCAGCAAAAAATTTATAAAAGTCAACGGTTTTAACGTCTTCCAACCGGCTCACATTTTCTGCCGCGGTACGCCCAATCACGCTGTTGGGCCAGCGGTCGGCGATGTCGGAATACTTTTCTTTTGCTTCGTCCAGCGAATCCGTCGGATCCTCTTCAGCGACGGCCAACGTTTCCAACGCTTGGGCCAACGCAAACATCGCGCGTTGTCGTAGCATCAACGGGGCTTTCCCGCTTCCGGCGACTTCTTCAAACGCGGCTTTGGCCATCTCGACGCGCTCCAGTCCTTCTTCACGCGCGTCGGTAAAAAGCATCGTGGTACCCTCTCGCAAGTGAATGTCACCCGCGGTTTGCTTGGCCCACAAAGACGCAACCGAATTGGGATGATTCGTCGCGACGTCCGACAGCGAATCTGGATCTTCTTGCATCGTGGCCGTGAAGTACGCTTGCCAGGCTCGCGCCGCACTCTGAGATTGTCCACCCGACATCGCGACGATGAAACCGACGACGACCACAATCGCCACGACACCAACAATAATGTGGTTTGAATAGGGTTTGATGGATTCGACTTGTTTGCCAATCCAGTCGGCCAGTAGATTTGTCTGCAAGTCGTGGCGACGTTTTGTCTTCATTGGCGATACGTCTCGTGCAACCAGGGGAATGCGGTTTCAGCCGTAAAGGCGCAAGTATAGGAGGGCTGGCGGTTTAAGGTCAAGACGGCCCCAGACTTCTGAAGTTTTCCGAAACTTCGGAAGTCTGCATTCGCTGGCCCCTTTTGATCGCAAGCGACGACCGGTAGGATTCTCTGCGTACCGCGAAAGGCGACTAACTCTGAAAGCTGGCACGATGCCGCACGATTTGAATCTCGCACAGCAAGAAGCCGTTGAAACACTGTCTGGGCCACTGTTGGTGTTGGCGGGAGCGGGCACGGGCAAGACACGCGTCGTCACGTATCGCATCGCCGAGTTGATCCAGCACGGCACGAAACCTCAGCGAATCTTGGCCGTCACGTTTACCAATCGAGCCGCCGCGGAAATGCAGGAGCGGATCGGCGATATGTTGGGAAAGCGGTTGAAACAACAGCCGGAAGTCTCGACGTTTCATTCTTTGTGCGTGCGAATTCTTCGGCGGCACATCCGCCTGTTGGGCTATCCACAGCAGTTTGCAATTTACGATCGCGGGGATCAAGAATCGCTGGCCCGGAACGTTTTGAGAGAAATCCGCGTTCCCAGCGAATCACTGCGTCCCGGCGAGTTGCTGTCGATCATCAGTGGCTGGAAGTCGTCGTCGATCCGACCAGGCGGTGCCACAAACATCGCGCAAACAGACAAAGAGCATCTGGCGGCGATCGCCTATCGCCGATATCAGCAGGCGTTGAAAACCGCTGGAGCGGTCGACTTTGACGATCTGCTGCTCTGCACCGAAGATTTGTTCGCCAAGTTTCCTGAAGCGCGGATGGCCGAGGCCGACCGCTTCGATCATCTGCTGGTCGACGAATATCAAGACACCAACGGCAGCCAATATCGAATCGTCCGGGCGCTGGCCAAAATGCATCGCAACCTGTGCGTCGTGGGCGACGATGATCAGTCGATATACGGTTGGCGCGGCGCGGAAGTCCAACACATTTTGCGTTTTGCAAACGATTGGCCTGGCGCGAAAGTCGTTCGTTTAGAGGAAAACTATCGCAGCACAGCGGAGATTCTGGGGCTGGCGAATGAACTGATTGTGTTCAACAAAACGCGTCACGACAAAGTCTTGCGTCCGGCACGACCCGGCGGCGAGAAACCGCGGATCGAACAATACAAAGACGAAGCCACCGAAGCGAAGTCGATCGTCGAGCAAATTCGTAGACGATTGTCCGAGACGGGCGTTGAACCGAAGGACTTTGCCATTTTGTTTCGAACCAACGAACAGCCACGTCCCTTCGAAACCGAGCTGCGTCAAGCCAAACTGCCGTACGTGCTGATCGGCGGGATGTCGTTTTTCGATCGCAAGGAAGTGCGCGACATTTTGTCTTACCTGAAGTTGCTGGTGAACACGTCGGATGAAGTCGCTTTGCTGCGGATCATCAACACGCCGGCCCGCGGCATCAGCAAATCGACCGTCGAGAAATTGATGGACCGTGCCGTTTCGCAGGGCAAGACTGTTTGGGACTTGATTTCCAACCCCGCCACCGCCAACTCGCTTCCCAAAAACGCCGCGGCCGGCGCGAACCGGCTGGTTTCTTTCGTTGCGGATTTTCGCAATCGACTGAAAATGCAATCCATCACGGACGTCGCCAAGTCGCTGATTCACACGATCGACTACGAAGGCGAGCTGCGCCGTGTTTATCCCGATGAAAATGACCGCGAGTCGCGTTGGGCGGCGGTTCAAGAAGTCGTCAACGCCATCGCCGAGTACGAAAGAAAAAAGAAGAAGCGTGCTACGATGCTGGGCTTTCTGGACGAAGTTTGCGTCAGCGGCAACGATTTCGACAACGAGAAGGACAACCAACTTCGCCGCAACGCGATTGTGTTGATGACGTTGCACAGTGCCAAGGGACTGGAGTTTCCGTTTGTTCACATGGTCGGCATGGAAGAAGGAATCCTGCCGCATCGACGCAGCGTGGAGGTCGACGGAACGGCGATCGAAGAAGAACGGCGGTTGTGCTATGTTGGCATCACACGTGCCCAAGAGCGATTGACATTGTCGATGTCGCTATCACGCATGAAATGGGGCAAGCCACGTGAAACCATTCCGAGCCGCTTCCTATACGAAATGACGGGTATGGCAGAACGGGCACAGCCGCCACGTAAAGAGGCCAAAAAGAAGGTTGCGGCGGGCAAGGCGAACAAGCGACGAACTCGCAAGGGGACGCGACGGAGCTAATGTAAGCGTCAATTCAAGAATGGGTTAAGCCCAGTTGCTTAGGTAAACGAGTTGGTTTGCGATCTCTTCGCCTGACAGAGAGTCAATGAGTTTCAGCATCGCGCGAATGTTTCGGCGGGGATCAGACTGTGTGCCAGCGACAATTCCACCGTGAGCTTCACCTCGTGCGAGGAATTCGCCATGAAAGCGCGGAAAATCACTCACGTTGTATGACAAGATGCAGTGACCGTTCGCGGTGGCGAATCGAATCTGGTCCGCATCTTCGGCTCCTGTTCGCCCCGCTTCAACAGTCGTTAAGACCTCGCGTCCCCGCAGGCGAAGTGCGTGTGCAATCATCCCTGCACATCTTCGTCGAGATAAGTTTTGATGGCACTCATGCCGGTGGAGACAGCGTGGGCGGGAATTGCTGCATCGCCGTTTGCTCATCAGAAAGTTCCGCAATTTCACGCTCGACCTGTTCTTGGTGGTCGTAGTAGTACGAAAGGGCGTCGTATACCTGCGCGGGAGTCAAATGGGGGAACTCGCGCAGAATCTCATCAACCGAAAGCCCTCGGCGATAATTCTGGACCACCGAACTCACCGGAAACCGCGTTCCCCTGATGACGGACCGTCCACCTTGGATGTCGGGACGTGATTCGATATGGGGGTGCATAACTTGTGGCTCGGAGATGGCTGGTTCAGACGACATGCGTTGTGCCTGTGGCGAATTAGACAGCGCGAATCTCCAATACATTATCCTATTTCACCACTAGGATGTCCACACCGGAAGCAAGTCAAAGTTGAATTCTTGTTTTTGCCGTTCGTTGACGATGGTATTGCGTATACCATGCGCAGATAGTTGTTTCCGCTGTTGGACGGGAGGATGTGTTTAGTG
>CAYFJO010000169.1:0-21482 GCA_964343305.1 uncultured Pirellulaceae bacterium | reverse complement strand
CGACCCCGTCAAGTTCACCCCCACCGTCTTGCGTATCGATCGCGACGAAGAGTCTCTTCCTGGCTTCCGTTGCCGTGGCAGTTGCACTGCCCGACGCGGCTTCGTAGGTGCCGGCGGTGGTCAACGTTCCGGAAAGCAGCGTCGCGAAAGTGGTTGGCGTGCCGCTGATCAAATCGTTGTCGGTCGTAAACAACCTGATGGCGACCTGGTCCTGGGCCGTCCACCAAGTGTCGTCAAGCCAATCGTAGCGGATCTCGAATACGTCGCCGCTGCGGATGGTGTACCCAGTGTCTTGCGCTGGCAACTTTGCGGCATCTTCCGACAACAAAAGATTGCGAGTTCCGTCGTAATCGCGGTTTTGTTGCGTAGCAATCGAGTCCTGATCACCAGTGGTTGCGATGTTCTCCCAAACCGGCGTTTGGGCCCACGTCCGCTCAGGCGCGACGAACCGCGGCACCATGTCGCTATCCGCGGCTACAACAACGCGATGGTTTGCAGATACGTCGACCTTCCTGTCGTCATGAACCCGACGGGCTTGGACTTTCCCCTCTCTGACATACAGCACCGTCGATTCGGGGCCTGCTTCAACATCAAACTGCGTTCCGATCACCTTGAGAACGGCCGACGGCGTATGGATCAGCATCGGTTTGCCAGCCGGTTGAGGCATCACACTGGCTGAGAATCGACCCTGTTTTAGACGTAACTCCTTCTGCCCTCGATCGGAAAAGGTGAGTATCGAATCACCGGAGATCATGCCTGTCGAACCGTCGTGGAACTCCAACTCAAACCATGAGTCCGGCGCCATTCCTTCAATCGTTCCGCCGGGCAGCTCGGCTCCCTCGCTCAGTACGTTCGACCATCGCGTTGACGCTTGCGGTGAGCCCGCACCTTGAACAATCTGACCACCGTCGCCGATCCAGGTCAGCGTTCCGCTGAGCCCAGTAATCCGGGCGATGTTGCGGCCACTGTTCACGCTCCGATAGTACAGGGTTGCCGTCAACACAACGATGATTCCCGCAGCGATCGCCAGTGATGCTCGGACGTAGTAAGTCTTCGCTGGCTTCGTGATCGAAACGCTCGATCCACTGGCTTGCGAAATCGCCCCGACACTTTCGGTATCAGCCACCTCGCGAATGACTGCATCGAGCTGGGCGAACCTGTTAAAAGTTGCACGCGCCTCGGCGGACTCACGTAATTCCTGCTGGAGCGTTTCAGACTCTACTTCACCGATACGACCATCGAGCCAAGCACCAATCCGTTGCTCTAAATCCGAATGGGACATTATGCGTTCTCCGCCGCAAGTGCCTTTGTGACGCAAGCGAGCACGACTGCACGCAATCGTTGAATAACCTTGTAGAACGCCTGCTCGCTTTTCCCCGATTGCAGCGCCACTTGTCGCATGACCACACCGGGCGAATGGACGCTCAACAGTAATTCACGTTTCGAACGCTCCAGTTTTCCCAGGCAATCCTCCAGGTGTCGCCGACGAATCGGTTGAACCTCCTCTTCACTGGCCTCTTCCGCCAGCAGATCCCAAACGTCATCGGCAAAGACCAGCGGACTTCGAGCCACTCGACGTCGGTACTTCAACGCCTCAAATCGAGCGATCGTGAGCAACCACCCCCCAAACGAAGTCCCATCTTCAAAATCATCGAATTTCCGCCACGCAATCAGGCTTGCTTCCTGCGTAACCTCTTCGACATCGTGCCATGTCGGCAACAATCCGCGCAGAAACGAACGCACGCTAGGCTCATGTTCTACCAGGAGTCGCACAAAAGCCTCGTAACGCTCATCGTCGTTCGAAGCGGTTCGTTTTTCAGCAGATTGATCATCCACAGCCAATTACTCCCGCCGGTAGAGGATCTGGACAGAAATTTTCCAAACAAACCTCCAAACCTCTAACTCGCTCCTGACCCGAAGGAACTGGCCCGCCAGTTCGCAATTGAAACGAATCTGGCAATTCTTCGAACGCATCCGTTTAGCGTATTAATAGAATAACCGGACGGGGCCGAACCCGAGATAAATTCAACACAAGGGGTTGCGAACGGCCAATTCTGAATAAGCCGCCGAAGTTTCCACGAAAATTGAATTCAGTTTAGTCGTGGACTCAACTAAGTGTATTTCAACTTTGCCGTGAACTCGGCGTAAGGTATTTTCGCCCAGCGGGTTATTACGTCGGACGACGGAGCGTCTTGGAGGCGTTTGGGCAACTACGCCGGTGTACCGGGCGTCCGAAATGCCGGAACGCCTCCTGATAGATAAAAGAAAGTGACAGGTTGGGCCGCCCCGGAGGGCGGCCCAACTGCCGTGCGTGCTGGCCAATGATGTTCAGCGCCGTCGTCGGCGGCGACCGCGGGAGCGGCCGACGTTGTAGCCTTTGCGGCTGCCGATGCGTTTGCCCGATTTGTAACACCACCAGGCAATCGCGGCCAGCACGGCGAGTCCAAATAGACTTTCCATGTGGTCCCCTTTTCTGTTCGCGCGAGTGCGAGGTGATCACTCTTCGGCGGGAATGATCGCCAGCGCGTCACGCTGAAGTTGCGTTTGGTCGTCGCCCAACAGGTCAGCGACTTTCGACCAAAGTTCTTTGATCTGCTTCGGCGAAGTGGCGAGCCATACGGTGTCGAGTAGGTTGTCTTTCTCCTCGCGGAGTTTCAGGATTCGCTGGCCGATTTCGCCCTCTGCGAGCAGCTCGTCCTCGTGAACGGCCTGCCGACGATTCACTGCGTTGTCCACTTCGTGGTCGTAGCGATAGGTGTGATAATCGTCGATGTCCTCGACAGGCACGCCACGAACGTGGGCGAGCATGGCGCGCTGGATTTGCCGTTCGCGTTTGTCCAACGTCGACTTCTGCTGTTCGACGCCGTCGAGTTCCTGCTGCATTTCCGATAAACCAAGCGAAGCTAACGCCCGCTCGCGGGCTTCGCGATGGACTCGGTCCAGCAGGTTCGGGTCTTCGGCCGAAACGGCTTCGATTTTCTTTTCGATCCGTTTGCCGATGCGATCTTTCCAATGTTCCTTTTCCGTAACGGTTAGTCCTGGCATGGTTTGCTCCTTGTTGTTCGTAGATTCTGGTGATTTAGCCCTGCCACTGGCGACAATGGGTTTCGCGGTAGTCGCACATCGAGCACGTCCAACCGGGCCGATACACGAACCGATTGGACTGTAGATCATCGAGGTAGGCGCGAATCACGGCGAACAGTCGCCGAAAGTGCGCGTCGCCGCGGACGGGGTAACGGTGTGTTTCAACCTTCGGGGTCTTCGTCTTGATGAGGCTGCGGATCTGCAGTTCTTGCTCGGTCGCACCGAACACGTGCCGCAATGCGTAGGCGTAGCAGGACAACTGAACTTCGTGCGAAATCTCCAGCGGTGGGCTCGATCGCGCCGCGGTCTTGAAATCAACAATCGTCAGCCCGGATTCCGATTCGAGAACAAGATCGACGAATCCAAACAACGCCACGCCCAAGTCGTCCCCGGTCTCCGGATCGACCAGCGGACACTCCAGCGGCCTTTCGACGGCGATTGGGAAACCTTCGTTGGCATCTCGTGTATCAAGATAGGCTTCGACCAATCCGATCGTTTGACGTTTCAGCACCGCTTCGTCGTCGAACGAGGCGAGCTGCATATCTTCAGCAGCGACGGCTGCGTCCCAAGATTCGGAAATATGCTGCGCGACATCTGTGGCTGACAGATGGTCGCTATCCTGTCGATGGCGATAGAAAAACTCCAAGCCGTCGTGGACGCGCTTGCCGAGAAACAGGCTCGGCGACGTCGGCTCCTTGATGCCTTCCACGTAACGCAGCTTGAACTTTAACGGGCACGACAGCCAGGTGTTCAATCTGGTGGGCGAAACGTAATCGAGAAGTCCCGAACTGTCATCGCGCGCACGACCAGCACGGGTAATTGTTGCGATCATGTTGTTCTCCAAATGAGAAACCCCGACAGCGCACTGGTTCGTAGCCATTGCGTTGCCAGGGCTTTGTTGTGATAAGTTGTCGAGCTATCCACCTAGGCGACCGTGCATTCGCCGGCGAGCAGATTGAGCGTGGTGTCGCCATCGACGGGAAGGCCACGCAACCAGCGGGTGAACTGGTGGATCATCAGTCCGGCCGCGATACTGGCGGCGTAGATCGTGCTACGCGACGTGCAACTGCCGGTCTGAGCATCTGCCGGGGCAAACAACGTGTCTGCGTAGCGGCCGAAGGTGTCGGCATCGCTCGCGGCGAGAATACGAATCGTTTCGCCCAACATCCGCCCGTCCACCCAGAACTGGCAGCGGTTCGCCACGGATCGCCAGATAGCAGCCCGCGCAGAGATTGAATCGACACAGCAAAACACCGTTTCACCAATCTCCAGCTTTGCACGGTAGCGATCCTGAATCGTCGCAACGTGGATCGAAGCATCCAGTCGACGAATGGCTGCAGCCGTTGCAAGCACTTTCGGCTGGCCTACATCGTTAGCCGTGTAGCCTTGGGTCGTGACGTTCGTCACATCCACTGCGTCAAAATCGACCAACTGAATACGTGGGGCGCCAACGGCAGCAAGCTGCAAAGCCACTTGACGACCAATGGCACCGACGCCGATGACGGTGGTCGCGACGTCGGCAAGGCGATCGATCGGTACAAGGTCCCGCTGTCGTGTGAATCGATCTTGCAGTACTGGTTCTGTCGCGTTCATGGTACCACTTCCTCCGCCGCATAGTCGAACCAACTTTCATACCAGTCGTCGGTCGGTTCCTCGTCAAACGGCGAGGGGAGGACCGGCTCCAATGTCGAGGCCATGCCGCGCGTCGATTGTTCGGCGTGGATGTTAGCCAGATACTCCTGCTCCCAGACATCGGGGGCAGAGGCGTCGAACGGCTGCGAATAATCCACCCCCACCGGGATCTCGACTTCGGCGCATGGTCCGACGTTGAAGCGCAGCCGAGCGTACGATTGGCCTTCGCAAGCGAGAATGAACATCACAGCCCAGTCGGCGCGGCCGAAAACGCGCTCGAACGTCTCCTCGTCCGTCATACTCGGACGCGGGCAGTCTCCGGGATGCGTATGCACCCAGATGCGGGCGAACTGTTCAGGCCGTCGCGCCGCATCCACCTGCCGATCAAAGAAATCGGCGACGGACTCGTCGTCGAATGCGACATGCGCCCACGAGCAAACTTGCTTGACGAGTTGAACGTCTTCGACGAACAGCAAATCGTCGCTCGCCGCAATGGCGAAACCGCCGACTTCCGTGTCTCCATAATCACGCAGGAACAGCAACTTGGCCCAGGCCGTTGGGCTGAAGCGGAGCGCCGGCGTCGTCGTCTCTGTGACCGCTTCCGTCCCCTTCCATTTCTTTCGCTTCTTCTTCGAGTTCTTGGTCATGGCAATCAGAACACCTTTCGTTGTCATTGAGGCAGCCCTGGCAGAGTTCGGCATCGCAACCTGAGCACTGCTTCATGCAGCCGCTGCAATGATTCTCATCGCAGCCTTCACAGCGCGTCATGCACTCATTACAGAAGATGCCGTCGCAGCCAGGGCAGTTGTAGTAACATTCGCCGCACACCGTCGTCTCACACTTTTCGCACGTCCACCGCTCGTCGTCGCATACCGTGCTGCCACAGTCGGCGCACTCCACGCCATGCCAATCCGACAGTGAAACGAACGGGCTGCCGGAGTTGTACGTCCGTAGCAAGTTGGCGACGATCATGAAGAAATCGAGCAGTCGGCCCTGCTCCATCGCGTTGCGGATCGGCTGATGTCCGTCGCCCTCACAGACCGCTTCGTCTTGCACGTGCGGATGCGTGACGCTTTCGTTCGCGGCAGCCGGATTGGGATCGACTGCAATCACGCGGTAGTTGGACGGATGGCCTTCCAGCAAATCGGTCCAGTCGAGGCGAATCTCGAAAGGGCCCAAGTAGACGCCGTCCAGTTCAATGGCTTCCGTCGTCACCGACAAAGTGTGGTCTCGTCGATTGAAGACGACATCTTCAAACTCATCGTGCATCGCGACCAAGTCAGCATAGATGTCGGCCACCGAGGCTTTGCGGCCTTCTCCGCCAGACGGTCGAAGCTTGTGGTCAAGTTCCGCAATCTCTTTGCAAAGTCGCTCGACAGCCAAACGCAAGTCTTGAATCAGCCGATTGGCGGCCAGGTTCCAACCGCGCTGCGTAGCCTTCTGCAATTTGCGATTCCGCGACTCGCATTGTTCCCACGCTGCAGTTGGCAGCCCGACGCATTTGTCGTGTGCAGTTTTCGAGTGGAGCTGCTCATGGATCGCGATCGCCATCCGCATGAGCAACCGTTGCTGTCGTGTCATGGTTCGTCACTCCAAAGTGAACACCACCCACGGCGCCACCGAGCGCTAAGGCTCGGTGGCGCGCGGACAGTATGTGGTTACGAGTTCGCGCCCTCGATCTTCGTCGGCGTGATGGAGATGCGATCGCCTTCACGCAAAACTTGATCTGCCGGGCACGGCTGACGATTGACGCGGATCAGATAGTGACTCGGCTTGGTGGAGCCGATTTGACGCTCGAACAGTTGGGCGACTGTCGTGCCGTCGGCGACGTCCACGTGATCGGCGAAGCCACCACCGTCGTTGTTGATGACCAGAATCTTCATATGTGTCCTTTCACGAGTTGTGTTGAATGTGGAATCGATATCGTTGACATTAAGTTCGTTGCCGCACCGGCCGTCGTCGCTTTCGACGGCGCGAGGCGGTCTTGACTTCGCGCCCTCCTCGTCGTTGGCCACCGCGCACGTGCTTTAGCAGACTCGAATCAACGTTGAGGGCAGCGGAGTCGTCGGTCACGGCGGCCCCGCGAAGTTCACGTTGTTGCTCAAGCGACGGCCGGTTCATAGCGCGGCCTCCGCTTTCCTGCTTCGTGACGCTGGGCCTCCAATTCGTCCCAGTCGATGACGTAGGGTCCATGTTCCTCGGACTCGAGATCGAGACAGTCGTCCGGATCGGCGAGCAGAAACCCGAGGCGTTTGATGGTGGAGACGGTTTCGCCCGTGGCGCGGGCGACGGCGCGGTCAAGATCGGCTTGTTTCATGGAAAGTACTCCTGTTGGTGTAGGGAAACGAAAAAAGCCCCGGCCGCGCAGATCGAGTTGTCTGCGCCGCCGGGGCGAAACGGTTTACGAATTGTCGTTGACGGTAGTCAGTCGGGCGGTGGCAGCAACCAGTGCGTGTGCAACCACTCGAATTCCGCGTTGAGGGCGTCGCTTCGGCGAGCAAATGGGCCGAGCCGTGGCCCGCCCACCGGCGCCAGGTCAGCGAACCAACGACCGTCTGGATCGGGCTCGACGTGTGAACCACGAGAAATGGAAACGTGCCCGATTTGGGCGAGGTCAATGGATTCGGCGTAGACGCAGCGGATCGTGCCGTAAGGGGAGATCAGAAGTTGCATAGCCGCGTCCTCACTTGGGCGAACGGATGATCCGCCGCCGCGGTCGGTCAACAAGAAGTCCGTCGAGGACAGACTGGACGCCAGAAAGCTGCGTGGCAACCTGTTGGCGCAGACCTCCATTGTCGCGCAGTTCCTGTGGCTGGACACCATCGACAACTTGACGACATTGGGAAACGAGCGAGTCGAGCTGATCGTTGGACCGCACATTCAGTGCGCGGAACCGATCGAAGAACTCACGCAGGTTTCCCACCGCTGTGTCGCGGAAAATCTTGGGTTTGCCGTCTTCCTGACCGCCCAACCGCTCGGTGAGATGCGACACAAGTTGCGACAACTCCTCGATGAATGCCTGCTCGGCCATCTGCACGGCTTCGTCAAAACGGGTTCGTACGCGGCGACACTCTTGCTCGTAGAGTTCTGGATTCAGCTGCTGCAGATACGATGGCGGTTCGACGCTAGGAAAATCCCAAGAGACATCGAACATCCCGGCGAGCGAGGCCGGATAGTCGGCTTCGTTGTACAGACTGCCCAGCCGATCCTGCGCCGCCGCTTTGAGCGCTGCATATTGCTCGTTGAGCTCGGCCACGGCTTCGTCGAGTTCGTCCTTGAAGAGGTTCATCTGATCCTGAAACGTCTCGAGCGCGACCTGCCGCACCAGACGAATTCCCGGCTCCGGATAGGGCAAACTGAGCGACGTCCAGTAGGCACGCGTACGATTCCGAACTGACGTCACCGCCTTAAACCGCGGGTGCTTGGTATCAAGCAGTTTCTTGCCGGCGCTGAGAAACTCGCCTTCTGCGCCGAATGATTCGGCCGCCTGCGCCTTCTGCGCAGAGGAAAGTGTTTTCCGTGTGCCGAACCAAGTGAAGCTGACGCGTGTGGCACACATCTTCGCCCGCAATCGGTCAGCCGGGCCGGCCCGCTGCACCGGTGGCCGGTCTGTGGAAACAGTCATAGGTTTTCTCCAAAGATAATGATGAAGGGATAGTGATTGGTCAGGCGATTCCGAGTTCGCGCAGGCGTTGGAGAGCCGCTTCGTCGGATGGATAGCGCTGGCAGAGGTCGCAGCGTTCGACAGCTGAGCTGGGCTGCAGTTTGCCGCCTTCCAAATGGGCGAGGATTCCGGGAATGCCGGAACAGAAGTGCCCGTCTTGCTCGCATTCACATCGCTCTCGCTTCGAATTCTCGTTCGCTCGCGATTCATTGAGATAAAGCAGTTTGCCTCGTTTCATCATCCACGGGGCAGGAGCCAGGTGTTCCAGCCAGTCCTGAGCGGTCGGGATGCGGCCGAGGTCTTCTTTGACATGCTGCTCGCCGATGAATCGCACAGGGATAGCGCGACCATCGCTATTGGTGATCGTCGCGCCAAACAAGCGTTCCAGCAGGAAGATGCCTTCGGCGTGATGACGCAGTGCCCGGTGTCGAAAGTCGGCGAAGACGCCTTCGATTCGTCGAGCCACTGGTGCACCGGCAGATAATCGTCCGGATGCCCGCCAAAATGAGCGGCGCTCGACAGGGCGTGATGGTACGGATTCATAGCTCCCACGCCTCCTCGTCGTATTCGCTCGTTTCGACGCGCCAGTTGTGCTCGCGGGTCAGTCGGCGATTGACGACGTCAAGCACCAATTCGCCAAAAGCGCCCGAGTTGTTTTCCCAGCCGTCGGGAAGTAGTCGCTCGGCCGCGGAGATCAACTTGTCCCGGAGGTCGGCGGGAATCTCGACATCACCTGCCGAACCGATTGCCGTAACGCCTTCGACTGCTCCCGAGTCGCCGTAGCCGTCGTACTCGATGCGCACCTCGGTAGCGCATAACTCAGCGAGGGCATCGCATGCTTTACCGATGGATAGGCGAGCTTCTGCTCGCTCTCGTTTCAGCCGCTCCTGATACGCGGTCATCCAATCGGCTGCAGAATCAGATTCGCTCATTGAATGGTTTGCTCCTTTCGTTTTGAGTTAGTTCGAACAACGATCAGCCCGTCGCGACGATCAATTGACACTCGGATCGCGAGGAATCTTCCGCCGCGACTTGCCGCTTGAACCGCTCGCGTTGGTGTAGACGCCTGAGACGTCTGCCGACAGGCAGCGACCGCTGGCCCAGTTCCGCAATTGATCGACCGATTCGGCTGCAGTGATCGCAACCGGCACGATGTTCTGGGCAGCCTGTACCAGCGGCACATCAAGCAACGCTGCGAGGCGGCAGCACGCGCGAATCTCTGCTCCTGTCCAGTTCTGATCGTCGGGCAATCGCTGATCGCCTTCGATGCCGAACAGGTCGAGAAACATTCGCCAGATAGCTTGCTTCTGTTCCTTGCCCGGAAGATCAAGGAAGAACAAACCGTCAAAGCGTTCCGCGCGACAGAACTCCGGCGGCAGTTTCGTCACGTCGTTCGCCGTGCAAACGACGAACACATCCGACTCATGATCGTTGAGCCACGAGAGCAACGAACCAAACATCCGCGCCGAAACGCCGCTATCGGTTTGGCCGGAGCCGGCCACGCCGCTGAGTGCCTTTTCGACTTCATCGACGAAGAGCACGGCCGGTTGCATGGCATCGACGATGCGCAGCGCCCGTCGCGTGCGTTCCTCGGTTTGGCCTACAAGCGAACCCATCAAGGCGCCGACATCGAGCGTCAGCGTCGGCCTGCCAGTCTCATTGCCGAGCGCTTTACAAAACGCGCTCTTTCCTGTGCCCGGCACGCCCAGCAGCAATACGCCTCGCGGCTTGAGTGCCCGTGTGCTGCCTTGGTGTGGTCGCATCGCGCGCAGGCAAAACGCCTTCAACGATTCAAGTCCACCGAGATCGGCGAATGATTCGCTTCCGTGGTGCAATGAGAGCAGACCGCTTTTGGTCAACGTCTGCGACTTGAGTTCCCAGATCGACGACGGTTCGACGCGTCCATGCCGTACCAGCGAAAGACTGAAAGCTCCTTCGGCTTCGTAACGCGTGAGTCCGCAAGCCGCGTCGAGCACACGCTCCAAGTCCACTCCTTCGGGCAATTCGCCTTCCTCGGTGGCCACGCCGCGGGCGATCTCTTCGATTTGATCGCGATCGGGCATCTCGTGTTCGATGAAGACGATGAGTTTTTCCAACTCAGTCGGAATCTGTACGACTGGGGACAGAATCACGACGAACGTGCGGTTGTTTTTGCCCTGCACGATCTGCTGGGATACGGCCTGGACGACCTCGGCCGAGTTCAGAAACCGATGGAAGTTGACGAGCACCAACAGAGACGGAGTTTCGTCATCCGCCATCGCACTCAATGCTCGGACTGCGGCAAGCGGATCGGATCCTGCCATATCAGTTGTGTCGCTGTTCGTACCGCCGGATAGCCGCAATCCCAGGTCGATATCCCAGGTTGCCATCTTCCAGCCTTCGCCATGGCACAGCCGCGCGATTTCCAGCAACGCGTCTTCGTGTTCGAAACTTTGAATCCAAATGCCGGCGAAGCACGCGCGTACATTCTCCGCCAGCCGCTCTGATAGCGTCATGGTTGATTCCTTGTGACATTGTGATGTGGGGATGGTGACCGGTAGAGTTGCGATTACCGAGATTCAGCCAAGCGGCCGATGGTCTTCAGCCACGAAATGGCTTCATCATCGGGATCGCGCTCGCGCAGCAGATCGACCGTCATGTGGTCAGCGACCTTTGTATTGAGCCAGCGTTTGGCTCGGTGGGTCAGGCGGTTGCGGGCGCGGCGGGTGAGAAGCTCCCAGGGTGTTTCGACGAGGCTGCGCTGATGGAGTTGCTTGGCAACAATCTCGGCCGCGGGGTCGAAGTCGTCAAAGTCGACTTCGATTTCGCCAGCCGTGCGAATCGCCTCGGGATGCAGATAGTTTTCCAGGCTGCGTTTGCCGGTCAGGGCTGCCTGACAATGCGGGCGGCGATTGATCACTTCCGCAGCCTCGCGCCGATGATCGGTCTCCGGCGGTAGCTCGTGGTCGTACAGGTGGAATTCCGGCTTGCCCAGAGGGGCGAGCCGATGCATCCAGGCGCGCACATGCCCGCCGCCAAAAGGTACGAAGATGAGCGTACCTTGTTGTTCCATATCGGCCAGATGCGGCAGAGACGAGTCGTGGGCGTGAAGCAGACCTGAAATGCGTCGCAGAAACTCAATGTCGTTGGTGCCTTCGACAACAAGCAAGATTCGCACGAGATCGGTTGCCGTTGCCTGTCGCGTCGGCACGGAAGAATTAGGTTGTTTTGTGAGTGTCATGTCTCCTGGTCCAAGTGATTGTGTTGATGGGTGCGAGCTTCGTGGAACTCGGCCGTTAACGACTCCGACGTCGCTCTGCCAAGTGCCGATTCCAGAAAGCGACTCGCCTCGCGACATTCGCTGCCGGCAAAGCCCTTGGTTTCGACACGGGATTCGCCGGTGGGCGAGATGATGATTTCAATCGTGCGGCTCATGCGTTACCTCCAACGTGAACGGTCAGCTTGATCGAGCCGTCGGCCAGCGGCTGTTCGGTCACGGTATGTCCGTTGCGGCGGGCTTCGAGTTTCGCTCGTTCACAGGCGTAGGCCTGCATCAGCCGGTCTAACTCGCGCTGTTCGCCCCACCGGCCTTCGAAATTGTCGAATTGAATGCGGCCACTTTCCGTATCGCAGACAACCGGATAGCGCCAGCCGGAAAGCCGCACGCAATGGCCGGTGGCCTCGCCACTGAAAAGCTGCGCCGTCCCGTGCGTCGGTAGTGGCAGCCTGAGACGGCGGCAGGCCGAATCGAGTGCGGCCGCGTCCCGAATCTCGGCCTGGACGGAAACGATGTGCGACATATGAATGCCTCCCATGTTGATGAGTAGTGGTTTAGTCAGGTCGAACGATCGACGTGATCTGAATCGTCGGGCGAACGCGAAGCGTCACGCTCCGCACGCAGGCCAATGGCAGGGACGCCGTCGGTACGCGGTAGTAGCAACGGCCGGTCAGCAACGAGGTCTTCGAGCAAGACTTCGGCGACCGCTTGATCGTCTGCGGGTTCGACGCGACGCGTGAGCAGATACCAGCACAGAACCAGCGGTAATAGGCAGGCCAACAGCAAGCCGATGTTGGTGATTGCCGCCGCGATGATCGGGTCCAGGCGACGTTTGGCGGCCAGGTCACGGCGCTCGCCTTCCAGCAAATCGCGTTGCCTCCCGACTTCGTTGCGTTCGGCTTGGACTTCGCGCTGCAGAGTAACCATTTCCTGCCGCGCTTGGGCATCGGCTTCGACCAGTCGCCGCGAACCTTCGGCAACTTCGCGCTGAAGTTCGGTGACCTGGCGACTCTGCTCTGCCTGCCGCTCAAGATGCCGCTCGGCCATTTCAGCCAGACGTTTGTTTTCGTCTTCATCACACCCGATCGCCGTCAACATCAGCGCTGCGACGATCGGCATGTGGATCAGTTTGTGTGTTTGCATACGACCTCCAACGGTTGATGAGACGTCTGAGAATGTCCTGCAAGGCGAGTCGCAAGCGGCGTTCTTTGATGAGCGCCACGACGGCCAGCAGCAGGGCCACGGAAACAAATGCGAGGACTACGTACGTCAATGGGTTCTCCTTTTTTCGTTCAAAGTGGATAAACAAAGCGGCGGCCAAAGCTAAGCGGGCCCTTCGTTTCTACTTGGCGCTTTTTTCGTTCGGATTTAGCACTGGTGATTCGTCGATAGGGGCTTCGGTCATCGCGGACCGTTGGTTGTGGTGGTGCTGGCGAACCACGAGAAACGCCAAGTTGTCGATGAGGCGCTCTCGTTCCGCCTGGCGGTCGGCCGCGCAACTGGCGACCGCGGTGGGCGACGCAGATTCGTTCGATGCTGAATCCGGCATGGATGTCTCTCCTGATGTCGATTGGTGGAACGCGCGACGATTGCCGCGCGCATAAAAAATGCCCCGTCACAAAGACGGGGCGGGTGAGAGTTTGGGCACAGATTTCGGCCTAAGCCGACTTGCGCTCGTTGCCGTTGTTGTACGGACGCTTCGGCACGGGCTTGCCGATCATTTCGTAGTGCCGGCGGTAGATCTGCCAGACGACGCCGGAATTGATGTTGTAGCCTTCGGCTTGCAACACCTTCGCCGCGCTGCGATAGCTGTGACCTTCCACGTCGATCAGATGGTGGACGCGAGGGGCGAGACGATCTCGCAGAGGCGGTTTGCGCAGCCAGACCGACACTTCGGTCGGCGGCTCGGCCGACTCCACATTCGACTGTCCGGTCGCATCACGCACGGCGCCGATCAGGTACGGGTGGAAAACCCCGCGGACGTTGGTCCGCTTGCGACCGGCACGACGTTCGACGTGAACCCAGACGCGGCCGCCGACCAACGCCCGGAACACTGCGACGGCTTTGTAGACAGCTTCGGGGCCGAGCTTTCCAGCGGCGGCGTTCTCCAGCAGCGTGGTGAACTCGGCCAGGGTTTGGCGCACGATCTCCGGCGTGACAGTGGCCGTCGTGTTGGCCAGCGCCTGCTGCAGGCGGCTGAGTTCATGCCGGGCCGTGGAGCGTTCCGTCTGCGCGGCCCGCACCTTGGCCATCACTTCCTTGCGGTCGTCGTCGTTGCCCTGTCCGGCCAACTCGTACAGATCGCTGATCTTGTTGGACAACGCGGCGACCTTACGCTCCAGCTGGGAGATCTCGCCGCGCACTTGGTCGTCGCCGCGGGTGTCGATCTCCTGAGAGCGGCAGATCGTCCGTTCGATCAAGTCGGCGTCCTGCTGGATCAGATCACAAAGCTTCTCGCAGACGGCACGAACGGCTTCTTCACGGCGCACGGCCGAACTACAGGGACAGAGATCGCCGTTCTTGCAATGCATGCCCTTGTTGCCAGCGCCGGTCTGGTGAAAACGCTCTTCGCAGCGGGCGCAGTAAAACAATTCGACGACCAGGTCCCACAGGTGCGGAACCTTGTCCTTTTTGGGACCACGCGGCCCCTTCTTCAGTTCCGCCAACCGGCTCTGCACGGCGAAGAACAACTCATCATCGACAATGCGAAGCTCCTCGCAGAGGAACTTCTCCACCTCGCTGTCGGGTTGTTCAATCTGCCGCGAGTAGTCCCGCTTGGTCGAAAACTCGTTCCGCTTGCGACCAAACTCCCAGCGGCCCGTGTATGCAATCCGCGAGAGCATGCGCCGGTAGGCGTTGTAGGTCATGTAACCTTTGGTCGAGCGCGGATCAGCCGGGCCGCCATCGGCGACCCACTTCCGCCAACCCTGCTTGATCGGCATGCCGTCGCGGATCAGTTCGTAGTGCTCCACGATCATTTTGGCCACATCCGGTTCATCGTCCGAGTCTTCCGTACTCGACTTTTCCGACTCTTCGGGAGACTTCCGATCGACTTCCGGCACGGTGCGTGTCAGTCCGCGATTGGTCACCGGAGCGTCCGGCAACTCCTTGCGACGGTATCCGACCGGCAGGGCGCCAACCGTGTAGCCGCGCGCGAACAGACCCTTCAGACCGGCGCGAACGTGGTCGGCCGTGGCTTCGATCACCATGTCGTCCACGATTCCGTGGACCTGGAACAACATCCGCCAGGCCTTTGTGTCGGCTGTGTCGATCCCCTGCGTGACCGAGATCGCTCGCAAGCCTTCCTCGACCACTTCTTGCTGGATCAACTGGTAGCCTTTGAAGGCCTGGCGGTAGAGCCGCGATGCTTTGAACACCAGCAGCACGGTCGCGTACCGATTCTTGAGAATCAACAGCATGCGGTCCAGACCTTCGCGACGAGCCCGGTAACCGCGTTGCGCTTCATCGACGCACACAAACTCCGGAGGGCAGTAGATGCCCTTGGTGGCCGCGTGCTGGACGCTGGTTCGCACCTGGTCAGGGGTACTGTGCTGCCGCTTCGAGCTGAAGCGACTGTAAATCGTGCCGATGTCGAGTCCTTGTCCCAACGCCCAGGCGATCCGCTCGTCAAGCGGAGCCGCGGGATCAAAACCGGAGAGGTCGATGTCGGTCTTCTCGGCGGCCTCTTGCCACCACTCGTGAACTTCGCGGGCAAGTTCTTGACTGGCAGCGCCCGCATCAGGAAGTTGAAAAGCCATGATTAGGCCCTCCATTAGTTGTGCTGAGCGATAGCGCCGCTTCCTGGCGGCGTAACTATAAGGCAACCGCGCCTCAAGGTCGCATCAGCGATTACGAAACGCGGGCAACAATACGGATCGCCGATCACACCGCGGTCACAGCGTGTGATTTCTGAAAGGAACGCGGTGACCACGTAGAAAAGTCTGCGCGGGCGAGAGAGAAAGAAGGCGCAGGAGTCGCTCTGGAACGCCAGCATTGGGCGCGACGAAATGATTGGTGCGCTACTATTGCGCACTGATGCGTTGCTGGACCTGACTCCGCAGCCGGTTCAATTCCTCGACGGCAGCGTCGATCGCGGGGAGTACATTCGCAGCATCGTCGGTATCGGTGGACGCAACTTCGTCCAAGAAGATGTCAACCTGCTGACAGACGTCACGCAGCCATTCGGCGATGTTGACGCGCTCGTGCTTGTTAGGCGACTTGCGGCGTTTCTTCTTCGGACCGGACTTCCGACATTTCCGTTTTCGCTTCCGATAGGCCTCTTGAACAGACAGCCCGTCGACGGAATTCTCAGTGTCGAAAGATCGCTGGATGGCGCGAGCCTTCGACGCCCTGGTTTTGTCGATTCCCAGTTCATCCAGAAACTTCGACCACTGGCCATAGGAGAATTGTCGCCGCGCCAAGTTCAGCGCCAGGCCGAGTTGCCAGTAGGCCCGCGCGAGCGACTGCTCATCGGCGTCAATTTCTTGATGACGTGCCTGAGCGAACTCGCCAAGTCGCTCAACGTCCCAGGCTTCATTCGGCTGCTCGTCCAAAAGTTGCGACTCGCAACTTTTCCCATCCCGCTGTTGAATGCTCATTGAACTGCTCCGTATTTGGATTCGGGTTTTTCCGAACCGTCCTCGGAGCAACATAAAGATCGGGGATCACACGGCAGTCACACGCTGTGATAAGTCGCCAACAACCATAAAAAAGACCTGATCAGGCGCGGGTTGGCCAAGACTCAAGAGCTAATATTCCCCTCATAGGATTATGCCGCAAAAAACGCTTGAGTTTAGCACATCCCTATCCCAAAAGGACTTGCGACGAATAAATGTCGTCGATTCGCGTCAAATCGACCTTGTTTCCCGCGCCGATGCCTCGAATTCTGTCGGATCGATGGTCCATTCGTCCGCCCCATTGGCTTCGAGGTCGACGACCTTGATTTCGTCGGGCGGCAAATCGAGACGAATCTCTCCATCGGCATGCTCAATCAGTGTGGCAAGCTGTGTGGCGGGTGCGTTTGGCGAATCGTCACTTACCATCAGGATCTTACAGAGGCGGCTCTTGAGGTTGCTCAACGCGTGAGGCGTTGGAGAACCGCTGAGGTGGTAACGATCAACGCAATCGAGGCGTTCGCCTTGCGCAGCGAGAAACTGCAGAAGTTCCCAGGGCCGCTTTTTCCGATTCCAATCGATGTTCAACTTCTCACCGTCGAAGAACGCCATGCGCGGACGCGTGACAACGACAAGTCGATACCGCGACCGCGCCTCGTTGATGATCTCCTCGGGCGACAACTCGCGCCGATACAACTCGGCGACATCGTCGATCGCTGCCAACACTTGCTGAATCGCATCCATGACCACGATGCTGGCTTGTCGGCGGCCCGATTCCTGAATCGTCCTGACATCGACCTGGTCATACTCGATGAGTTCGAATAGCCGTCTGAACTCAAGACCGAGTATACCAGCCTTCGCTTGGTAGATATCTTCCCTCAAATCCAACCACGGCAACTCTGGTCTGGGATGATAGGCGATGTAAACCTGCATCAGTGTGCAACAGGCATCTCGCATACGACCGTCGTCCCCTGACAAACAGGTTGCTTTGAGTTCTTCGACACATTTGTCGAGCTGAAACATCGTCATGAAGAACGATTCATATTCTCGGTGCGGATCATCGGACGTTTGCATGATCCGTACAAACATCTGATTCCAGACGCTCTTCAAGTGATGCACCCAGAAGTCAATGCGGGCAAACAGCATTCGCGTAATACCATCGCCCAGCACGGGAATATTCGGTCGAAACCTGCTGAACGCTTCGTAAAACCAAGAATCTTCGGTTACGACAAATAGATGATCTTCGAGGTACGGAAAATCGAGGCTCATGACCAGGTCGAACCAGGGCTGATCAGCCATCTTCTCTGCGATGCAGCGTGTATCCTCTTCCGCATTTGGCTCTTCTGTCCCTTCTTGTCGCGACGAATTGCCGTATTTTCGCTCGTTCAGCTCCTGAAGCAGGTCACGATCCCGCATGAGGTCCCGAAATTCATCCCGATCGCCCAGCTTGGCGACTTCTGACGCGCAGGTGACCAGAGCATCGGACACTGCAACGACCTGCTTTCGTTCGGGGACATCGGTTTCGGCGGCAAGTCGCTCGACGCCGAACTTGACATGGCGTCGAAACGCCGGGTTTCGCTGGAGATCGGAGACCAGGGGTACCACGTACTCCCGCAACCACGCCTCGATCTCGTCGGACTTCTCTTCGTCCAGTTCCAAGGGGCTGGGAGCAATCCGTTGGTATTTCTTTTGGGCAAGTTCAAGTCGATCCATCTCGGGCCTCAATCTCTCAAACCATTACTTGACGGGTAGTTGCAGCCAAACTCCCGCAAGCAAATCAGCGAGTTGTTCGGTCACTTCAGCCACTTATCACACGCTGTGATCGGCGTGTGATCGCCGGTTTCTAACTTGGGAGCAGTAACGATGACATCCATCACCCACGCCGGCCCGCAGATGCGCCGACCGGCCAGGATTGCCGACGGAAAATGTCCCGGGAACTGCTCTCATCACAAGACGCCGCTCGCCGACTCGGCATCAGTACGGCGACGTTGTACGGCTGGCTGGCCCAGTCGGATGCGGGCACGTTCATAATTCGCGGTCAACCGACGACCATCAATTATTACCAGGGCGGTCGCAAGGGCCAAGGTCGCATCAAGATTGACAGCCAGGAACTGGAGCGTTTGTTGGAACTGATGTTTGTCTCACCCAAGTCGCAACCAATTCGACGAGCGCCACGCAAACAGACGTCGATGCAGCACATCACGACCAAACTGGGACGGCCTGACGATTAATGCGCTCGCAGCTGCGAGCGATTTGAAGTAAACCCTTGGCGGCAAGCCCTTCGCACGGCAATGCGAGGGCCGATTAAACCCGACCCGGTTGATGATCGGGTCGGGTTTTTGTTCGCCGAAAAGTCAAGCCAGCCGCCCTATTGAAATGTGCAAGTCGATCTTCTGTTCAGTCGTCGAAGATGTGGATTCGGCTGGCCGGACAGTTGAACCGCTGCGTTCCGAGTCCAACGGGATCGAACTGGTCAGTCAAGGTTTGCGGAAGTCCAGAAACTTGTCGCAACCGGTAGATGCGCTGGGCGACAACACGGTCGCCAGCGTGGTCCCCAATGCTCAAACGGTTGATGTCTTCACCATGCTGCGTGTGTTCGCAGGCAAGCAGCAAAAATTCCCACAGAACTTTACCGTTGCCCCAGTTGACTTCAAGATCCGCACCTTCCCAGTAGACCGCTCGATCCCTTCGAACCAGCACGAGGTCACCGCGAGCGATTGCCTCGGCTTTCGCCGCTTCTTGATCAATGGGGAGTTCGCCCATTTCCCGTAGGAGCCAGTCCGCTTCGTCGACCGGATAAGAGAAAAGTCTGACGGCCAGTTCAACAACAGCGCGTGGTTCGGAAATACGCGGGTGCAGGTGCATCCAGATCGAGGTCAAACGCCGATGCCGCGTGAGTGCAGCCGCCAGTGAGCCGCCAAGTGTCCGCTTCTCGTCATGCGTCAGCTTCCGCCAAAGTGAGCTAGCCGCATTCGGTCCGGAAAGATACGTCCAATGTCTTCGGAACACGGCCAACGCCTCTTCCCTGCTGCCTGCCATTAAAGTCGACATCTCAATTCACCTTGTCTTCTCCTTGTTTTTGACCTGCTCACCGACGTTACACACGTCGGATCACCGCCATTATCCGGCATGATACGTCCTTCGGGAAGCGTTGTTGTCGTAGCGACGGCAAAAATCTCTGGCGACGATTGAACAATCGCAGCCTGGGATCGGTTTGCGATCGATGAGGCTCAGGTGATCGTTGCTTCTAAGACAGATATCGAAATGCGGCCGCTCGAACGGCCAACAAGATAGCGTGAGTATCGAATCCCATGGCGGCAGGTTTTGCTGCGCTGCCATGCGAAGAACGACACCCGCATCAGAGTCAAACCTGATGCGGGTTTGCTCACGTAATTGCTAAGCCGCGAGCCTTCACCTTACTTGACGCAAAATCGCTGTCAGTTTAGCACCGAGGGATTAACCTGCCTTTCGCTTGGCAGGTTTCTTGCCCAAGGCTGCCCAGAGTGGGTCGTTGTACTGATCGGCCCACGCCGCGTAGTGATCCCAGCAAACCTTGGGCGTGTTCCCCATCAGTCCCGCGAGCACTTCAATCGTGACCGGCACGCCGGTGTAATACCCGCTCAGCGTGCGCTTCGCGAAGGTATGCCGACACGTATACATGCAGCGGTCGTCGGGCAGCTTCAGTTTGCGTTTCAATTCGAGAAACCGCTGCACCCCGTTGCAGCGCTTCCACTGACGACCTCGCGTCGTGCGGAACAACGGAATATCGCTTCCTTTTGGTGCCGTCAGCATCAACTGCCGCGTTATCGACTCCATCTCATCGCAAAGCATGATGCGTCGATCCTTGCCAGTCTTCTTGGCACTCTTGTGACCGTGACCTCCATCGGCAGTTCGAGCCTTCAACAGGTAGTACATGCCCTGCGGCGTTTCGACAACGTGATCGGCGGTGACTTTCGCCAATTCGGAATATGGCCTTGCCCCCGTCAGGAGACACGCCTTGATGAAAAGGCCATGGGCTTCGTCCGCTGCTTCAAGAATGGCGGTCTCTTCCTCGGGTGTGAACGCCGTCACGCGCGGCGTTGCGGTCGGCTTCTGGTACCCCGCCACCGGATTCGATTCGAGATCGTCGAACTTGCAACAGAAATTGAATGCTGCCTTCACAGACGCAATCACGTTGCGCTGCGTGTTGTGGTTCCACGACTTGTGCTTCTGAATCCAAGTCCGTAGATGCTTCTTCTGAAACTCTTCGACCTTCAACGCACCACAGTAGCCACACAAATCGTTCAGCCACTTCTCGACCAGTTTGGCCCATTCGAGCGTCGCTGACTGATGCAGGTCCGCGAGATAGATTTCACAGACTTTCGCGACAGTCCATTCGCCCGATGACGTTGTTGGCTGCGGGCTCAATTCGTCAACGAGTTTCACGCGGGCGAGGGCCAGCCTCGCGGCTTCCTTGTTCTCTTTTCCACGAACGCGTTCGCCTTGCTCATCAAAGAGGGGCACACGTTTCCTTGTTCCCGGTTCTGTGTAATACCAGCAGTCCGTCTGCTTCCAATGCCAGGCAGATCCATGCTGCTGGCGACGTTGTTTTCGATTCCTTGCCATTGGTCATTTTTCCTTTCGTTGCTGACCCAGTTGCCGCTGGGAATTGACTGTGGAAATCATGGGGAAGACAATGAAGGCGGAACCGGTTTCGGTTCCTTGCCGCCAAGGGGCCGCCAAACGGGTTGCCGCCCGTGGCCCCTTGGTCTTTTTACGCACCGATAGCGCGGTGGTGAGCGAGCGAGAATCGAGCGCAGCGCACGCGCGATGAGAAATAGAGGATTCATCATGTTTCAATTCCTTGCCATAACGCAGGCCGGTTGCCGCCGGTCATTCCCGCGTCATTTGCTACACAAAATAACTACACTGGCCATTTCGACCATTGTGGTACTTGTTGCACAAGTAATTTATACGCAACCAGTTAACGCCGATCAAGCCTCGCGCCCCAATATCGTTTTGATCATGGTCGATGATCAAGGGTACTACGATCTGGGTTGTTATGGCGCGACCGAGGTCAAGACGCCGCGGATCGACGCGATGGCGAATGCGGGAACGCGTTTTACGGACTACTACGCGGCCGCTCCGATTTGCAGCCCGTCACGCGCGGGCTTGTTGACCGGGTGTTACCCGCGCCGGGTAGGCAACGAGATTTGGGTGCATCGGGCAGATTCGCGATCGGGCATTCATCCTG
>CAYFJO010000168.1:0-21489 GCA_964343305.1 uncultured Pirellulaceae bacterium | reverse complement strand
TGGAGTGCCACTGGCTCTGCCAGTGCTTCGCAAGTACTAACACCATCAGGATTTGTACTGACAGCCAGTGGCACACGATCCCAAAATGGAAAGTTGACAAAGCACTAGCGAGGAATAGCTTCGGCAAAACTGAGATGAGAGGGGGCCAAGCAATGGGGAAGCGTCACTCGAATCCGAGGTGGACCAAGAGAGTTCTTGAATAGGGCGAGCGGCAAATGAGTCCTTTCCCGCCGCTCGCCAAAGATGAAGAAGAAGCTCGTTTCGAAAACTGCCTTACGAAGTTCTTCGAACTGGTCGACCGGCAATCACTTTGACTTCGATTGCGGACGGCGGATCAAAACATCCGCCGATCCCATCGCAAAATCGTCGTCGCTCTCGACAAACACCCGCACGTGACACGGACCGAACGCGGCCTTGGGGATCTCCACGGTCGACTGAAACTCGCCGTTGCCAATCCGTAATGATCGCGACGTCCAGCGGATGTCGTTCGCCCGCTCGTACGTCTTGTCATAGGCCGCCAACGCGCGGTCCGACGCGTCAAATGCTCTTCTTGCCGGGGGTGAAAAACGCAGCCGTTGCCGATCGCAAACCAATTCGATCATGCACTGACCCGGCAAGGACGACGTGGCCTTGACCGTCAGCTTCTCACCAGCGTGCTGCGACTCGGCGACTTGAACGTCGACTTTCTTTGGATGGGCAAGCCGCAGAAGCGGATCACCGAGCAAGTTGAACAGCCACAAGTGTTCAGCCCGCTCGGCGTCCAATAACTTCGGCGACGGGCTGATCAATTTGGCAATCATGTCAACGAGTTGTCGGTTGGTACTCGCCGCTTCCCGGGTGGACTTTACCATCCGCCGTTTCGCGTTCAAAACAACTTCGCCCAGCGTTTCGCGACGCCGGACAAAATACTCGTCCATCATTTCGTTGCTCATCACGGCCATGGCATAAGGCATCGTCACGCGCGAGCCGCACAGCACGGCAACGGGGCCGCCCGGGGCGCGTAGCATTTCTTCCGCCAGGCAATCGCGCGATTCGTCGAACGCACCGGTATAGCACGCCAGGAAAATGGCGATCGGCATGCCCTGAGCGGGCTGCATCTTGTCCACGTTGTCCGTGTCGAGGATGTGATAGCGGGCCCCCGGCACGTGAATCTGGTCCAAGTAGCGTCGCTGGCCGTGTCCGATGTAAACCCAAAACAAGCAACCTTCGTTGAATCGCTGCAAGGTGGCATCGTGGAATTTCCGTGGATCCGGGCAATACGGACTTTGCCAACTACCGTAGGTCATCGATGTGTTGAACGCCGTCGGCACGCCGTCGCCCAGCAGTTTTTTGGTGGCCAGTTCCAATACCGTATCGGCCACTTGCCCGAAACCACCCACACCCGCGACGAAATTGACGCGACGCCGCCACGGGCCGAAATCCGCCTCACGCTCGTACTTGATGATCTTGCGAATCATCGTGGTCAACTCGTCGGGCGTGTCGGCGGTCAAACGGCCCACTGCCAAGTCGGGCAGCGAGTCGTCGTCTAAATCGGCGTACCAATTGTCCGACGCGATGACGGGTTCGGAGCCCCAATGGATGTTGACTTTGGCTCGCACAAACTGTGTAGGAATACTGCGCGCACGAAGTTCTTCGATGCGATCGGCGCTGGGATGGGTGTCGCCGACGAGCAGCAAGAAGCGAAGCTTTCCTGACTTCGCGATGTCGCGGACCTGTTTTCGAATCGCACCGACGGTTTGATCGTTTGAAACGAACGCCAGGTGGTGACCTTGTCGTTGCCGATGTTCGACCCAAGGCTTCAGTGCTTCGCGAAAAGTTGCTGGGCAAACAACGGCCACGTCCGCGGGTTGTGGCGCAGCCGAGAGAATCGTAAGCCAAAAAACAACCGTGTGCATCTTTCGTATCTCGCATTGATATTTGTTGGACGTGATAAAGTTTATCCTCAAGCGTGATCTGGCGACAAGTTCGATCATTCGTGGGAAACGGACGGACTGGGGCAATTTCCACTGCTTGCACCGCGCCGTCGCTGCTGCTTTTTGCTAAGATGTGGGGAGTTTTATTCGATCGCCTAAGGACACGTGGACATGCCGCAGCGAAACCTGGTCATTATCACTCTTTCCGCCCTGATTTCCTTGGCGTGCTATTACAAAGCCGAGCGAAATCGTGATGCCGTGGTAATCGCGGAAGCAATGCACACGATCGAACAGAATTATTTTGAGGAAATTGACCGCCGCGAGCTGTTCGAAGGGGCGATGAACGGCATGGTCGGGAAGCTGGACGAGCACTCCGCTTATTTTCCGCCGCGCAAATACACGTCGCTGCAAGAGCAACTGGATCAAGAGTTTGGCGGCGTCGGCATTGTGGTGGAATTGAACCAGCAGACAAAGCGGCTGACGGTGTTGAGTCCGGTGGTGAACACGCCGGCATATCATGCCGGCATGCGAGCAGGTGACACGATTTTGAAGATCGAAGGAAAGAGCACCGAGGGGATGTCGTTGGACGACGCAGTCGGACTGATGCGTGGCCCGGAAGGTGAACCGGTGGAACTCGTCGTGCGGCACACCGGCGAAGAAGACTTGGTGACGTTCAAGATTGAGCGCGAGATCATTCGCACACCGTCCGTGTTGGGCGACCGCCACGACGATCGTGGAGCGTGGCAGTTCACACTGGAAGACCACCCGAACATTGCACACGTGCGGCTGACGACGTTCGGCGAACACACGGCCGAAGAGTTGCAAGAGGCGTTGGAGTTCAAGGGCAGGCGAGTGGATGGATTGATCTTCGATGTCCGCGGCAACGCTGGCGGTTATCTGAAGACGGCCATCGAAGTCAGCAGAATATTCATTTCCGACGGCGCGATCGTAAGCACACGCGGCCGAGGTGGTGTAATGCAGAGCGAATACCTGGCGAATTCGACGGCCAAGTTTGATACGAAGACACCGATGGTGGTGTTGACCGACCGGTTCTCGGCCAGCGCCAGCGAAATTGTTGCCGCTTGCCTGCAGGATCACGGTCGGGCAATTGTCATCGGTGAACGAACGTGGGGCAAAGGCACTGTACAAAACATTATTCGCATGGAAGGCGGCAAAAGCGCGCTGAAGCTGACGACCGCCAGTTATTGGCGTCCCAGCGGCAAGAACATTCACCGCGGTAAGAATGCCGACGAAGACGACGACTGGGGCGTCCAGCCGAACGATGGTTTTGAAATCAAACTGACCGACGATCAACTCAGAGAGGTCGCCCGGCTGCGGCGCGAACGTGATTTGTACAACATCGGCGGTTCCAAAAACAATCGTGCGGACGACGATGAACCGGCGGTCGAACCGGTGGACAATGGCGATCGGAACGAAACCGAGACTGACGATTCCAGTGAAGCGGACGACGAAGTCTTCGTTGATCCGCAGCTTCAAAAGGCGATCGAGTACCTAGAGAAACAGATTGCGTCTCGACGCGAAAAGGCGTAAGCGCGGATTCGAGCAAATCGCAAGGTCGCAATGCGTCTCGACCGTGCTTCACGCACCCTGCGGTTGCTGAAGCGCTTGAGGTCCAATCGGTTGAAACGTTTTGATCCGGCCGCGCGGCCGTAGACCCTCGATGTTGACGGGGCGAGGAGTTTTGTAAGTGCCAATGTTGCCCGCCTCGTCGCGCGCTTCCAACAGGATATAGACCTCACGGCCAATGCTGGGATCAACTCGCCAATTAAACTGGCCCGTGTTGGCGAGATTCGTGGCAATCGTGCGCCAGAGGCCGCTTGGGCTGGTGGCAAATTTCAACGTGATCGGATGCTGCCTGAGATGTTGGTCGTCGGCTTTCCATTGAATGATTAACTGGCCCGCGTTTTGCCCCGTGCCGAAAGGTACTGCTCTGATTTCACAGGTAGGCTTGGTTTCGTCGATGCCAATCCAAAGATCGGCCAATTCACCGGGCCGCGGCGGTTGGCTGGCGAAACCGATTCCGCTGGTGATGGCAATGCGAAAGCCGAACACGCCTTCACCGTCCACTTCGACGCTGAACGGGCTCTGTCGATCTTTGTCTTCGCCCCAGTTTTCCCAACTGCGACCACCGTCCTTGGTCACCCACAGTTCCACTTTGGCGACACCCGATGGTCCAACCACATCGACGTCGTATTGCAGATTGAGTCGCCGTGCGTTCGTCATTCGCAACTGCTCGCCATCCGGCAACATGTCGGACCACTTTCGCGGGCGAGTCACTGGTTCTTCCGCGGGCTTGGTTTCAACATCGTTCGCGTCCGGACGGAATCGCGCGAAGGTTCCCATTGCATCTTTTTTCACGCCGTCGTCGCCGCGCGACTGGGGTTCAATCAACTCACCGGTCACGGGATCGTAGTGCGGCACGACGACATCGGGTGAGGACGGTGCATCGACGGCAGAGGTTTCGTCGGTCTTCCTCGCCAGAAACGGATCTCTGGGCGGAATGAATTCCGGATCGTTTGGCGCTTCGGCGACAGGCGGACGCTTGGCAAATCGAGGCAGAAACAGCCGTCGATTCACCTCTTCCACGTTGCCAGCTCGGTCTCGTACAACGGCCCGAATGCGAACGCCTTGGGTGGGCACGTTTGCCAGCCAAGTTGTTTCACCTTGAAAAGTATTGCGAATCAACTCGTCCCTTGGCAATTCAATTGCAACTTGTTGCCAAGGCGTCTTGTCCATCGGTTGGCTGGCGATCGGTTGAAATTCGACGCGGAACGACTTGACGGCCAGGTTGTCGTCGATCATCCGCCACGTCGCGATGATTTCACCAGCCGCACCCACTTGGGCGTTGAATTCCAACTTCGGCGGCGCGGTGTCGACGAGCACCTTCAGTTGCGGAACTAGCGGAGTTGACGGATGACGTTCACCTTTGTCGTCGATTGTGCGGACCGCGAACCAATACTCACCGTCACCCGCGCAGCGAAACAGGAACTCCTTGGCCGTCGGATCGGCGCTGGCGTACTTGCTCCATTGTGGACCCTGGTCGGTCGAAACGAACAGTTGAACTTCTCTGGGCTGTTTGCCTGAAGCGTTGACCGAAAACGGAATCGCGAATGATGACTGGCGCGTTGCGATGGGCAGGCCCGTCGTCTGGGCTTGAGTCAAGACCGCCCCCAAGCTCCAAACTGCCATCGAAATGTATGTTGCCAGCACTCTCATCCCATCGTCCTTGCATAGACATTCATGCGTAGATCGTATCGACAATTGGACGCTGGCAACTTGAAGCCGATTGTGCGGGACAGGCAGAATAGGCAATTTGTGGATTATTGCCCGAACTCGGCAAGTTCATATGGTGTGAATTGCTCCCCGCCGTTTGCCGTAATCAGGGCTTCAACGAATTCTGGTGGCGTGTTGTCGGGCAACAGGTAAGTCGTGCCGTCCGCGGCGGCAAACACAGCGCCGCCTGGATGCAAGCTGCTGATTTCCTTGCCGCCCGATCCGCCGTTAATTTCGAACGTCATGCCGCGAATATCCAAATCTTGTGGCTGCGTCCATGTGACGTTGGCCCCAGACACTTCGACGACCATCAACGTGTTTTCCAAACCATCGCCGATTTGCCTTCGACTGGTTGTCGCCGGACTGGGAAAAATCGTCTCGTTGCCAACGACCACCATGTAATTCGTTGTCCCCGCGCCCCGTGAATTTGGATCCGCCGGGCAGCCATAAACAGCGGGCATTTGGTTTGCTATGTAGAGATTTGTGGGGCTGTCCCAGGCCTGGCTGAAATCGTACTGGTCGTAAAGGGCTTTGCTTTCAAGATAGGGCAGCAGCAGCACGCGCCAACTGTGCGCGGGTTTGCCGTCGGGACCAACCCGATGCGCCGGCGGAAAGCTACGCCAGTCGTCATGATAAGCCATCATCGCCATCGCAATCTGCCGCAAGTTCGACTCGCATTTGGATTGCGTGCTTGACGTGTGAAGGTTGTTAATGATGGGCCGAGCGAAAACCATCACCAGCCACACAACACCTAGTGCCGCCAGTGTCCCAACAACAACAGTTCCCATGACGAGGCCAATCACAATGCCCGATTGCTGCGACGGTTTTTGTTGAGTTGCAGCGACGACAGGTTTCGGCTGCGGAATCGTCACCGCTTTGCCGCAGTTGAAACAGGGCCCCGTTTGGCCGACGAACTCGTCTTCGACCTCGGTCTTAGCGTCGCAGTGTGGACAAACGAATGAAACGGTCATGGATTCATTTTACGCCAAAATCCCTTGTTTCAACCACTAAGGGATGACCCAAGAATAACATCCGCATGTGAGCCGAACGCGCTAGCGTCGGGCTCCGCGCCGCCCGCGGCTAGAGCCGTCGGCTCACGAAGTCAGATGCCGAAAATGTTTTTGAGTCATCCCCTCTAAGTCTCTTCCGCCGTGATATGCTCGCGCATCCTCAGTGTTACCGAGGACGCGATCAACAGGCAGCCGGTGTAGATGCCGAGAATGCACACGTGCAACCACACCGGTTCGTCTCCAATGACGCCGCTAACCCGCAACTGATCGCCCATGTCCAGCCACGTGTCAAGCAAACTGAGCATTCGGTGCTGGACGGTGATCTTGTTGATCAGCGCCGGGACCATCGAGAACAAGAACTCGAAAATCAGCGTGTAAGAAACGGCGATCGCCATCGCTCGGCGACGAAACAGCACGCCGATAAAGCAATACAGCGCGCCGTACGAAATGCACGAGATAACGACTAATACAGACAACGCCAGCCAAACTGTGATGGGCTGGCTCAATTCGCCAGCAATGATCGCCATCGTAAACGTCAAGCCAAGCCAAGCCGCCGCCATTGACCAGGCGACTGCCGCAAGATACTTGCCAAGCAAAACAACATCCCGGCCTGACGGGCGGACGGCCAGATAAATCCACGTCTTGCCTTCCAATTCGGTGTAGACCGTCGGCGTCGCCCACAACAGCAGCGCCAGCAACGACATGACCAACGGAACGGTCGCATACGTCAGCGAAATCCAAAGGCGCTCCCGAGCGACCGAGTCGCTGATCGGCGACTGAGCATTACTACCCAGGTCCATGTCATAGAACACCAGCAATCCAAAAATCGCCGGCGGAAACAACACCAACACCAGCCAGCAGGCAATGCGCGACGGCGTCATCGAACGCCGACACTCGAACAAAAACACCGCCAGGCTGCCTCGCAGGATGTTCACAATTCCCCTCGGTGAATTTGCATCAGTGAATTAAACAACGCCTGTAACGACTCGTCGGTCGAACGCATTTCGTGAATTCGTATGCCCGTGCCATCGATCGCGTGCGGCAAATGTTGGTAGACGGACAACGGACTTTCCGTGGCAACGACCAGCTCACCGTCATCGACTTGGATCGACGTGATCGAGGCGGCACCGATCAGCCGTTGGGCCAGTTCCTTTGGCGTATCACAACGGATGTGAATCTCGTTCGGCACATCGGCCAACAGTGAGTGGACTTCATCCGGCGACCCCGATGCCAGCAATCTCCCGCCACAGATCAGCATGAAGGAAGGGCTGATCGCTTCGACTTCGTGCAACACGTGGCTGGCCAACAACACGCTCTTTCCGCGCCGCGCCCACTCATGCAGGACATTGGTCATATCGTGGCGGCCGATCGGATCGAGCCCGTTGAAGGGTTCGTCCAGGATCAGCAAATCTGGATCGTGGGCGAACGCTTGGGCGAGCTTGGTTCGCTGCCGCATTCCCAGCGAATAGGTGCCCATGTTACGCCGCATTGCTTCGCCCATGCCCACTATTTCGAGCGATTCGGCCGCGCGGTTAGCCGATTCGTCGCGACTGAATCCGTACAACTGCACCAGGTAACGCACCCAATCATACGCCGAGACGTTGGAGTACAACACATCGACCGCCGGGCAAATGCCGATGCGTCGAAGCGTGGCGTCGTTCTTCCATGGGGAACTGCCAAACACTCGCACGTGGCCGATCGTTGGTTGCAATTGTCCCAAGATCAAATTGATAAACGTCGTTTTGCCAGACCCATTTGGCCCCAGCAGCCCGTACGCGCCGGCTTCCAGCGTCAACGTGATATCGTTGACGCCGATCACCGAGCCGTACAGTTTTGTGACGTTTTGAAATTCGATCATGACATTGGTCGCCTAAATCCTCATCGGTGCCGACACGCGCCGGGTCAAAATGATCAACGAGCCGACTGTCATCGCAAGCAAAATCATCAGCGGCATAAATGCAGCGTCCCAGTCTTCCAAACCAAACACCCAGCCTTGAACGATCCAAAGAATATGAAACAGCGAAACCTGGCTCCAAGTCTGACCGGTGTTCAACAACACCAGGTAAGCAACCATGCCCATCGCCCACACGGCATACCAAGCGTATTGGGCGTAACGTGTTTCCGACGTCAGCGACGAAAACATTAGCGCCAGTGACGTCGCGGGAATCAGCAACAGTATCGACGCAAGCAAAATCCTCAGTGGCAAATCCCAAGTGTCAAACACCACCGACCAGTTCGGTGACAACGAAACGCCGATAAAGTACAAGACCAAGGCCGGAGCGGTCGTAATCAATGCCAGGTAACACCAAACGACGGCCGACTTTCCTACCATGTAGTCGACGCGATTGATCGGCCTGGAAAAATAGGACAGAAAAGCACGCGATCGGACGTCGTTGGAAATCAATTGGGGCGCGATCAACCCCACGACCATCACCATCAGCAAACCTTGAGGATACTGAAAAAAACGCATTAACAAATACGCCCACACATCGTTCCGCGCGACGTCTGGATCTCGCAACGCGTCTTTCACCAGGTCCCTTGGTGCGAGAGCCGACAATCCGTTGGACTCATCGGGTCGTGGCGGTGGACCGCGTCGTGGGCCTGGACGATGGCCAAGACGCCGTTCTTCTTCCCAGTCTTCGAATACTTCGTTCCGCTGCTGGATTTTTTTCCACTGTTCTTGGGCGTCAAATCCCAGTTGAATCGAATCCAATGCCTGGTTCTCCTCAGCCTCCTTCAGGATTTCAACGATCTCTTCAGGATCTTCGGCCATCGAAATCCTGGCTCGCCAAATCCATGATTTCACTTCCGGATTCGTCTCTCGCAACAAAGAAAACTGCTCGTACGAAAAGAACGCAAACCCAAACAGGATGGCCGGCGTCCACGCGACCAGCATCAGCCGTTTCAACCACTGACTCTTCCATGCCAGGCGAATGCCGCCCTGCGCAATCACCACCCAACGCAGCCAAAAGACGCCCTGCTTGCCGTCCCACTTGCGATAGCCGAGGTCATGAATTGGCATTGCCGTCCTCTCGTACCGCGTTGACAAAAATCTCTTCCAGCGAATTGCGAGCCGGCAGAAAAGAACGGATGCCCACGCCTGTTTCGCGTGCCCAATCCCAAACTTGGCGATTGATCTCGGCGTCGGTGGATGTCAAAGTCACCGTGCCATTTTCATGAACGGCAACCTCGATGTTTGCACGCCGAATGCGATTGACCAACGGATCGGGCGATCCGATCACTCGCAAATGGAACGTGGGTGACGAGGGTCGGCTCAGGATATCCAGCGTCTCGACCAAGCACACACGTCCCTTGACCAAAATAACCACCGAGTCACACACGGTGTGGACATCGGGCAGGATGTGCGTCGAAATCAAAACCGCTTTGCCCGATCGTCGAGCGAGATTCTGAATCCTCTTCAACATTTTCTCTCGTTCTTCCGGATCGAGTCCCGAAGTCGGTTCGTCCAGCACCAGCAGCGGCGGATCGTGGACAATCGCTTGTGCGAATTTCAACTTCTGCCGCATGCCGGTCGAGTAGGTTTCGACATCGCGATAACGCTCCTGGCCCATTCCACAGAAATCTAGTATCTCGTGTGCCCGGCGCAGTCCTTCGATTGATGGCAGGCCGGACAGACGTGCCGCGAATCGAACCGTTTCCACGCCACTCATGCCTGGAATGTAACTGTCGTCTTCGACCATGTAGCCCACATTAGAGCGAATCTGCCGAGCTTGGCGATGCAAGTCGTAGCCCAGCACCGTGCCGCTGCCGCTGGAAATCTTTACCAACCCCAGCAGCACTTTGATCAACGTCGATTTGCCCGCGCCATTGGGCCCCAGCAAGCCGGTAACGCCGGAACCCACGTCGAGACTCACCTGGTCGAGTGCCCGGTTGGCGGCGTAGAACTTCGTCAGATTATCCAAATGGATTAGAGAATCTTTTTCCATCGACGCTCAACGCCCAAACAAGAGAACGAATCACAGGTGAAAAGGTGTACTTGGTGTGAGGATAGCCGGTATCGTTGAATCTTGCCAGGAGATTGGCGTGAAAAGCGTTTCTTGTCGCGGCTGAGATGCTTGCGAACGCAGGTTTCGACACGCTGTTTGGAGACCGTGCGGCCAAATAAAATGGGGCGGTCGGGAGACCGCCCCAAAACAGCGTTCTGTAAATGTCCTGATCTGTAGTCAGTTAAAAGAAGCCGCCCTTTCTGTTTGGTGCAGCACTTTCGGCTCCGCTAGTTCCCAATCCACCGCCAAGTCCCTGACCGAGAGGAGTCGGCGGCCCCTTGGCCTGGATCGCTTCGATGCCAACTAGCACTTCGTAAACTTTGTCGTGAACCGCGCGGTTGTGCTTCACGATTACTGTCTTCACCTTGCCGCTGACGAACGTACCTCTTTCGTCACTCCACATTTCTTCGCCGATTACTTGGCGGATCAACTCCGCCACTTCATCAACGTCTACTGTCGCAAACCCGCTCATTGGATAAACGCGGACAAAGACTTCATCTTTCTTGCCGTCGGACACTTCGGTTGTCTTGGCTTTTGGCTTTCCCTTGACTTCGATCTTGCGCAGCGCTTCGAGCAGGTCGGTGATCTGCTCGTGAATTTCGTGGGTTTGACTGATGATTAAGACACTCTTTCCCGCGTACTCGTATGCACCGACACTGCCCGGACCACCAACCTCGTCCCAGGAATCCGGAGCAATCGTCGAGGTCATAATCTCGATCAACGAATCGAAGTCTGAGGCTGTGCCAAACGGAGAATAGACCAAGGTGTCGACCGGCGCCTCGCGTTTTACCAAGTCGCGTACTTCATATACCACCGTGCTCAAGCGATCCTCAGCCTCTTCCGGTGTAGTTATGATCAGCGCTTCGTCTTCGATCGTGTACGTCAATTCCAGTTCCCGCAAAATGAGTCGCAGCGCGGAACGCAACGAGATCCCGCTTAGATTGCGCGTAATCGGCGTATCCAAGCCAATTCCGACCGTGTCTAGAGCACGGGTATCCAACTCGATGTTAATATTGGAGTCATCTTCGATGAACTCGACGACGTCGATGAGCGGCGTTTCGACGAAGTCGAACTTGTCGATTTTCTTTTCCAACGCGGCGATGATCGCGTCGTCTTGATTACGCGTGACTTTGGCTTGGGCACCCTGAGCCGACGACATTCTTGGGAGAAGTGCCGTCGTAAGCAGCATCAATCCAACAGCAATCGAACGTAGTTTAAACATGGTTACTGTTCCTCTTTTTGTTCCCCTGTCCGCGAAATCCCCTGTTGTCAAGTGCAAGGCCCAGAACTGGCTGATAAGTTTCTGGTGCTCCACTGGCTGATAAGTTTCTGGTGCTCCACTGGCTGATAAGTTTCTGGTGCTCCTAGTTTATCATCAGCACATTTCGTGACACAATCGTATTGTGTGAGAAAAGTGAGCCACGGAAGTGCTTTTCACACTATCTATTGAGAGTTGGCAGCGATTCGTGGCGGTGTCGGACCGATGGAGATTGGACCGACCACCCGCTCGCGTTCCACAAAAAAACTTCAAATCGCGCGAACCTTGCCGTCGATGAAGCGTCTAGTGTGTCGTGCCGTAGCAATGGTGAATCAGAAAGGCTGCCGGGTTCGCCGCCCAAAAATGTCTTTTCTGATAGAAATTACACGGTATAGTGAAGATTGGGACCACTCAGGCGAATAAGTCGCCTTAGTCCTGGCAGTAAGCTGGGAAGGTCCTCAACGGATTTTCTATTTCTTTGGTTCTCTCTACCTGTGCGTGGCACAGAGGAGTAGATGAAATGCGAAATACAAACAATGCAACCGCAACAAGTTACGACAATGTTGATCGTCTCGATCGCAACGCCGTCGATGCGGGTATTGTTAACGCGCGCCATCATCACTCCCTGCGCACGCCACTCATTACCCGCGGAGCTTTGGCACCGTCAGCGACTTATTTGCTAGCCAGAAACAAACCTGGCTATTTGTTGCCGACGCAAGGCTCGTTCGCAGCGGAACGGATGTGTTCTGAACAACGGACACTCTGTTTTGCGTCGGGTTCGCAGCGGTCCTGGCTGAGTCGCTCATTATGGCGACCAGAGGTGTCCGCTGATTCGCGATCAATATCCTGACCTCGATTTTTCGCCGGCGACACTAATCGCCCAAGAAATCGAATCAGCTAGTCGCGAAGACCCGGCCCGGTGGCACATGGTCCACAGACCCCATTGCCGCTAGCCCCGCTTCTGAGTTCGTCAGTAATGGATTTTGACACAATTTTGGCTAAAGAAAGAGACCCACCATGACTACCAACACCTACACGCAAGTAAACACCGACGACAAGCTGCGAGTGGTTGAGCTTGTGCTCGCCGCCCAGGCCGGTGATCGTGACGCGTTCGGCGAGTTGTTCGAGCGATACGAGCGACACGTCTACGCGGTTGCTCTGCGCCGATTGGCCGACCACACCGACGCTCAGGAGTTGGTCCAGGACGTATTCGTTCAGGCGATGCTGAAGGTCGACCAGCTTCGACAGCCGGAGTGCTTCGGCGGTTGGTTGCGATCGATCACACACCGGATGGCGATTAACCGCATGGTTCGTCGCGGACCGGACATCGCAACCGAGCCGGAAACCTTGGCTGCGACCTGCGTTGAGAGCGTGACTCCTTTGGAGAACATCCTCGAATTCGAGCGAGAAGAGCAGGTCCACGCTGGTCTGAAGCGGCTGCGAGAACTCGACCGCGAGACCCTGGAAGCGTTCTACGTGAAGGGCCACTCGCTGTTGGAGATGAGCGACGAGTTCGACGCCCCGGTCGGAACCATCAAGCGCCGGCTGCACGTCGCACGTAAGCGACTGGCGAAGGAAGTTGAGAGCCTGGTCGCTGTGTAACCTTTGAACTCTTACCAAACGAGCCCGCTAATTGGAGGTCACTCCGGTCAGCGGGTTTTTTATTTGACATCTACGTCTGCACCAAAAATCCATGTCAATCGATATTTTGACTTGGGGCGAGTCTTCGAGCCCCAACGTCATTTTCTGGGCTCGAAGACTCGACTCCAGCCAACCGCAAAAACAAAAGTCAGAAATCCCTAGCAATCTTGATGGAAATGCCAGCAAGAAACATCATCACCCAACCCACGATCAGCAACAATCCTCCAAGCGGCACTAACCACCAGATCATTTGGCCAGTGAACACATAGAGATAAAGTCCTCCAGCGAATCCGCCCAAACCGAGTAGAAACACTACTCCCGCAGCATTCAGTAAATTGGATCGACACAACAGACTGAGAATTCCGATCGCTAGAACTGCTGGGACATGGTACATCTGATAGCGCACGGCCGTTGCGCAATTGTCCATACGTTTGGTGACGTCTTCGGCCGAGACGTCTGGCCTTGCGATCGCCTTTTCTAAACCGTGTGCGTGATACGCTCCGAGGGCAACGCCGCTCGCGCCGAGCAGTGCCCCGATCAGTAGCCAAGCTCTTGCCATGATATCAGCTCCGTTTGCTGTTGAAGTGTGACGAAATTCGAGCCGTTGGAACCCGGGTCAAGTGGATCAATCGGGCCGTCATGCAGTGGGTTGTATCCGTAAATCATTTCAAAGACCATCATCGCGACAAAAAACGCCGCCAGTGCTAAGGCGATGACGCACAAAACCAATCCGGCGACGGCGAATCCCTTCTTTGTCGAATGCAGGCCCCATAGTCCCAAGCCGATTCCCATCAACGATGTCAGCAACGCTCCGACCGCGCTGACGAAAGCGCCGGCCAAACTCATCAACCCTAACACGATCGCTGCGAACGCTCCGCCAACGGATGCTGTGTGCTGTGGATACTGTGCCCGAATGGATGGATTGAGCGGAGCAACGGTCGGGGAAGCAATTGGCTCTGGGAAGGGATGTGAATGGGCAAAAGGAGAGCCGCGACGTGGTTCCACGGATTCGACAACGGAACTTGCCGGCAACTCTGTTTCCACCGGTTGAGTTGCCGCGTGACTGTCGCTGCCCGAGTCATCCGACAATTCGCTCGTGACAATTTCCGCAAAGATTGGCGGGGCATTCCAATGGGCAACCACTAACGAAAGATCGATCGGCGTTCGACGAATCGGCGGCGCGTCGGATTGCCCGCCGCTGGGAACAAACTCTCGTCCGCATTTCCAGCAACGATTGACCGCGCCGAGCAGTTCTTCGCCACATTTTGTACACTGCACAGCCATTTGGCTTGGCTCGCTTAGACTTCGGAAGTTGTCGGTTTATCGCATTCAAACTACTCTAATACTTTCCGCCGGATTTGTCTTGTCCGCGGTATTTCGTCGCATTCACCTGAAGACCGCTCATGAACATTTCAAGTTTTCCCGCGCTGATCCTGATGCTTGCCATAAGTTCGACCTTAAACGCCGAACAGCCCCCAACTCCAGAACCCCTGATCCCCAAACTCGCGCCGGCTTCCAAGGAAGGCCAACGCGCCCTTTCTGCGTTCAAGATTCCCGCAGGTTTAAAGGGTGAGTTGTTCGCAGCCGAGCCAATGGTCGCCAATCCCGTCGCTATCGACGTCGACGATCAAGGCCGCGTGTTCGTCTGCGAAACGTATCGCCAGAAGAAGGCCATCGAAGACAACCGGGACCACGGTCATTGGCTCGATGACGACCTGGCAGCTCAGACGGTCGAAGACCGCTTGGCTTACATCAAAAGACACCTAGGCGATGCGGCGAACGAATACATGCTCCACGACGACCGCATCCGTCTGCTGGTCGACTCGGACCAGGATGGCCGAGCGGACGAGTCGACCGTGTTTGCAAGTCACTTCAACGGCATTCTGGATGGAACTGGCGCGGGTGTTTTGCACCATCAAGGCAATGTCTACTACACCTGTATCCCGCATCTCTGGCAATTGAAGGACACGAATGGCGACGGCCAAGCGAACAACCGGACATCATTACACCGAGGCTACGGCGTACGATTCGCATTTCGCGGCCATGACATGCACGGCCTCGCGATCGGCCCCGATGGCAAGATCTATTACAGCATCGGCGACCGCGGATACAACGTCAAAGTGGGCGACAAACGATTCGCAGATCCGGAGTCCGGCGCGGTGTTTCGCTGCAATCCGGATGGAAGCGAGCTGGAAGTTTTTTACACGGGGCTGCGTAACCCGCAAGAGTTGGCGTTCGATGACTACGGCAATCTGTTCACCGTCGACAACAACTCGGACAGCGGCGACAAGGCTCGGCTGGTGTATTTGGTCGAGGGCGGCGAAAGCGGCTGGCGAATGGCGTTTCAGTATTTGTCCGACCGGGGCCCGTGGAACCGAGAAAAGCTTTGGCACCCTTGGCACGACGGCCAAGCCGCCTACATCAACCCGCCGATTGCAAACATCTCTGACGGTCCGTCGGGACTGACCTACTATCCGGGCACTGGATTCGGCGACGATTTTAAGAATCGCTTTTTCTTGTGCGACTTTCGTGGCGCGTCAGCACAAAGTGGCATTCGCAGCTTTCGTGTGAAGCCCAAAGGCGCGTTCTTTGAAATCACGGATGAACAACAACCGTTTTGGAACATACTGCCTACCGATCTAGATTTCGGCCCGGACGGCGGCCTTTACGTCAGCGACTGGGTTCACGGTTGGGATGGTCTGGGCAAAGGACGCATTTATCGTTTTTTCGATCCCACGCAAGTGGGCAATCCGATCGTCAAACAAGTGCGCGAATTACTAGTGTCCGATCTGACGAGCGCAAAATCGGAAACACTCGCAAAGCTATTGGCCCACGCCGATCGACGTGTGCGACTCAAAGCGCAGTTTGCGTTAGTTGAAAAGAGAGACTTCGAAACACTATTTGCTGTCGCAAAGAGTAGCGAACGTCAGCTATCTCGAATTCATGGGTTGTGGGGAATCGGCCAGCTTGGTCGACGTCATCCTCAAATTGTGCCATTTGTTGGTGGACGAATTGAGCAAGGGAGAGAAGCGGGAAAGAGCTTCGCGATCACAAAGGACTTCGTAAAGTTACTTAAGGATGATGATCCTGAAGTCGTAGCTCAGGCAGCAAAATTGATAGGTGAAATTCCGCTGAAATTCCTTGCGCCAAGGCTAACGATACTACTTGATCATGAAAGCTCGCGTGTCCGTTATTGCGCTGCGTCTGGTATTGGCAAAATTGGTGATCCACGTCCGCTCCTCTCGATTTTCCAAATGCTCGATGACAATGGAGACAGAGATCCAGTCGTACGTCACGGTGGAGTGATGGCGCTGGTTGGGATGGAAAACTCTTGGGACCTTGCGGATGCAGCGGACGGTGAATCTTCTCACGTGCGATTGGGCGTGATTCTCGCACTGCGACGACGTCGCAGTTCAAAGATCGTTAAATTCTTGTCAGACAAGGAAGAGTCGCTTGTCGTGGAAGCTGCGCGTGCGATTCATGATGTGCCGATTTTGGATGCGATGCCTGGTTTGGCGGATCTTATCACCACCAAATTCAACGATGACGCATTGTTGCGTCGCGTGCTCAACGCGAATTACCGGCTCGGGGAAGCCAAACACGCGAAACGACTCGCTGAGTTTGCTGCCCGCGACGGCATGTCGGAAAGCTTGCGGATCGAAGCATTGGAAATGCTCACGTCGTGGGAGAACCCATCGCCGAAAGATCGTGTGCTTGGAATGTGGCGACCGCTCGAGAAGCGGAACGAAAGCCCGGCGAGAGCCGCGATCGAATCGCAGTTTGATTCTTTGGCTCGAACCTCTTCCCGGCCAGTGCGAATCGCGGCCGTCAACATCGCAGCCCAGTTCGGAATCCAAGACGCCGGCAGCCATTTGGTCGCGATGTTTAAAAGCAGAGACACTCCGCCGAGCGATCGGGCCAATGCATTGCTTCTGTTGTCCGAATTGGAAGACGAAATTCCGCAAGTCATCGAATCGGCGCTAGGCGATTCGGAAGCCTTGGTCCGAAGCGTGGCGCGTCGAGTCTTGGCGAAATCGAATCCAGCGCGTGCCGTGGCGTCGCTAGAAAAAGCGAGCATCGAGGGTGAACTGGTCGAGCGACAAGGCGCGCTATCGACGCTTGCCCAGTTGTCCCATCCCAGTGCCGCCAAAGTCTTGTCAAGAATGCTGGACCGGCTGTTGGCTGGCAAAATTCCAGCAGATACAACACTCGACGTGCTCGACGCGGCGGCCAAAAAATCAACCAATGACATCAAAATGAGACTGGAAAGATACGAGTCGATGCGAGCCACGGACGATCACTTGTCTGCGTTTCGAGAAAGCCTACACGGCGGCAACGCGGAACGAGGCCGCCAGATCTTTTTCGACCGACGCGACGTCTCGTGTCGTCGATGCCACAAAATCAACCAAGATGGCGGCGACGTGGGCCCCGATTTGTCCAAGATCGGCTTGGACAAGAAACGTGATTACCTGCTCGAATCGCTTGTCCAGCCCAGCCGTGCGATGGCAAAGGGCTTTGAATCCGTGCTCGTGATCACCATCGACGGACGCATCCATGCCGGAATCCTCAAGCACGAGGATGACAAGGTCATTCGACTGATGACGGCGACTGGCGAGACGTTCGAAATTGACAAAGCGACGATTGACGAACGCACAGAAGGCAAATCGGCCATGCCCGAAGATCTGGCCAAGCAACTCTCTAAGTCAGACCTTCGAGATCTGATCGAATATCTGTGCAGTTTGAAATAGGCCTGGCAAGCGAGGCCGCTTCCGCCACAGTTAGGGCTTCATGGCCAAATTTGTCGGCGGTGCGGTTTTCTCCGGCTCGCCTGCCGTCGGACTTGGCGGGTAGTCGTCCAACCAAATCCATCCATCGCCTTGATTTACCGCGACGACTTCCAATTCATCCAGTTGCTTGGGCTCCCGCCGTTTTGAGTAACAAATGGCAATGGTGATGCCCACGACACAGACAGTAATGGCCAACACGACCGGGGCAAGGACGCCAGCCAAAATGAAGTACGAAACCAACTCCACGAACATCTGAGTAAATGCCTTGTTTTCTGTGACTTGTGTAAAGAATGTCCGCCAAGATCCCACTCTAGCGAGTGCGGCAACGGGTTTGACACAAAGCCTCACCTGGCTTAGTCCCAGCCCTAGAAACATCCACACGAGAGAGACCTAGAAGCTGTCAGAGGCCTGCTCCTGGTAATCTTATACATCAGAGTTGCGGCGGACAAAGTCAAGCGGAAGAAAGTTTGGCTCCCGTCGGCTCAGCGTTGAATATCGGCAAGAATAACTTTGGCCACAGCTTTGGCGTTGTCCTCGTCCGATTTGTCGGCTGGCAAACGTTGGTGATGAATCTTCTTGCTTTCGAACTTCTGAAGATGGTGTTTTCTATCGTTCAACAGAAATGGACGAATCCCAATCGAGTCTTCGTCTCTAGCAACCGCCGTATCTGATTCCATGCCGCAAGTTGGAGAAGTTTCATAGTTTTCAGAAAGCAACGCGATAAAGTGAGTCATCGTATTCAAAGCCTCATCCAACTCGGTACGCCAATTTTGGCCTGCCTGATTCTTCCGCTCGTATTCCCAAAAATCAATGCCGCGCGACTCAAATTCATCGCAAATCGCGTTCACAAGGCCACGTTCGCCGCCTTTCTTGTTGTGGCTGAGAAACACGAGTTGGCGTTTGTAGGACCGCTGCTGGAACTCGTAACGTCCGTCGACGGTCGACACAATCGGCGATCCGCTTCGTACCAAAGCGTCCGCCCGTCGCCCGATTTCGATCAGATTCTCGTCGGATGTCTCTACCGGCAATGTGTCCTGTTGGTAACCGGCCGGATGACCTTGCAGCAGCAGCGGCAGATGCCGATCGGACTTCTCGTCGACACGAGAATGGAGTCGAATTGTCGGCACCATCATCGAATGAGCCATGTGGTGCAACGGAGCAGCATGCTGAGCCGACAAATCGACCACAAGCAGACTGAGCGACCGAACAAAATGGATCAGATCCGCGTCGTTGGCAAAAGATCCGTCCAATAGAGACTTTGGTTTACCAAACCCCGCCGCCTTGACTGTGCGCAGAATCGCTTCTTCGGCGGCTTGATCGGAATTCAAAAGATAACTCCATCGCAGGCCCTCGGTTTCTTTGATCGGGTAGAGGTTTCGATTGATCCATCCAAGCCACTCGTCGAAATCGTCGAGCACAGCATCGCTTTCGGCGTCGCCCTCCAAGTACGCAATGACCTCGCTCATGCGGCATGGGACATAACGAGTGTGTCGGGGAGGAGATTCTGGCTTGCCCAAACAAGTCGCCCTGTCGTAAAGGATGAATCGCGGCAAGTTGGCTCGCTCGGCAAGGCGCATTTCAAACAAAATGTAGGGAGAACAACGCAACCGCCAATCGCCGTCGATCGTTTCATCGGGACACGAATCCGCTGGTGGAATGCAAGCGATAAAGACATCTGACCGACGAATCAACGACTCGATACGGCTGATGTAATAAGGCGGCGAATCACTTCCCATTTCGTGCACTGGTTGGTCGACCAGAAGGTTGCAGTGTTTCGAACAACGCTTCCACAACGCCAAATTGATCGGCAAGTGCTGCGGCTTCCAACTATGACTGAAGTAGGCCGTGAGTTTGGTGCGCGTCGCCACGATCGTCCTCACGCTTACTATTCAGTGGAAACTTAGAGAGCGTTTCTGTCTGCCTTCAACTTGCTCGGATGTCACCAACAGAAATTGTGAAATAGAAGAATAAGACTATTTAACTACACTCGGATGCTTCGGGCAAGTAATTCTTGAGGGCACAAAGTGATAGGATTGAGTCGCTTGCCGAGATCGCGTGGCACGCGCACTTGTCGTTCGTGCGAGGCGGCGGTAGATTGCCTTGTTGTGGCTAATTCCTGCGACTCCAACTCACAGACACACTCACTTCCGAGCTGGCAACGACGCCCTGACTTGTGCTGAACTGTTCAATGACGGACCAATCCAACAACGAACACGCACGTGAAAAATTCCTGGATCTACTCCGGCGGTTTGACGCACTAGCAAGCAGTGCTAAAAAGTGTCATCAGATCTTTTGGGTCACCGTTTGGGCGTTAGTTTGGGTAATGTTGATTGTTTCCATACTCGGGATGGCATTCCCGCAATTCGAGACCATTCGTGAAGTTCCGGTGCACGACATCGTGCTCCAATATGTCATTCCCATCATGGGAATTATAGTGACGGTTTTAACGGTGGTTCAGATCTTCTTTCGCTTTTCGGTAAAGTGGACTTCATACCGGTCCGCGGCCGAGCAAATGAGTAGCGCGTGTATGACGTACCGAGCGGAATTACCGCCCTTTGACGATCCCACCGACGCGTTACTCAAGTTGGGCGAGCGCATCGAGTCAATTGAAAAGAGAGCAGGGCAAGGCAAAGAATTCCAATGGAGCTATCTTCTCTATGCGCTACGAATTCCGGCTGACGTTCCAGACAAGACGATGAGTGCACCACACGATGGCATTGCGACGAGGATCAGCGATCAAACTTCCGTGCAGTTCGAATCATCGGTGATCGATGGCCGGCTAATGAACCAGCGCAGGTACTATGCCGTCGCAGCAAGTCGATATCTGCGAAGATTCGTCGGCTGCCAGGCAATTATAGCCTTGATGAGTGGAATTAACGTTGCCTACACGAGTTTTGTTGGGCGCGACTTTGCGGTGGTGGCCCTGGTGACGACGGTAAGCTTGGCTGTGATCGCGTGGCGCGACGCCGCCGACTATCTTGAGCGCGCATTTCACTTTCTGCGGACTGCCGATGAACTCAAAGGAATTCATGATGCCTATGAGCAGAGCAAAGTCGGCCAGAATGAAATCCCTACAAATGAGGGAGGTGACGAAAGTGCATTGGAGCAGAACCCCTACAAAGCCTTGTTTCGCGGCGATCTAGAAATAAAGCAACGATTACAGAATCTGACAAATGCTGTGGAAACCGCCTTGAGCCAGGAAATCGACGTTTGGTATTCTCGGCTCGGATAGTGGACGGTTTATGGCAACAATACGAGACAAGAAACTGTTTGACGAATTGAATCGAGCTGACATTTGGTTTCACGCAAGAAAGAAGCGGCCAGTGTGGACCAGGAGATCGAGAGATTCGAGTCCGTCCAGACACTTGAAGCATTGGTGACGGCAAACAAGGGGGCTTATCTTTGCCGTGGGGAAGCAGGTGAACTTTGGCCACAGGCACGCGCTAAATTTCTTGCCAACTTGACCCCACGAACATTTTTGATGCGTTCGCATTCCGGATGTACTTGCCGAGCCGATCGGACCCGGGAGTGATGGCAGCTACTTGTACAGCGCACCTTAGTCATCCGGTGGTCTGCAAG
>CAYFJO010000167.1:0-21525 GCA_964343305.1 uncultured Pirellulaceae bacterium | reverse complement strand
CGCGACTATCCGATTGAAGAGAATCCGGAATTGACCATTCGAAGTGTGCTTGGCAATCCCTTCTTCTATCACGAAGGTTGGGGCGTCGACAAAATGAAGCATTCACTGACTTACTCGGGCGGACAGAGTCGAGGTCACGTGCGAACGTATGCACCTGCCAGAAAACTCGGCTTCACGGGCTTCAGTCCCTTTGCCACGCCCAACGTGATCGCCGTGGCAGAACAGATCCCGTTTGTCGAACTGACCGGCTGGGACCACGATCGCCTTTACGATTTGAAGGGCCAAGTCACCCGTCGCGGCGTCGAGCAAGTGACGGGAATCACGATGCCAATTTTCGAAAAGCGACGATTTCAACGCGGCGCGGTGGGCAAATTGGATTTCGATTCGATTTTTCCAAGCGACGACCAAACGTACCGCAAGTCATTTGCCGCTTTGTATGAGTAAAACGGTAAGTCAATTCACGAACGCAGAGATCCTCGCCGGCCGGCCGGACAAGAATGTTGTCGATCCGCATCGGCCATATGCCTATTTATTCGAGCAGGAACGATCCGCGCAAGGCGAGATTGTCGATGTCGCCACGATCTTCTTGACGAACCGAGAATGCCCCTTTCGTTGCCTGATGTGCGACTTGTGGAAGAACACAACCGACCAACGTGTTCCTGCCGGTGCAATACCGGAGCAGATTGACTTTGCGATCAGTCAATTGTCGCCGGCGCAGCAAATCAAACTCTACAACAGCGGCAATTTTTTTGATGACCAAGCGATCCCGGCAGAAGATTGGACGACGATCACGACGCGCGTGCGAGACTACGAGAACGTCATCGTAGAGAATCACCCCAAGCTGTGCGGCGAGCGATGCCGCCAGTTTCGTGATCAAACCGAAACGAACCTGGAAATTGCTCTGGGCCTGGAGACGATTCATGCGGACGTGTTGCCGGCGCTAAACAAATCCATGACGCTGGGTGACTTTGACCGTGCCGTCGATCTTCTGCTGGCGGACGACATCGCGCTGAGAAGTTTCATTTTGCTCAAGCCGCCGTTCTTGACAGAAGTCGAAGGTGTCGATTGGGCACTGAGGTCAATCGAATATGCTTTTCGGCGCGGCGTCGAGTGTTGCAGTGTCATCGCAACGCGCGCGGGAAATGGCATCATGGAACAACTCGAAACGGAAGGCCGTTTTTCCCCGCCTGCGCTTTCTTCCCTCGAGCAAGTTCTGGAAAATGGCATTCAGCTTGGCCAAGGGCGTGTCTTCGTCGACCTGTGGGACGCGGAACGATTCGCCGATTGCGCGAAGTGTGCGAAGCCTCGCATCCAGCGAATGCATCAAATGAATTTGCAACAACAAGTGCTGCCCGCGATCGAATGTAAGTGCGGAGTTCGTCAATGACCGAAGTGGACACAGACGTTTGCATCTTGGGTTCTGGTTTCGGCGGCAGCTTGTTGTCGTTGATTCTCAATCGCATGGGACTCAAGTGCGTAGCCATTGACCGGGCAGCGCATCCTCGTTTTGCGATCGGTGAATCATCGACTCCGATCGCGAATCGCGTGTTGCGTGATTTGTGCCAGCGATACGACCTGCCGAATTTAGAACCGCTGTCGGCGTATGGGCCCGCCGCCGAGGCCTACCCCGAAGTCAGCATGGGACGAAAGCGTGGTTTCAGCTATTTCAAGCACACGCCCGGCGTTGAATTCGCCGCACATGCGGATCATCGCGCTGAGTTGCTTGTCACGGCCAGCCGCGACGACTATCTCGCTGACACGCACTGGTATCGCCAGGATGTCGACGCACTGTTCGCTCGTGAAGTTGCCAAGTGCGAGTGTCTTTTCGAAAACACATCCATTCAGCAGATCGACAGGCAGGACGGATGGAGAGTTCAAGCGACGCGCGACGATGAGAGAATCATTTTTCGATCAAGATTCATCGTGGACGCGACGGGAGAATCGGGCGTGTTGCTGCGATCACTTGGCGTTTCGCAAAACGGGGCGAATACGCAAGAGTGGATGACGAATTCACGAGCGATCTTCGGGCACTTCCGCGACATGCAGCGATGGCCAGTGCTGCTTGAATCGCGCGGTGCGGCGTTAGGCGACCATCCTTTTCAATGTGACGAGGCGGCGGTGCATCACGTCCTGGATGAAGGTTGGATGTGGCAGCTACGTTTTCGCAACGGCATTACCAGTGCCGGAATTGTACTCGACGCGCAACAATGCCCACCGGATGATGACGTGACCGCGGAAGAAGAATGGGACGAGCTTGTTCGCCGCTATCCGTCGATTGAACAGCAATTTGCCAACGCCCGGTTGGTTGCTCCCGTCGACGGGCTGCAACGCACGGGCCGACTGCAACGATTGGCTACGCGGTCCCACGGCCTCGATTGGGTCGCGTTGCCACATACGGTCGGATTCATCGATCCGCTGCACAGCAGCGGGATCGCACTGACGATGTGTGCCGTGGAACGACTGGTAAGCGCGTTTGAGCATCTGGGTGACGTCGAATTTGAACGGCATCTGGACGGTTACTCAGCGGCATTGCGATCGGAGTTTCGATTGATCGACATGCTGGTTCATGGCTGTTACGCGACCCGGCATCGCTTTGATGTTTTTACGACGTTCACAATGGTGTACTTTGCCGCCGCAACAACGTACGAGCATCGTCGCCACGCTGGCGAGACGGTGGACGCGATGTTGTGCGCCGACGACATGCAGTTGTGCGAAGCGGTCCGCGACGCGTACGATTGGGTGACGAACCTCGATTCGACGACGACCGTCGACGAATTACAATCCAAAATCGCGGACTGCATCGCGCCGTTCAACCGCGTTGGACTTTGTGATCCAAGCGTCCATAACATGTATCGATACACCGCGGCTCCCGGCTAATCCAATGCGAAAGCAGTTCTTCGATTGACGTTGGCGGGGCGAGGTCAAGACTCGTTATTCATCATTTCGAGCATCGCGTCGCCCATCGCGCGGCCGATGCGGTTGAACCAGATGGCACTGCCCATGTAGTGGTACTTGAAATCCGAGCCGGTGAGTTGCCACTCCTCGAATCGTTTTTTCCAGTGCGGATACAGTTCCTCGGCCGCCTTGTCGACAAGCTCATCCGTGCGAACCGCTTTAACATTGCCTTGAAATTCCGGGACGCTTTCCATCGCGAGTTGAGCTTCTTGGACCGCGAGCATCGCGCCCTTCGCCGCTTCCGATCCGTTCTGGCCCACCACGCCAATCACGAACGGCAATTTGGGAGCGTCCAGATCCTTGCGCACGTCTTGGATGAAGTGCTGCATGTTCGACGCATACTCCTGTTCCGCGCCGTTGTACATATCGTTCCAGCCTTGAAACCAGACGAACCCGGCGACTTGCAACTCTTTGCCTTTCAGCGCCGGAAAAAGCGTCTCGTAATTGTCCAGCGTCTCTTTCACTTCGGCCATCATATTTCGATACGACGATCCGTAGACACCGCGGATATCATCCATCGTGGGCAGCGGATCGTTGCGTTTGCGTTTTTCGTTGTTCTTTTTAACGCGATCCTGTGCCTTAGCGAGTTCGTCTTGCAACGTCTCGTCGCTGGGCATGCCGGCCGATGGCGAGCGGAAAAGTTTGAACAGCGAATGCCCGCCCCAACACGCTTTGATCAGCAACGCGGGCTCGTCAAAATGGTGGCCAATCACAGTTCCAAATTCCAATTCCACTCCTGTTCGGCCTGGCGAACCGTAGCCGATCGTCAACCCACCGTGGCGATTCAAATACTTGACGAAAACATCGTCGCGCACAATCCACTTGCCGTCCTCCCGCAAATGAGCGAACAATTCCTTTGTCTTTGGCGCGGTCGCTTGATGGTCCAGCAACTCATTTTTTGCCTTGCCCTCCATGTTGGATTGACCGGCGAGGATGAAGACCTTGACCGGTTGATTGTCTTCCGCGGACAGCGCCAGGGTGAAAGCATTTGAAAGTGCGAGGACAAGGACGACGAAAACGTGAGGAAGGCGGCGTGAAGACACGATAATGCTCCTGCTTGACAACAGCTTGCGAGTAAATCACACGGACAGCAAAACAGATCGACAGCAAAACAAACGGGTAGTCATAGATTCCCATGACTACCCATGCGCAATTGATACAATGTTACGCGCGGTTGGATGCCGCCATTATTCCAGTGCAATGTCAAATGGCTTGTTCGTTTCTTCAACGACAAGTTGCAGTGGAGTGGAGTTTGCCGACGAATATTGGGACGGTAAGAGGTGCTTCGTATCCGTGACTTTTTCTTCTTTTTCCGTCGTGTTACCTTCCTCGTCCGTTTCCTGCATCATCATTGTTTCGCCTGTTTCAAAGACTTCTGTCTTGGAAACCGAGATTTTGTTTTTGCCGAGGTATGCATTCACCGTGTACTTTCCTGACGCATCGGTTGTTGCCCTATCGGCATAACCTCCATTGACGAAACTCACACTCGCACCCTCGACCGGTTCCCCCCCCAATGTTACTGTCCCCGTAACTTCAGCCGTTGGAGGAAGTGGTTCGGTAGCGGCGCCACCACAACCTAAAATCGTGGGAACCACAATACTTAACATGAAGAAAAACGCAGATCGGTTCATTATTGAAATCTCCTGAACGTAAACAGATTAAGCTTGTAAAGACCGAACATTTGATCGCTGGAACGAGTTTCCTCGCGTTCGCGAATCTTGCGCCCTTAATGTAATGGGGAAAATGTAATACATCAACCCACTAGAATAACATGATTTGCACCGTGTTTTGCGATCGAGTTGTCAATTTGCTTCTTGTCAATCCGTCTCTGACATCGTAACCTAGGGGGGGGTTGCCCAGCGACCACTCGTTGGCAATCTTCTTCCGGATCAGAGGTCAAGCAAACATGTGGCTTCGCGCTTTGGCTACACTTGTCAAGAATGCGCGGCAGCAGTGGCGCCGCCTAGGCCACGGTTCGCCCGTCAAGCGATTGCGCGGCGCGGCCGAGCCGTTGGAGTTCCGCGCGTTGTTGGCTGCTCCACACGGCTTCAACTTGGACGGAGTGGCCGGTAGTGACGGATTTCGCGCGGATGGCCTGATCGGCTCTGATCTCATGGGGCGGGCCGTCTCGGGATTAGGCGACGTCAACGGCGACGGCTTCGAAGATGTCGTGATCGGGGCGCCTGGCAACACACCCAATAGCGTCATCGACGCAGGGCAGAGCTACCTTATTTTTGGAGCAAGCGAAAGCTTTTCCAGCGGCTTCTTTGATGTCGACACGCGCAGCCTGCGCTTCAACGGCGAGAGCTTCTATGATTTCTCCGGCTACTCTGTGGGCAGAGCCGGTGACATCAACGGCGACGGATTCTCCGACTTGGTGATCGGAGCTTACGGCTATGACGGAAGTAGCGCACCGTTTGTTGGCGCGAGCTATGTCGTTTTTGGCAACGCGACACTGGCCGATGGTGAGTTGGAGCTATCGGCGCTGGACGGAACGAATGGATTTCGATTGACCGGCATTGACGCCCAGGACAATTCGAGCGCGTCGGTGGGCAGTGCCGGCGATTTTAATGGCGACGGTTTTGACGACCTGATCATCGGCGCGCCGGGAACCAGCACCAACATCGTGCCGAACGTGACTGGTGAGGCGTATGTGGTGTTTGGACGCAGCAGTTTTGATAACACGGCCGGGTCGGTCGACCTGAGTGTGCTCGCTCTTACCAATCCGGTCGCCACCGGTTTCCGCCTGGTCGGCATCGACGCATACGATTCGACGGGCATTGCGGTCGACAGTGCGGGAGACATCAATGGCGATGGTTTGGACGACATCGTGATTGGCAGCGAACGAGCCGACCCGATGGCGAACGAGTCGGGCGAAGTCCACGTCATCTTTGGACAGACCGATATGACCAGCGGACTCGATGAAAACGGTGATTTTCAGCTCGCCTCGATCGACGGTGAGAACGGCATCCGGCTCGAAGGACCGAACTCGGACGACCGGACCGGCAGTTCGGTGAGCCGAGCCGGCGATATCAACGGCGATGGCTTAGACGATCTATTGGTCGGTGCCGAAACGGCCACGTTGCAAGTTGGTGAGACCAGCCGACCCGGCGTGACCTATCTGATTCTTGGCCAATTGGATTGGCGGTTGAATGATGGCGTGTTCGACATTTCGGAACTTAACGACGCCTCTCAGCCGGAGGGATTACGTTTCGATGGCAGCCGAAATCAGGATTTCACCGGACGCAGCGTGGGTGCCGCCGGCGACGTGGATGGCGATGGTTTCGCGGATCTGATCATTGGTGCCGACGGCGCGGGCGCTGGACAAAACGGCGATCCACCCGACCACGGCGAAGCGTTCATTGTGTTTGGCGATACGTGGGCGAACCTGCGGACCAACCTGGATGATATCGATGGAGCACACGACAGCCACGTGGACCTCTCTCGACTCGACGGGACGAACGGCTTTCGGCTCGACGGCGGAAGCACGAACGACTTCGCCGGATTCGCTGTCGATGGCGGCTTCGATTTTAATGGCGACGGATTCGACGATGTGACGATCGGCGCACCTTTCGCGGCCCCCAACTTGGGCGATTCCACGGGCGCGGCCTATGTGTTCTTCGGTGAAGACTTTCATGACGCCGTGACTCACACCCAATCGGAAGTCGGGACGGACGGAAATGACATCTTCATCGGTGGAATCACGGACGATGTCATGGTAGCCCTTGCGGGAGTCGACGTTCTGCACGGCGGCGCCGGGGATGACGTGCTGGCCATAACGGATCTTCAGTTCAGCGGACTCATGGATCTCGATCTGATCGATGGCGGAACGGGTACCGACACCCTGCGACTGGATGGCACCGGCCTGACTTTGGACCTGCCCAACGTACCGGACAACCGAATCGTGGACATCGAATGGATCGACATTCGCGGCAGCGGGCCGAACACGCTGAATCTGAGTTTTCGCGAAGTGATCAATCTGTCCAGCTTGTCCAACTCGCTGACTGTCCGGCGTGAAGCTGACGATACGGTGGACATCGGCGCTGGCTGGTCCGCTCAGCCCAGCGAAGTGATCAATCGGCGGTTGTACGAAGTGTTTACGCAAGGTTCGGCCACGCTGCGAGTGGAAGTCGAAACCGGAGGCGATGATATTGGTGTTTTTCGAGCGGCGGCGGCAACGTTCTATCTCGACGCAACCGATGATGGAATCGTCGATGGCTCGATCAGCTTCGGTGTCGGTTCGGATTCGCCGCTGGTCGGTGACTGGGATGGCGACGGCTTCGACAATGTCGGACTCTACCGCGGCAGCAGCTCGACCTTTTTGTTAGACACCAACCTGGACCCGGTCGTCGAACTCAATATCCCCTTTGGATCGGCTGGCGACATTCCGCTGGTTGGCGACTGGGACGGCGATGGAACAGATGAAATCGGCACGTATCGCCCATCGACATCAACGTTCAGCCTGAACTATGACGGCGACCGGACGCCCGACGTCACGTTCAATTTTGGAATTGCCACCGACCTGCCGATCGTCGGCGACTGGGACGGGGATGGAAATGACGATGTCGGCGTTTATCGAGTGGGCAACTCCAAGTGGTATTTCGACAACAACTTGGATGGAAGCGTGGACTTACAGGTCAGTTTCGGCGCCGCGGGCGACACACCGCTGGTTGCTGATTGGGACGGCGACGGCGACGACGACATTGGCGTTCGCCGCGATAGCAACGCGACCTTCTACCAAGACTTTGACCAAAGCGGCACGGTCGATCACATGGTTCGGTTTGGTATCCCCGGCGACAGACCGATTCTGGGCGATTGGGACGGCGACGATGACGTCAATGTCGGCGTGTATCGAGCCAGCGTTGCCGCCTTCTATGAGGACCACAATGACGACGGGACGGTTGACGTTGCGGTCAGGTTTGGGGCAACGACCGACGAACCAATCATCGGAAACTGGCCGTTGGCGCTGCAAGCCGCGGGCGTTGCGTCCGGTCGCGCTGAAGCATTGAGCCAGGGCGATCTGGAACCGCTTGTCTCCGCGGCAATCGACATTTGGGCAGGAACGGGTTTAACGTCGTCGCAGGTCGAACGACTCGAGCAGGTCGATGTTCGACTGGCAAACCTACAGGGTTCCCAACTCGCGCTGACGCTGGGCAACACGGTGTTGGTCGACAGCAACGCGGCCAATTTTGGCTGGTTTGTCGACAGCACACCCTATGAAAACGAAGAGTTCACTTTTGTTGCCGGCGCTGGCTTCCTGTCCGCCGACGATGGCATTGCCGCCGGCCGAATGGACTTGTTGACGACGTTGCTTCACGAATTTGGACACGTGTTGGGACATGGGCACGGAGGCTCAACCCTTGACGTGATGAACGCGTTACTCGGCACAGGAATTCGATTGTTACCTTAAAGAGGCAGAAGTAGAGTTCCGGTTTTCAAAGACTTGTTCAACCGGCGGCGCTAGTGCGTATGACTCAGATGGGTGTCAAGAATGTGGTCTCGCGCATGGAATTCTCTCATCGACTTGGCCCGGCGCAATCTGCGTCGCTCATCTCGGCATGTGACAAGTAAACGGCTGCGCGGCACCGTGGAACCGTTGGAGCATCGCACGATGCTCATCGCGCCGGACGGGCTGGACTTGGGCAGCCTCAATGGCGTCACCGGATTTCGCATGCCGGGGCTCACTCCGGCGGATCACATGGGCCACGCCGTGACGGGACTCGGTGATGTCAACGGCGACGGCTTCGAAGACGTGCTTGTCAGCGCACGATACAGTGAAGCAGGCACCGCTTTCTTCGGCGTCGGCCAGAGCTACCTCGTGTTCGGCGGCGTGGGCGTTGGGTTCGGAGGCATTGTGGATGTGTCCACCGACAGCCTGCGGATTAACGGTGAGAATGTCCTGGGACAGAATGAACGAAACTACGCCGGTTACTCGGTCAGCAGTGCTGGCGACATCAACGGCGACGGATTGGCGGACTTGGCAATCGGAGCCATTGGGTTCGACCACAATGCCGCCAACCAGTATGTGGGCGCGAGCTACGTCGTTTTTGGCGATCCGTCGCTGGCCAACGGCCCGTTGAATTTGTCGTCTTTGAACGGAACGAATGGTTTTCAATTGACCGGTATCAATGCCGAGGACTTTTCTGGTGCATCGGTTGGCAATGCCGGTGATTTTAACGGGGATGGTTTCGACGATCTGATCATCGGCTCGCCCGGACGCCGAGGCAACAACAATCGTACCGGCGAAGCATACGTTGTGTTCGGCCGCACCAGCTTTGCCAACACGCTGGGCACGCTGGACTTGGCGCAGCTTGACGTGAATGATCCCGTCGAAACGGGATTTCGTCTCACCGGCAATCTCATTGGCGATACGACCGGCATTTCGGTTGCCGGAGCGGGAGACATCAACGGAGACGGCTTGGACGACTTGATCATCGGCAGCGAGCAGCCGCGAATTGATCGCTCGGGCGAGGCCCACGTCGTCTTCGGACAGACGGCGGTCGAAAACAGCCTGGATGTCAACGGCGATTTTCAACTTTCGACACTGGACGGCACCAACGGTTTTCGGCTCGACGGCGCGAACGTCCAGGACTTAGCAGGAAGTTCTGTCAGTGGTGCGGGCGATGTGAATGGCGACGGGTTCGACGATTTGCTGGTTGGCACGGAGGGTGCCATTTTGAATAACGGCGACACACGTCCCGGCCCGGGTGTGGCCTATCTTGTGTTTGGCCGGGCAAACTGGGGGACGACCCGTGGTGTTGTGCCGCTGGCGGGGCTCAACAGCCCCAATCAAGCACAGGGATTTCGTTTCGACGGGAGGCACGGTCAGTCACTAACCGGGCGCAGCGTCGCTGCCGCGGGCGATGTCGACGGAGATGGATTCGCGGACCTGATCATCGGGGCCGACGGGGCTGGCGACGGGCAAGGCGGCGACCTGCTGTTCCACGGTGAAGCGTACATCATCTTTGGTGACACATTCAGCAACATGGAGACCAATCTGGACAACATCGACGGCATGAACGATGCGAATGTCAAACTGTCGCTGTTGGACGGCACGATCGGTTTTAGCGTCGATGGTCAAAGTGCCGGCGACAATGCGGGATTCTCGGTCGGAGGCGCGTTCGACTTTAACGGCGACGGTTTCGACGACCTCACCGTCGGAGCACGGAATCGTTTTGTGAACAGCTATGGCGAAAGCTATGTGGTGTTCGGCGGCGATTTTACCGGTGCCAGAACACATTCGGGAACGGCGACCGGTTCGGGTGGCGGCGATGTGATGATCGGTGGTGTCGGGGCAAATGTCATGGTCGCTGGTGCGGGAGTCGATGTTCTTCACGGCGCCCAAGGCGATGACACTTTGGCCATCACCGATCTCAATTTCAGCGGGCCTGTCAATCTCGACTTGATTGATGGCGGCACGGGCACGGACACACTTCGATTGGATGGAAGCAACTTGACATTAGATCTGCCCAATGTGCGCGACAACCGCATTGTCGACATCGAGGCGATGGACATCGATGGCAGCGGTCCGAATACGCTCAACCTCAGTTTTTTAGACGTGGTCAATCTTTCCAGCACCTCCAACATGCTGATCGTGAGGCGCGGAAACGACGACACCGTGAACAATGGTGCCGGTTGGACGATGCAGGCCGACGAGATGATCGATGGGAACACGTTTTCCGTGTTCACTCAAGGAGCGGCAACTTTGAAAGTGCAACAAGTCGCGGGCGTCGGCGGCACCACGGATGACGTGGGGGTCTTTCGCGCCGCATCGGCCACCTATTACCAAGATGCGAACAATGACGGCGTTGTCGACCACACGATCCGTTTTGGCACTGGCACGGATACACCCCTGGTGGGCGATTGGGATGGCGATGGCGACGACAACATTGGAGTTTACCGTGGCAACTCATCAACGTTTTTCCTCGACACAAATGGCGACGGAGTCGTCGACATTCGAATTCAGTTCGGGTCCAGCGGCGACGTGCCCTTAGTGGGCGATTGGGACGGCGATGGCGACGACAACATCGGTGTCTTTCGTCCAGTCACGGCAACATTCTATCTGGATTTTGACAACAATGGGATTTCTGATCGGATCACGCGCCTGGGCATTGCCACCGACACGCCCATCATTGGCAATTGGGATGGCCTTGGTGGTGACGACATTGGAGTTTATCGCGGCAACATTTCGAAATTCTTTCTTGACAGCGGTTCCGACGGCGTGATTGATTTTGCGTTCAACTTTGGCGGCAGTGGCGACGTGCCTCTCGTCGGCGATTGGGACGGCGACGGCGACGACGACTTGGCGATACATCGCGACCTTGACGCGTCTTTCATCCAAGACTTCAACAAGGATGGGACCGTTGACCGCCGCGTGCGTTTTGGTATCAGTGGCGACACTCCGATCATCGGGGATTGGGACGGTGATGGAGACATCGATGTCGGGATTCATCGCGCCACTCGGAATTCGTTCTATCAAGACTTCAACAACGACGGGCTGGTTGACAGAGCGGTTGCTTTTGGTGCCGCCACCGACGCGCCTTTGATCGGCAATTGGCCAGTGGCATTGCGAGCCGCGGAGGGGCCGATGTTGCCCAACGATGCGGATGCGTTGAACCAGACCGAGCTTGCGCCACTGGTCGCCGCGGCGATCAACATTTGGGCCGGCACGGGTTTGACGTCCTACCAAGTAGAATCGCTCAAACAAGTCGACGTCCGCGTGACAAATTTATACGGTGCCGAGTTGGCACTCGCCGTGGGACCAACCATTTTGCTGGACGACAACGCGGCTGGATTCGGCTGGTTTGCTGACTCGACGCCGCTGGACAATGAAGATTTCACGTTCATCGCCGGTGTAGGCTACCGCGCAATCGGCGATCATGTCGCGGCACATCGCATGGACTTATTGACCGTGCTATTGCATGAACTGGGACACATGTTGGGCCACGAACACAACGCAGTCGCGGGCGATTTGATGAGCACTTTGCTGTCCACAGCCCAACGGCGTTTGCCCAGTTCATAAGTAGGACGGATTTCCAATCCGTCCGAGCTGATGCAGGGACGGATTAGGCAATCCGTCCTACATCCCCGTTACCCCGGCCTGCCGGGTTTGCGTTTCGATTCGTTCTTCAGAATCATTTTCAGCAACTGGGTGCGCAGCGTTCGCCTGGCGTGCTCTTTGCGCGGCGCGGGAACGGGCTTGGTTTGCTGCTTTTGCTTTTTAGACATGTTGGATGCGTCACTTTGGAGAAGTTGCCCGTTCGCATTTACACAACACGGGGCGTGCAGCAGAATGAGGTTATTGAGTTAGTTCTTGTGTAAAGGCCGACGCCAAAAACTCAAAGGTCAAACCGAAAGTTGCACGCGGAACTTTTTCATTTCGCGGCCGATTGTGTCGATTGAAGGGTTTAGGAGCCCGGCAGGAGAGGCAAGTGTCCACAAATCCAATCGACAGCCCGAAACCGCAGTTGGAAATCCTCGGGTCCCGGCAATTCAACTCGTGGCTAGCCGAGATGCGAATCAGTCTGGCCTTCACGACCTATCAATCCGGCAAACTGTTTTTCATCGGGCTCAAGAGCGAAGACCGGCTGTCCGTGTTTGAGCGGACGTTCAATCGCTGCATGGGACTCTGGTCGAACGGCGACACGATCTGGATGAGTTCGCTGTACCAGATCTGGCGATTCGAAAACATCATCGACACTGGCCAATCAGTCGGTGGCTACGACCGTTTGTACGTGCCGCAGATGTGTTATGTCACGGGCGACATCGATACCCACGACATGGCGATCGACAACACCGGACAACTGACGTTCGTCAACACGCTGTTCAGTTGCCTGGCCACGGTCAGTCCGACACACAGTTTTGTCCCGCTTTGGAAACCCTCGTTCATCACGCGGCTCGCCGCCGAGGACCGTTGCCATTTGAATGGACTGGCGATGGAATCCGGCCGGCCGCGCTACGTGACCGCGGTCAGCCAAACGGACGTTGCCGACGGCTGGCGCGACCGGCGCCGCGACGGCGGTTGTGTGATCGACATCGAAAGCAACCAAGTTGTCGCGGACGGCCTCTCCATGCCGCACTCGCCTCGGCTTTATCGCGACGAACTGTGGTTGTTGAATTCCGGCACCGGCTATTTTGGCCGCGTCGACAGGACGACGGGAACGTTCGAACCCATCACCTTTTGTCCCGGTTACTTGCGCGGACTGTCATTTATCGGCGACTATGCCATCGTCGGACTCTCACAACCCCGCGACAACCGCACATTCAGCGGACTGGAGTTGGACGACAACCTTGCCGCCAAGCATGCCGAGCCACGATGTGCGGTTCAGATCATCGACCTGCGCACCGGCGACGTCGTCCACTGGCTGCGGATCGAAGGCGTCGTCGCGGAGCTTTACGACGTGGTCGTGCTGCCCGGCGTGCTGTGTCCCAAAGCATTGGGTTTCAAGACGGATGAAATCCGGCGAACGATTTCTGTGGGACAATTGTAGGTCGAATTGCCTAATCGGACATTTGCGGACGGATTCGGCAATCCGTCCTACGGCGGCCATCCTCTTCCCTAGTCTTGCCGTGAACGACAGAATAATCGGATGGACATTTTTAACCAGGAATTCAGGTCCATCCTCTGGTTGTCGATCCGTGTTTCGGGGACGGCGGTTGTGATCAGTTCCGTGGTTGGCATTCCGCTGGGTGCGTGGCTTGGCTTGTCGACCGGCCGTCTTCAACCGCTCTGGAAGACCTTGGTCCACACGGGCATGGCAATGCCGCCGGTGTTCGTTGGTCTGTTGATCTACATGTTGATTTCGCACAGCGGCCCGTTGGGATGGATGGGCTGGGTTTACACGCCGCGCGCGATGATTGCCGCGCAAATGATCCTGTCCTTGCCGTTTGTCGTTGGCATTACGATGGCAGCCGTGACGAGCGTGCCAAGCGAATTGATCGTCCAACTACGGAGCCTCGGCGCAACGCAGCGGCAACTACGTTGGACGGTCCTTTGGGAAGCGCGATCGGGATTAGTCTTAGCCATCGCGGCGGCGTTTGGACGCAGCATTTCCGAAGTGGGCGCGGTCATGATCGTGGGCGGAGGCGGCATTCACGGACACACACAAGTCTTGACCACGGCCATCGTCGAGAAAACGAGCCAAGGACAATTCCAACTCGCCATCGCACTGGGACTGGTCCTGCTAAGCCTCGCGGTATCGGTCAATACATTGATCCTCTTTCTCCAACCAAACTCGACACACGCCGCGGGGCAAGGCGGACGGGGAAGCTCCGCTGGATGAACGAATTTAATCCGGATGATTCTAAAAACTCTTGCACAACACGTCGATGGCGTTGGCAGACGGTGCGAGCGTCTCCATCAGGTGCAAAGCTTTGTAAACAATCAAAGCGTGTTGACGTCGAAACGGTACTGCAGAGCCAGGCGCTGGTCGTGTGGGGACGAGTCGCTGAACGATCTGTTCGATCAATCCTTTTAGCCCTTCGCCCGTTTTGGCGGACACCCAGTAGCCGTCTGGATGGTCGTCGGATCGAGTGGCTAAATCACACTTATTGTGAACCAACACAGGTTGCTTCGTTTGATTAATCAGACTTTGGTCGTCCGTCGACCACGGCTGCGATATGTCGAATACGAGCACAACGAGATCCGCCGTCGCCACTCGATCTTCGGCCAGCGATTGTCCGATCGCTTCCAGTGGTTGATGCTTGTGTCGAAACCCAGCCGTGTCGGCCAGTTCGACGGGCCAGCCATCGAAAGCAGTATTGGCCGTGACGACGTCGCGCGTCGTTCCTGGCTCGTTGAAAACAATGCTTCGCTGATAACCGAGCAATGCATTGATGAGACTGCTCTTGCCGGCGTTTGCCGGCCCGGCAATGACGATCCGCCACGGCTCGGTCAAATGCAATCCGACTTGGCTGGCTCGTCGCAGTTGAAGCAACTGGTTTTGTGCGGATGTCTGGTTGTCATGGCGAAGCGCATCGATCACCGATGTCACGGCATTACGAAGCGCCCCGCGATACTGGTCCATGAGTATCGCGGCAACTCGTTCTGTTCGTGCCTCGGACAGAGCGACCAGTGCATCCGCCGCGATCGGATCGTCTTCCCGTCGTTTGACGAACTCGGCCCAGTCATCGGATTTGCATCCTTGGGCTGAGAGCGATTGACAAATCGCTTGAACTGCCGCGTGTCCGCCGTGGCAATGGATTTCGACCGTTTCAGTGTCGCGCCGACAAACGACCAGTTCTTCGTTTCCGCGTTCGCCGCCGGTCCACTTGCCAAACACAATCCGGCACGGCTCAAACGATGCCAGCGGTCTTCCAGCCGCAGATGAAAAACAATTTGAGACGATTTCCACAGCGTTGGGGCCACGAACCACGACTGTCGCAACTGCGCCGCGTCCCGTTGGTGTCGCAACGCACAGTGTCGTTCGTCGATCAGCGTTGCTCATAAAATCGCCATTTGACGGACCGCGTGCAAGATTCCCAAGCCAACAAGGTGCGGAATATGTTGCGACTGATTACAAAACAACTCATGGAAGTGACGTGCGTCTCCACCGGTGAAGAAGAGGTTCGCGTCGTTGCCGAATTGCTCTTGCATCGATGCCATTAACTCACGAATTGCGCCGATGGCTCCACGTCCGACACCAGTCCGGATGGCGTTTTCCGTCGAAGCTCCAATTGCTTTCTCTGAGGAATGATCGAATTCAAGGGGTGGAAGTTGGTCCGTTCCCTTTGACAGCACCGACAGTTGCATTTGCAAGCCGGGGAGAATCGCACCGCCAAGAAAGTCGCCATCACCGGAAACACAATCCACCGTGATGGCCGAACCCGCGTCAATGACGATGGCGGGACATGCCGGCGACTTTACTTTTGCCACCGCGACGGCGTTGAGGAGCCGGTCGATTCCGACACAATCCGGCTGATCAACTCTTGCTCGAATCGGCACATTACCGTTTGTCAAACACGCCACTCGGTCCAGCGGCCGGTAATTGGAAATGCAATCCAATACGAGTGTCTTGAATGGATCATTGACGCTGGCGATCGACCAATGAACGGTTGTCGGATCGACGTCCGCCACAAGATCCGCGATGACGTGCTGAAACCAATCTGACCCAGTCATGTCTGTGAGTCGTGATCGAGCATCTTTGATGGGTTCGGGACACTCGATATCGTCGTCCAACGAAAACAAGTAGAATTTCGCAGCCGAATTACCAATATCGACTGCCACCAACGACCTTGACTCGTTCTCAGGCATCGACGATCAAACCTCTTGCCGCTGGGCGAGCAAATCCAACACCTTGCTGGTGAGTTGGTTCAATCCCTCGCCTGTTACCGCGGAAATCAAAAGCACTTCGCACTGCGCCGCGTCGGTCAATCGGCTGCGGACTTCGGCCGCGTCGGGCAATTCTGCTTTCGTGACCGCGACAACCTCCGGACGACGGATCAAAGAATCATTGTACTGCTGCAATTCCTGACGGATGGCTCGGTAGTTTTCAATCGGGTCCGCTGCGTCCATCGGCGTGGGTTCGACGAGGTGAACCAGGATTCCGGCTCGTTCGATGTGCCGCAAGAACTCGTGGCCCAGTCCGACGCCTTCGTGGGCACCTTCGATCAGACCTGGAATGTCGGCCAGGATGAACGACCGCTCGAAGTCCACCTGAACTTGACCAAGATTCGGATGCTTGGTCGTGAATGGGTAATCTGCGATTTCGGGACGGGCCTTGGTCAGGCGGCTTAGCAGCGTGCTCTTCCCCGCGTTCGGCTTGCCGATCAAGCCGACGTCGGCGATCGCTTTGAGTTCCAACACCAGCGTTCGTTGTTCGCCTTCGTCACCCGATGTCCACTGTCGCGGCGCGCGGTTGACCGACGATTTGAAGTGGGTATTCCCCTTGCCGCCTTTGCCTCCTCGCGCTCCAACGACTCGATCGCCAGCTTTTGCGAGATCCTTCAAGACGAACCCTTTCTGGGCATCCATGACCACCGTGCCCGGCGGCACCAAGATCATCATATCTTCGCCGCTGCGCCCTTGGCGGTTGGCACCCTTGCCATGCTGGCCGCGGGAGGCCTTCCACAACTTGCGATGCGACACGTTGGACAGATTGTTGATGCCTTCTTCGGCCACGATCACGATGCTTCCACCATGACCGCCGTCGCCGCCATCCGGACCACCTTTCGGCACAAACCGCTCGCGACGAAAACTCATGCAGCCATCGCCCCCCCGACCGCCATGCACTTCGATTTTTACGTGGTCGACGAACATCGGTGCATATCATAATCAGAGCATCAAGAACGAAGTCTGGTTTCTCCGATACCGGAGAGACGGGCTCGGAATGGCCCTGGCCACACTTAGTCGCGTGATGCCATCACCAGTCGCACGACGTACCAGAACAAGAGTGCAACGGCTGCAAACAATGCGAGCGCCGCCGCTACGTGCTGGCCAATACGATAATGGTGCATCACGTTGGATGTGTCATAAAGAATATAAGCACAGGCGAAGGCAATCATGGCCATTGTGAAGATGGGCCCCAGCGCAAAGCCAGTGAAAATCGCCGCCATAATAATTCCCATCGCGGCGAAACCTGCAAACATGAGAAACGTTCGCATAAACGAAAAATCTTTCCGTGTGATGAACACGATCGCCGTAAGAATCGAAAACAGTCCCAACGTTGCTATGCCAGCCGTGGGGATAATATTCGGATCCTGTTTATTCGCGATAAACAACAACGGGACAAAGATGATGGACTCTGCAACAACGTACAATCCGAGTCCCATGTATTGAGTCGTTGTAGAAATCGCGGATCGAGCCCAGGACTCGGCCAGCCAGCTAACCAGAATGAACCCGCCTAAGACCATCAACCATCCGTACTGCATACGAAAAATCGTTCCCACAATTCCTTCTATGCCCGGTAAGTTCAACAGCACGGCTTCCAACAGCACGAACGCGCCGATGGCGCCAGCAAGATGTAGATAGGTCTTGGCAATAAACTCAGACCGCTCGTCCGCGGCAGCCTGGGCAGCGAAACTGTAAGATGGGGATTGGTAAGGATTTTCTGTAAAACTCATAACCATCTCCTTGTCCGGTTGTACGAAGGAATTTGCATTGGGGCGTTGGTGGTTTGCCAATTGTACGCAACTTCGGGTCGACAAAAAAAGGGACATCCCAAAGGGATGTCCCTGTTAGATGTTTACGGTTCGGAAAAAAGCATCCTCAGTTCTCCGAAGGAACCACGTTGATGCGCCGGCCCTTACGGTCAAACATCACCGTGCCTTCGACCAGGGCGTAAAGGGTGTAGTCGTTGCCTTGGCCCACATTCTCGCCAGCGTGAAATCTGTTGCCGACCTGACGGACCAGGATATTTCCAGCAATCACACGCTCGCCGCCAAACTTCTTGACGCCACGCCGCTGGGCATTCGAGTCGCGGCCGTTTCGGCTGGAGCCTTGACCTTTCTTATGGGCCATTGTCGCAATCCTTCCGAGAAAGGTGAATCATCGGGAAACATCGTTCAAAGAAGGGTGACCTTTCTTTGAACATGTCTTTTTACCGATAAATCCAAAGATGATCAACCCGTTCCTGGACGTCGATCCCATCCTCGATCTTCTCCCAGTACTGGGGATCGTAGCGAACGCGAAATTCTCGGTTCACGCCCTCAATATCGACTTGAAATCGCCATTCCTTCAGATCGATCACGATTTCCAGAGTCGGCGGGCTGGCAAGCGGCAGCCCGGCACCCGCAAACCCATCCGAAACCGCTTCGGAGAATGTGCCCGCATTCAACTCCTTCCGCAATGTGGACTCCAGACTATCGTCCAGCGGACTGTCGATCCGGAAGACAAAATTCTCGCGCCGGGTTTGAGGAAAATGCTCATAGACAGCGATCGAAGGGCCGGGAATGTTATACATCTCGAACAGCCGGATTTGATCCAACGGATTGGAAACCAGCGGCACGCCAAATCGAATCCGATCGTCCGATTCGTTCAGTGCATCGCCCGGGCGCCAAAAGTTGAGTTGCAACGTCTTGTACAAATACTTGCGTTTGCCATCCGGCAGTTCGTGGAAACGAAATGCGTTCGTTAAACCTTGAATGAAAACCGAAACGTAATCGACACGGGGATCAATATCTTCCCAGGTCGCGATGCCCCAAAATGTGTTTTCGTTTTCCTCGTTGCTCAACGGCAACATGATTCGATGAAACTGAACCGAGTCGCGGAAGCAGGGCGTTACCAAATCTTCATAGTGTTTCTTGCCACCTTCCTCCAGCGGAAGCTCGCTCGCCAGCGGCACGCCCGGCTCTTCTTTGTCACGTATCTGGCCCAACGCTGAAGGAATGACTCGGTCCGTGTACGGGACCTTGGCGTATTCCTTCGTAATCGGATCCTGAACCCAACCTTCCATGACAAAGATCGGATAAAAGCGATTGGGCATCGTCACGACTTTCGGATCGAGCGTGTCGACCTTCTCCGGCGTGAATTTTCCAAACACGTCCGTTTCGGGTTTGGGTGCGTACGCGCCGCCGATGTTGCGGAGGCGATAGACGATGTACCAAATGTTCTTCTTCTTCATTCGGCCATCGGGCTGAGGAATGTCGGCCTCAATCATTCGCAGCGGTTTGAACATGAACTCGAAGCCCCAAACCTCGCGGCGTAGCGTGACATGCTTGGCTCGTTCAAAAAGCGTTTCGGTCTTGGGCGCATAGTTGGGCGTAAAATCAACCGTCGGCAGGTACCTCAACTTCAGCGGACCCGTGTACGTTTCGCCTTCTTGCGTGTTCGGTGCAACGGTGATCGTGACGCCTGGGGCGAGTTTGCGAAATCGAACCGCCGGCTGGGCCAGCGCCGATGTCGCAATCGGAGTCAGTGCCAGACTAAGGCAAAAGCACGCGATAAATTGGCGAGACATAGACTTACCTGAACGAGTTATTCGAAGAGATAGATCGTCGAAAACGGTGGAAATTCATTATACTTACGGAAATTTGAATCGGTCAACAATTTGGTTTCCATACCCCAGAGCGGCGACTCCGGTTCGTTTCAGCCGGCGCAGCCCATACAATCGAATCCCGGAACTCGCCGTGATAAATGGCTGACGCCAAGTGAACGTTCGGCGGCGGCACGGAGAATTATTCATCGATCCAATCCATCCCTGACAGCAATGACCACGATCACCCTCATTTCCGCTCTATTGCTGGGAACCTTGCCCAGCGGACCGGTGGCCGTCGTTTCGCGGCACTGGTGACAGCATCAGCCAGTCCCAGCGGCCCGTCTCTGACGTGGTCCGAAACGGAAAGTGATGCTGATCAGACCTGGAAGGTGATCGTCCGATTCGCCAAATGGAGAATAACAAATGCGACAACAAAAATGGCTGTTCTTTGTACAATGCTTTGCGCTGTGGCTGACCATCGGCGTACTACCCACGCAACAAACTCTCGCCGACAAGCAGAAAGGCTTTCCTGATTTGCGAAAAGGTCTTACTAGTTTTGGTGCGGCGATCGTGGACGACTGGCTTTACGTCTACGGCGGGCACTACGGACGAGCCCACGAGTATTCCACAGCCACGCAATCGAACGAGCTAAGTCGGCTGAACCTCAAAAAGCAAGATCAGTGGGAAACGATTTCCAAGGGGCCACGGCTGCAAGGTCTGGCAATGGTCGCGTACAACGGCAAGCTCTATCGTGTCGGCGGTTTCACGGCGCATAACGACGCGGGCGAAGAGCACGACTTGGAATCCGTTGCGGACTTTGCCGAGTACGACCCGGCGCGGAACAAGTGGCGCGAGTTGCCATCCATGCCAGTCCCACGTTCGTCGCACGACGCGGTCGTGATCGGCGACAAACTTCATGTCGTCGGCGGCTGGGCGATGATCAGCGGAAAGACCGACTGGCACGGAACTTCGTACGTCGTTGATCTCTCGCACAAAGAACTCAAATGGCAGCCCTTGCCAAAGCAACCGTTCGTTCGCCGAGCCCTGTCCGTCGGCCAATTCGAAGGCAAATTGTATGTCATCGGCGGCATACAAAAAGTCGGTGGCCCCTCAACCGCGGTGGACATCTTCGACCCGGCCACGAATCAATGGTCCAAAGGGCCAAACTTGGTCGGCGAAGGCATGACGGGGTTTGGCTCATCGGCCTTCGCGGTTAGCAAGGAGCTTTACGTGAGCACCTACAGCGGCAATCTTCAACGCCTCTCGGCCGACGCCAAGTCATGGTCGGTCGTGGCTAAACTCAAAGAGGATCGTTTCTTTCATCGCATGCTGCCACTCGGCGCCGAATCACTCATACTGGTCGGCGGAGCAAGCATGCAATCGGGCAAACGATTGTCGCTTGAAACCGTTCACCTTTCGAAACAAACCGACTGACCGATACCATCGGGCCGCACGAAACGGGGTCGGGTCTCATTTTTTGAAACGAGACCGGTCCCGTTTCGTCCGCCCTCAAAAATGGGCAAGCGGGCGTTGGCGCGGTTCAAAACGTGTTAAACCAATCCGCCCTTCGACACTCGCTGTGGCCTTCCCATGCGGGGAAACTTACTAAAACACGACCGCAAGTCAATAAAAGGTTCCTGACACCTTTTCCCACCCG
>CAYFJO010000166.1:0-21599 GCA_964343305.1 uncultured Pirellulaceae bacterium | reverse complement strand
TTTAGTTTGGGCTTGTAATCGAACAGGTCCATTTGCGAAGGAGCGCCGGACTGGAACAGATAGATGACCCGTTTTGCTTTGGGGGCGAAGTTAGGAATTCCGGGAAGTCCAATCGACTCGCCGGCCGGAAGTTCGTCACCGAGCAAGGATGCCAGCGCGGCGGCTCCGATGCCTGTGCTCGTGCGGCTGAAAAAGTGGCGACGAGTGATGCTCAGCTTGTAATCACTGATGGGATGCATGTCAGATTCTCGTTACGATGTTGCGCGGGCGAGTAAATTCGTCGCGGTCATCATGCTTATGGTACAATCTGCATGTTGGTTTGGCTAATCTGCAAACGAGAATAATCGATGACGGTGCACTTATGAGATCCGATGCATTCACAAGGCGCGAATTCGCGCAACAAGCTGCTGGAGTTGTTGCGACGGGAGTCGCCGGCGGCGCGATCACATCCGCGGCCATCGCTGCCAAACCCGCCCGCTCGGCAACCGCAAAAACCTTTCGCTTGTGGGCAACTTCCGACGCCCATGTTGGCACCGACCTCCGTCATCACAAACGAGAAAGCCTCGCCGACGCCATCCGTCAAAGCGAACGAGGCGGCGATGACGGCAGTCCGCCGTTTGAATGGGACGTTGCCGTGCATTTGGGCGACTCATCCGGCAACCAAGGCGCGCCCAAGGACGACGAGGGCCAAGAAGTGGTTCGGCAATTCGGCGCTGCCCGCAAGCATGTACGCGAACAATTCTACACTCTAGCTGGCAACCACGACGCGACCTTCGCCCACGAAAAGACTCAATGGTGGTTTCGCAAATGGCACGACCCTACAGGCGAGAACACAGAGTTCTCCGGCGTGGACCCGAAGAATCGCCCCTATCCCGTCGAGGGAACTTGGGAGCGATACACGTTTCGCGTTGGCAATTTGCTGTTTGCGATGATGAGCGACCGCAACGACATGGGCCCGCCGGTCGGCCGCGGCGAACGAGGTGGTTATCCGGCGGGAGCGGTCACGGGCGAAACTTTTTCGTGGTGGAAGGATCTGACGAAAGACAATCCCGATTCGATCATCGTCTCGGCCCATCATCACATGCTCAAAGAAACCACGGTCGCGTCCGGCGAGTGGGAAGGATTTACGAAGACCGCCGACGGCCAATGGAAATCGAATTACCACGGCTATTTTCCAAAAGGCGGTCCCCGAGGCGCGTCGTATCTCTATTGGTTGGACGACAAGCCCGATGCTCAGGCGTTTGAAACTTATCTGGCCGAGCATCCCGGCGCGATCGATTTGTGGCTGGGCGCGCACACGCACACCAACCCCGATGATCGCACTGGCGGCCGAAGCCACATCGAGCAAAAATGGGGCGTCCATTTCGCCAACGTCTCGGCCCTGACAAAGTGTCACGGTCACCAGCATTCCACCCCAATGAGCCGGTTGTTCACGTTCACCGAAGGCAGCAACCAAGTCCGCGTCCAGTGTTACTTGCACACGTCGCAATTCAAGCCACAAGGTTGGTATGAAAAGGCGGAGCGGACGATTCAGTTGAGCAAGCCCTTTAAGCTGGCGTAATGTAAGACTCAAGAACAGCTTCTTTGCTTAACGGCGCGGCAGTGCGGCAACCAAACTGTAGGACGGAATTCCATTTCGTCTTACAGAAGTGCGCGCCCGAAAACAAGAAATCGCAAAGAGTGTGATCTCGCAGGTGCGCAGAAAGTCGAGGTTCTTGGTGGAGTTTGATTGGTGAGGGGGGATAAGAGGTGGGGATAGTCAAACTGGGATTCGCAACAAGCACGCCACTTTAAATATCTACGCAGAAACAACTTGCGCGATTCTTGGCGAATCAAGGCTGACGAGTCTTCCCATCGCTGCTAGAATCGTCCCTCTGACAATCTGACTTTCACCAAACAGAATCTGAAGTAGAGTTCACGGGGTTAGTGATTGATGCTCACACAACCATGGCAAGACTGAACTCACAGTTGTTCACGACTTCCGGCAGGCGGCTCGAAAACACGGCCGTCTGAAGATTATCCGCGGACTTCCATTCTTTCCTTCTTCGCCCTTTCGCTGGCTCGTATGTCACGACGTCATCATCTATCTGATCTGCGCCATGCTGCACCCGCCGTGCTGCCGTCGCTGTTGATGTGCGATTTCGGCAACCTGGAGCGCGAAGTGCGTCATTTGGAACAGTCGGGCGTCAAAGCACTGCATCTGGATGTGATGGACGGCGTTTTTGTGCCCAATCTGACGTACGGAATGCCCGTGGTCGAGGGAATTCGGCGCGTGACCAACTTGCCGCTCGACGTTCATTTGATGATTGCGAATCCCGATCAATACATCGAGCAGTTTTTCGACGCTGGCGCGGACATCATCACGGTTCACGTCGAAGCGCTGACGGACACACGTCGCACGCTGACCAGAATTCGTGAGTTGGGTGCCGGTGCGGGCATCACTTTGAATCCAGACACACCGCTCGCCGACATCGAAAGCTGTCTCGATCTGTGTGACCTGGTGCTGGTGATGAGCGTCAACGCCGGATTTGGCGGCCAGCAGTTTAATCCCGTCGCTTTGGAAAAGCTGTGTCGGCTGCGCGAGATTGCCGGCGACGAAGTCTTGCTGGAAGTCGACGGCGGTGTGAACGATGAAACGATCAAGCAGTGCGCCGAGGCCGGTGCTCAATTATTTGTTGTTGGGTCAGCTATCTTTCGAAACGAAAGTTATCCCCCCACGATTCAACGGCTGACCGAACTTGCCACGGTATCATAAAAGGACGAATGTCTAACATGTTACGATTAATTCTCGTGCGACCCGGTGCTACAGATTTTGACGAGCAAGGTCGCATTAAAGGTGCTCTGGACATCCCGCTCAATGCGCACGGCCAGAATCAGGTCGCCCAAACCGTCGATGAACTCGTTCAATTGAACCTGGACCGCATCTACACTGCGCCGTGTCAATCGGCCCAGCAAACGGCGCAAGCGTTGGCGAAAGGACGCAACGTCAAGATCAAGGAAGTCGAGGCGTTCGCGAACCTCGATCACGGCTTGTGGCAGGGAAAGTTGATCAAGGAAGTTAAACAGAAGCAGCCCAAGGTTTACAAGAAGTGGCAGGAACATCCCGAATTGGTTTGCCCGCCGGAGGGCGAGACGATCGAGGCGGCAAAACAGCGCGTTAACACGGCGCTGATGAAAATGATCAAGAAGCACAAGTCGGGCGTCGTCGCCCTCGTGGTGCCTGAGCCCTTGGCGAGCCTTTTGAACTGTTTTCTGTCGTCGAAAGACATTGGCGACTTGTGGGCGTCCGAATGTGATTCCGGTAAGTGGGAATCGATCGATATTGAGCCCGAGAAACTCGTGCCCGCCTGATTCATCTTGCCCGTGCTGGCCTTTAGGGAGTGACAAACATCAACGCAGTTATTACTCTGCGTAAGGAATTCCTGTGTGATTGGGTATTTCGTCACTTTGCATCGCTCTCATTATGAAACGACCCAAACGCGGCATCCCCGAAGGCCTGTGGCAACGCTGTCCAGGCTGTGGCCAAACGATTTTCAGCAAAGAAGTTGAAAAGCGTGCGGGCGTTTGTCCGGAGTGCGACCACCACTTCTATGTGTCCGCGGCCGAGCGAATTCGGCAAGTGCTGGACGAAGGCACGTTCGAGGAATGGGACGCGGATTTGCGGCCGACCGATCCGTTGGGATTTGAGGACAAGAAGAAGTACGCGGATCGCCTCGTTGCTGAACAGAAGCGAACCGGGATGTCGGATGCCGCGGTCACCGGGGGCGGAATGATTCGGGCGCGCCGTGTCGCTTTTGGCGTCACCGATTCGGCATTTATCATGGGCAGTATGGGTTCGGTCGTGGGCGAACGGCTAACGCGGCTGACCGAACGAGCGACGGAGGAAGCCTTGCCATTGATCATTGTCAGTGGCAGCGGCGGTGGTGCCCGCATGCATGAAGGAATTTTGTCGCTCATGCAGATGGCCAAAGTCTCCGCGGCGCTGGCCCGCTATGACCAGTCAGGAGGCTTGTTCATTTCGGTGCTCACCAACCCGACAATGGGTGGGGTCGCGGCAAGTTTCGCATCGCTGGGCGACGTGATCTTCGCCGAACCAAAAGCCTTGATCGGATTTGCCGGTCCGCGGACAATTAAAGCAACGATTCGCATCGAACTGCCGAAAGGATTTCAAACCAGCGAATTCCTATTGGAACACGGCTACATCGATCGCATCGTAAACCGATCGAAATTGAAGTCTGAGATTGCCCGCGCGATTGACTACTGCGGCAAATAAGGCGGCCAGACTTCCGACGTTTGCCTGAACATGGGAAGTCTTGAAACTGAAACATCTAAGGCCGGAGCGCTACAGCACGTGGATATCCTTGGCAAGGTCAAGTCGCTCTTAACCGGCAACAAGCTGGATGTGGCCTCTCGTTTCGAGTTGGAGCGGCAAGCGTTTACTGGCACGATGTCGAAGTTCCGCGTTGCACGCGAGTTCAAGACGGGCAAACGCGTCGGTCTGAAGTTCTTGGATGAGGAAAAGACCGAGGCGTTTGAGAGTCGATTCAAAGGACTCAACAAACCTTCGGAAGGCGAGATCGGCTTGCAGATCAAGCACCCGCACGTCGTGGAAACGTACGAATACGGCCTGACGACGCAGCGCCAGCCATACATCCTAATGCAGTATATCGAAGGCCCAGGCTTATCGACGTTGATCAACGACCGAGACCCCCGATTGGAAGAGGTTGCGGTCAGCCTGATCGGGCAGATGACCGAAGCGATTGTGGCGGTCCACGAAGCAGGGTTTATCCATCGTGACATCTGCCCGCGCAACTTCATTTGTGATCCGGAAGTACAGACCGCCACGCTGATCGATTTTGGATTGACCGTGCCCAACACACCACCGTTTCGCCAGCCCGGCAATCGGACCGGCACGCCCATTTACATGGCCCCCGAAATCGTGCGTCGCCGGTCGACGGATCAGCGCGTTGACATTTTCGCCCTCGGTGTCACCGCGTATCGTCTGTTGACGTTCGAGCATCCGTGGCCGGGCGAAGACATCACGGGCAAGGCGGCATTGGCCCACGACACGCGCGAACCAGTCGATATTTTGGAGCACCTGCCCAGCCTGAATCCGTACCTGGCCGACGCCATTCGCTCGAGTCTTTCCGCAAATCCCGACGATCGCCCCGACACGGCAAAACGCTTTTTGGCCATGGTGCGACGGGCCGAAAGGGAATAGCGGTTGTGGCCCACGCGGCCCATCCTTATACTCTGTGGTTTGACTAAGAGCCTATCTCAAAAGCGGGACAGGCACGTGCGGCCAAGAGAGCCAGTCCCGGTTTTGAGATAGGCTCTCAATGTCTTGTATCTGGAACGAATAAGATGACCATCGACAAAAGCCTGAAAGTAAATCGCGGCCTGGTACGTACACGAAGCGTGCTGACCCGTGCCGAGCGCTTGGAAAAACTCCAAGACGCTGACCGCTGGAAAGAAGGCGACTCGGTTTTCGGCCTGCCCAAAGTACGTGTCCTCAAAGTTGCACTCAAGAAGAAGAAGAAGGTGAAGAAGGCCGAAGACGAGGAAGAGGGCGGCGAAGAGACAAATGAAGACGCCACCTAGTACATCGTCGCCTTTCGCTCCGCGAAAGAGTGCTTTGTTGGCGGCCCCAACTACGACCATCACAAACCCGGCCTCTCGCGAGTCACCGGGTTTTTTTATTGACAGGCAATGCGAACATGCAAGTGCGATTGGAATATGGTCGAACTGGCTTGGACGTCACGCTGCCCGATGAGAATGTCGTTCGCACACTCGCCTATAAAAACGCTCCGCCGCTTGCGGAACCCGACGGCGTCATCCGAGAGTTGCTTGACAATCCGATTAGTACGCGACCGCTGAGAGAGATCGCCGCCAACGCCAAGTCGGCCTGCATTGTTATTTGCGACATCACTCGCCCCGTCCCGAACGAGCAAATCCTACGACCAACTTTGACGGTCCTCGATGAATGCGGCATCGCGCGGGACAAGATTCTGATATTGGTTGCCACAGGACTGCATCGACCGAACGAAGGCAGCGAACTCGTCGAAATGGTGGGACAGGAGATCGTCGACAAATATCGCATTGAAAATCACAACGGCCAAGATCTCGATACCCATACCTATCTAGGCGAAAGTCCGCGGGGCGTGCCGATTTGGATTGACACCCGCTATGTCGAAGCAGATCTGAAGATCACCACTGGCCTGATTGAACCGCACTTGATGGCCGGCTATTCCGGCGGTCGCAAAGTGATCTGTCCGGGAATCGTGGCGCTGGAAACCGTGAAAGTGTGGCATGGACCGAATTTTCTCGAACACCCCAACGCCGATTGCGGCATCTTGGATGGGAACCCGGTTCACGAAGAAAACACTTGGATCGCCGGGCATGCCGGTTGCGACTTTATTATCAACGCCGTCATTGACGACCAGCGGCGACCGCTGAAGTTTGTTGCTGGCGACATGATCGACGCTTTTCGCGCCGGTGTTGATTTCGTTCGCTCGGTCGTGACCGACACGATTGCTGAAGAGGTCGACATTGTCGTCACCAGCAGCGCCGGATATCCACTTGACACGACGTTTTATCAATCCGTCAAAGGCTTGACCGGCGCGATGCCCATCGTCAAGAAAGGCGGCGCGATCATTCTGGCCGCGAGCATGAGTGAAGGCATCGGCAGTCGCGAGTTTCAGGACCTGTTCCGCGAGCACGTCAATGTGGATGCGTTCATGGAACGAATTCTTGGCAGTGACTATTTTAAACTCGATCAATGGCAGTTGGAAAAACTGGCGCACGTGCTGAAAAAAGCTCGGGTCAAAGTGGTGACCGATGGTCTGCCCGCGTCGACGATCAACAGCTTGTTCGTGGAAAGCGTCCCGACCGTCGAACAGGCCGTCGCCGAGTCGTTGCAAGAATACGGCGCGGACGCCCAAATAGCCGTCATCCCCAAAGGCCCCTATGTGCTCGCACAAGTTGCCTGAGTGTAGAACAGTTGTCTCAACTGTTTCGGAACAATTGGGACAATGTTCTACAAAGAGGAACATCATGAAAGCCGCATATATCGAACACACCGGACCGCCCGATAATATTCTTTTTGGCAATTTGCCAACGCCCGAGCCGACGGGCAGCGAAGTGCTGGTCAAAGTCGGCGCGGTGGCGGTAAACCCCGTCGACACTTACATTCGCAACGGAGCCCCTTACTGGGAATTGCCGATGCCGTTTATCATCGGCTGCGATTTGGCGGGCATCGTGGAAGCACTCGGCCCCGACGCAACTCGGTTCAGACAAGGCGATCGAGTGTGGGGCACGAACCAAGGTTTGGTCGGCCGGCAAGGGACGTTCGCGGAATTCTGCGCCGTCGACGAGTGTTGGCTGTATCCCACTCCAGACGATGTCGCAGACGAAACAGCCGCGGCCAACGCGTTGGTCGGCGTCACGGCTCATCTTGGATTGTTCCGCGAAGCAAAGATCCAAGCCGGCGAAACCATCTTCGTCCAAGGCGGCAGCGGAGGTGTTGGTTCGATCGTCGTTCAGATGGCAAAGGCTGCTGGCGCGAGAGTGTTCGCGACTGCGGGCAGCGACGAAAAAGTTGATGCGTGCCAGAAGATCAGTGCCGACTTGGCGGTCAACTACAAAACTCAGAACGTGTCAGAAGAGGCAACGAAGTTCGCGGCAAACGGATTCAACGTATTTTGGGAAACTCAACGCGAACCAGATTTCGATGCCATCGTTGCACAAATGGCCGAGCGTGGTCGCGTCATTTTGATGGCTGGCCGTGATGCCCGACCGGAGTTTCCCGTTGGGCCGTTCTACGTCAAGGAATGTTCTCTGCACGGTTTCGTCATGTTCAAGGCTTCGCCCGATGAATTGCGTGCCTGTGCCGACGACATGAACCAATGGATGAGCGAGGGAAAACTGAAAGCTCATATCTCGACGGAACTGCCGCTTTCTGAAGCTGCCCACGCACATCGCTTGCAAGAAGAAAACACGCTGAACAAAATAGGAACTCTAGCGGGCAAGATTGTTCTTAAGCCGTAGCCGGTAGCAAAGTGATCGGGACAGACCGGGCATGTGTTGCTGGTGGAATGCCCTGCCGATCCATGTGATTGCCGCCGTTTCTTGGCTTTCCTACCCATTTACCTTTTGCCTCAATCAGCGCATTTCGTTATCGTTATCCAACATCAAACATTGACCTGTTTGCTACGGCAACTGATACTTGGCCAAACAATCCCATTCACCAAAAGGGCTAAACTCGACGAAGGAAACCAATGATTTCACCAATTAATGGCGAACCGACTCAATCTAACGAATTACCCGTTTATTTACGGCATACAATAACTACCCTAATTCTTGTCGCGTTCACTCTTATTCTGTCATTACATCCCAAAAACAACGCATATTCAAGAGACGATAATAGAGTACCTAATGTTGTAATCATCCTGGCCGATGATCTCGGCTACGGCGACCTCGGTTGTTTTGGCCAGAAGACGTTGAAGACGCCACGATTGGACGCCATGGCCAAACAAGGGATGCGGTTCGCCCAGTTCTACGCGGGCTGCACAGTTTGTGCTCCGTCGCGCAGCGTGCTGATGACCGGCCGACACATGGGGCGCACAGTCGTCCGCGGCAACTCGACCGCGCCGATCGTGATTCAACCTGGACAGCCCACGATCGCGTCCGTGCTCAAGAAGGCCGACTACGCAACGGCCTGCGTGGGCAAATGGGGAATCGGAACGCCCGACAATTTTACCAATCCCAACGACGTCGGCTTCGACCATTTCTTTGGCTACATCAACATGTGGCACGCCCACAATTTTTACCCGGAGTTTTTGATCCGCAACGGCGATGTTGTGCCGCTCGACAACGTGGTCGCCGAAAAGTGGAAATCATGGCAAGATCCAAAGTTGCCACAAGCGGGGCGTGGCGTCGCCGTGAAGCGCGAGCAATATGCCCCGGACTTGTTCATCGAAGATTCGCTGCGGTTTATCCGTGAAAACAAAGACAAGCCGTTCTTCCTGTACTTCGCGATGAACGTGCCGCACGCGAACAACGAAGCAGGCGACAAAGGAATGGAAGTGCCCGACCTGGGTGAGTTCGCATCCAAAGACTGGCCCGCACCGGAGAAGGGCTTCGCGGCGATGATCCGCAACATTGATCGCGACACGGGCCGCATTTTGGATCTGCTGGAAGAATTGAAAATTGCGGAGAATACACTGGTCCTCTTCACGTCCGACAATGGGCCGCATCAGGAAGGAGGGCACAAAGCAGACTTTTTCGATTCCAACGGTCCGCTGCGTGGCATCAAACGCGACTTGACGGAAGGTGGCATTCGCGTGCCAACGATCGCGTGGTGGCCGGACACGATTTCCGCGGGCAGTGAGGACGACGCTCACTGGTACTTTGGCGACATGATGGCGACCGTGGCGGAATTGGCCGGCGTCAAACCGCCCAAAGACATTGACAGTGACAGCTTCGCGTCCACACTCCGTGGCCAACCGAGAAAAAAACGGTGGAATCGACAGTCCAAAATGTATTGGGAGTTCTACGAGCGCGGCTCGGCCCAAGCCGTGCGATTCGGCAAATGGAAAGCGATTCGCCAACCGATGTTCACCGGACCGGTCGAATTGTATGACACGTCGAACGACGACGGTGAGAAAAGTAACTACGCCGAGCGCCGTCCGGACCTTGCTAAACAGGCGAGGAACCTGCTGGACCAAATGCACGAGCCCGACCCAAATTGGAACGTCCGCACCAGAAAGTGAGCCTGCCGATGAAAACCCTCACACTCAAACATCTTAAAACGTCCCTCGAACTTGAAGATCGACCAGACTTGCAGCCCGCAGCGGGCGAAGTCGTGGTGCAACTCAATGCGGCCGCGCTCAATCGTCGGGACTATTGGATCACGCAAGGGATGTATCCCGGAATTGAGCCGCCGGTCGTGCTTGGTTCCGATGGAGCAGGCGTTGTGTCGCATTGTGGAACGGATGTGGACGACACATGGCAAGGTCGCGAGGTCATCATCAATCCCAGCCTTGCCTGGGGAGACATGCAGGAGGCGCAGTCCGAGGAATTCACGATTCTTGGGCTGCCGCGCGATGGTACCTTGGCAACCGAGGTCGCTGTTCCGGCGTCGCAACTTCATCCAAAACCCGAGCATCTCAACTGGCACGAAGCGGCCGCGTTGCCATTGGCTGGTGTCACCGCCTACCGAGCAGTGTTTTCTCAAGGAAAACTGCAGGCAGGCGAAACGATGTTCGTCACCGGAGTCGGCGGTGGCGTGGCGACGTTCGCCTTGCAGTTTGGCGTCGCGGCGGGTGCGAAAGTTTGGGTTACGTCCTCTTCGGCGGAAAAAATTCAGCGAGCCGTCGATTTAGGCGCGGCAGGTGGCTTCAACTACAGAGAAGAGAAATGGTGGAAGGACATGTCGAAGCGGGCCGGGTCTCCCGATCTGATCATCGATAGCGCGGGCGGACCAGGCTACGGTGCGCTTCTCAATCTTGCCGCGCCGGGCGGCCGCATTGTCAACTACGGCGCGACTGCCGGTCCGCCGGCAAAGCTGGACCTGTTTAAGGTCTTCTGGAAACAGCTCCGCCTACAAGGCACGACCATGGGATCGCCAGCCGATTTTGCCGCCATGCTTGAGCTAGTGGCAGAACACGGAATCCGACCGGTCATCGACGAAGTCTTTCCGCTGGCCGACGGCAACGAGGCATTAGACCGAATGAAATCGTCGCCGCAATTTGGCAAGTATGTTTTGACGATCAAATGATCTTGGGTGGCACTGCAGTCCCAGCGTCAAACCAGGGCCTGCAAAAGTTCGTCGTGCCCAAATAGAAGCCGCATCGAGCGCAACGGCTAGCCCGGATTATTCACCAGACCTTGTGGCGAGAACGAATCTGCAACGCAGAGGAGCGAAGGACCCGGAGATTTCTTGCTTTGCGCTCTTCGTTCGTCTGCGTTGCCCTGCTGAGCGAGTTTGCGCGGTGTTTTGGGTAGAATAGCGGTAACTCCTGGTTGCAAATGGCATTATAACGGCCGCAAGTAAACTCATGAATAATCCGGGCCAAAGCCTGGACTCCAACAACTGGCTGCGGCATATTACATATCGAAAAACTAGAAATGCACACTCACTATCGCTGGATCGCCGTTTTCCTTGCACTGGCCAGCTTCATCCCGCTTGCCGTGGCTGATGAAACGGTTACGCCCGTGTTTTACGAAGGCTTCACCGGTGGCAGCCTCGACGGACCGGTGGGCAAGGCGGGTTCCGGGTTCTCAACCGACACGCTCGGCGTTTTGAATACCGATCGCGGCACGCTCGCCTTTTTCGTGCAGCCCAAAAGTGAACTGAAGGAGACCGAGTGGGCACACATCGCGTCGATTGGCACCCACCGCAACGCGGGCTACTGGAGCATGGGAATCACGTTCTCCATCCGCCGGCAGGCGTTCCTGTTCAACTTTTTTGACGCAGGCGCGTATGCTCCGCCGTTGCCGCTGAAGAGCGTCGTCGGGCGCTGGAAGCCGGGTCAGTGGCATCATCTGGCCGCGGTTTGGGATCGCGATCAAGGCATTCGGGTCTTCGAGGACGGCAAGTTGACGGCCACGAACTGGGGCGAATACCGTTGGCAATGGAACCTCATTCCACGAACTTTCTCCATCGGACATCCGGTCGACGAGGTCTGCCTGTTTGCCGAGCCGCTGACCGACGCGCAAGTCGCCGCGCTTGCTCGGGGCGAAAAACCGAACGGCGCGCCGGTCCCCCTCGCGCCGCCCGAAAGCAGACGCGAACGCGACCTGGCCCGCATGGGCTGGACCGGAATCAGCCGGGCCAATTTACCGGAGGTTCATCCCGACCGCCCTGTCAAGCTCGCCTTCGCGCGGATCAACCAATGTGTCGATGCAAAACGACCAGTCGCCTATCCGTACGAGGGACTGTTGCGAAGCCCGTGGCCGGGCAGCAAGTACGGACCGTCAATTCGCGGGCAGCAACTTGCCATCCGACTCGATCCCGGCTCGTCGTACGATCGCGTGCGGCTGTTTGCCACGCGGCATTTTCAAGGACGTCTTGCCCGCCGCGCCAACTTCGACCAGCGAGCGGAAACGGTTCTGGACTTCGACGTGCCGCACGCGATGTTCTGGCACGCCCAGCTTCCCGAAGCCATCGAGGATACCGAACTGCTGCTCAAGCGCCGCGCGGGAATAATGGGGCAAATCGATTTCTACCGCGTCGAGCCGTTCGAAGATGCGGAAGTCGCCGGTTCGGTCGACTACACCTTCGCCGCGGCCGACTCTTTTCCGGACACCGATCAGGGCGCGACGCTGCAGGCCGAAGTGCCGCGGCGGTTTTGGAATCCGCTGCGTGCCGTCGGGCGAGCGGCACCGGCGTGGACGCTCGACACTCCCGCCTTCGGCGGTTTTCAGGCGATCGCCGAACCGCCCAGCGAGGCTCTCGGCTGTCGCGGGGTGCAGGTGGAACTGGTTGTCGACGGGCTGAACGAACCGACGCCGGTGCGCATCGAAGTGAAGGAACCGGTCGATACCGAACGCGTCTGGCTGGCCGGCGACGTGGTCCTTCAGCCCGGAGCGTCGAAGAAGCAACAGCGGTTTGTTATCCGTCTCACCGGCCGGCCGGTCATTCATCAGCCGCCGATGAAAGTGCGGAAGCGATCGGGCCGCGGTGCCGCGGCAAAGATTGAGGAAATCGAACTGCCTGGCGTGGGGATCAGCCTTAAGCTGACGGCGGGCCAAGCGGTCCGCTGGGTGATGGGAAAAGGCGGCAGCACTTTGAAACTGCTGACGGCCGAAATCGACGCCGTTGTCGAGAAAGCCGCTGACGACCAGGTCGAATGGATGCGCGAAGCGTACGCCGAACTGATGGAAGGCCACGCCTACGGCGACCCGCGGCTGCAGAAGCCGCTTGTCTGGCTCGCCCACTTTGCCCCGAAGCGAATGCCTTTCCGGCAGATGTGGGAGCGCGTCGACGGCAAGCGGCCCGACATCGTGGGAATCGACGTCCCGCCGCTGACAATGCCCGTGCCGAATAAACCTGCCGGCGTGCCCGACTGGGCCTTCTGGCAGATGCGCGCGGTCAGCCGATTGCGCGAGCACGTGCATTGGAACATCGACCACAAACAGGTGCGAACCGGGGAGTACGGCGGCGTCTGGAACGATGATTCTACGCACGTGGAAAACTGGATCGGCTACATGCTCTGCCTGGACGGGAGTGGAAAGATCCACCGATCCATGCGTCGCTACTGGGACGGCCTATGGCAATACCAGCTCGACGACGGCGTCGGCAAGTACACGCAGGATGCCGGCCACTATTCGGAAGAGGGCACCAGCGGACTGGGCATGCGGCTGTTGGTCGATTACGGCGATCCGGTGGCTTACGCCCGCACACTCGCGGCCGCCCGGCACGTCAAGCACTGGATCGCCGATGATCCGCAAGGCGGCTACATTTTTAAATCGCACTGGGTCGGTCCCGAGGGCGTTTGGACCGAAGGGGCCTTTACCATGATGAAGAAGAGCGCCGGGCATCAAACGGACATCCTCGTGCCGCTCGGATATCTAACCTGGTACAACCGCCATCCGCGGGCCGCGGATTATCTCATCGGCCTGGAAGCGAAGGCTGGCCCGTTCTTCGGTCTCGCCCACGATCATCTCACCGATCTTACCGCCGCCGAGGAGCGCTATCGCGAAAGCGCCGTGCAGCCGCTGGGCCGCTACGGTCCGCGCAGCCACATCCCGTGGATCAACCAGGTCGGCGTTTCCGACGCGATTCGCGCAGCGCACCGCAAGGAATACCAGCCGCTGCCGCCGCTACGGCACTACTGGGCGTCGCTGGAAACCGATCAGCACTGGTTCGACTGGAAAATAACCGGCGACGACCGCTTCCTAGTCGATTCGTACAAAGGCATCTGTCAGTGGTTCTACAGTCATGACTGGCTGAACGGTCCGGCCCAACCTTCGATGGACCGCAATCCGCTGCCGCGCGGATCGGTGATCCGTTCTCGGATCGGCGCGTTGGCGGCCAACCGCGGATCGAGCGGGCTAATGTGGCCGCAACACGCGATCAGCTACACCAAGGGCGCAGACGAGGTGGCCGCCCTGGTGACCGAAAACCTGCCCAACCAATTCACCACGCGGTTTTATCCCATGACCGACGACGCCCACCCCGTGCAGTTGCGCGTGTGGCGATGTCACGGCACGTTCGACGTCACCTTGGCCGCAGACGACAACGACGACGGCCAGCCGGAAGAGACACTATGGCAAAAACGCATGGCGCTGGACCGCGGGGCGTATTTGGATTTCACCCTGCCGCCCGGTCAGGCGTCGATTCTTTCAGTCCGGCCGGTCAAAACCGCATCGCTCGACTTCGACAAGCCGGACCCGGCGATCGGCCACAGCTCGATCGAGCTGGTCTACGGCGAGCACTTGGTGGTCCGCGTCTACAATAACGGCACCAGGCCGGTCGACGACGTGCTGGTGCGCGTCCGGGACGGAAGAACTGGCCGCGTGGTGATCAACGGCGAGAAGCACACCGGACCGATCGAAGCGCCGCTCGATCTAAAGCCACGCTTCAAAACCGTCGAGGTGAAGAACATCGACGGCAATGCCTGGAGCCGGATCGTCGTCGAAATCGACCCGGAGAAGAAGATCGACGACCTGAACCGGCACAACAACAGGGCGGTCCTCAACTACCGCGGCACGTTCAAAGTTCCGCGCGGCTGGAAGTAGACTTGCCCGCAACGCGGCAGCGCTGTCACGGGACAATTCGTCGGACGCGGTGATTGACGCTGTCGCCGATGTAAATCGAGCCGTCGGGGGCGATGCAAATGCCGTGCGGCCGGTTCATTTCCACCTGCGTCGCCGGTCCGCCGTCGCCGCCTGGTCCTTTCGCGTGCGGCCCCATGCCGGCAACGGTGTCGATCGTGCCTTTGTTCGGGTTGATCCGCCGGATCACCTGGTTTTCGGTGTCGACGACAAACACGTTTTTTTGCGGGCCGACGGCAATTCCCTTTGGTCCATTGAATGTAGCCTGTTCAGGCGGACCGCCATCGCCGCTGTAGCCCATTTTTCCTCCTCCCGCTACGTGGTGTACGATGCCCGTCTCCAGGTCGAGTTTCCACACGCTGTGGCCGCTGCGCAGGGCAATCCACAGGGTGCGCCCGTCGATGGCGAGCGCTCGTGCCTCCATCATCGGGTTGCCGCGTGCATGTGTGCCGTCCTTGGGCATGACCCGCGCACCGGTGCCGGCGATGGTTTCGATGGTGCCTTTAACCAGGTTGATCCGTCGAATGCGACGGTTGCCGATGTCGGCCACGTAAAGGAAGCCTTTTTCGTCCAGCGCGATGCTGTGCGGATGCTGAAACAACGCGTCAGCCGCCTTCCCGCTATCCCCGCGAAAACCCATCTTTGGCCGGCCGGCAACGGTGGAGATTATTCTCGTCTCGGCGTCGACGCGGCGGATGAGGTTGTTCATCATTTCGACGAAGTACATGTTGCCGTGCTTGTCGAAGCGTACCTCGTAGGGCTCGTTCAACCGAGCTTCGGTCGCCGGTCCGCCGTCACCCGAATACCCCCTCTCACCGCATCCGGCGACGGTCGTCAACTGGCCGGTCTTTCGATCGAGCCGGCGAACGCGGTGATTGCTCACCTCGGTGATATACAACGCCCCGTCGGGTCCGATTTCAACGCCGAAGGGCATTCCCACGTTGGTCTCCAGCGCCGGTCCCCCCGAGCCACCATCGTCGGCCTTTCCGGTACCGGCGACGGTCTCAACCGTCCCCGCGTCGCCGGCGCAAACCCAGCGAGCTGCGGCCATCAAAACCAAAAGTGCAGGAAAGAATCGCTTGTGCATGAGTAACCTCATCGATGCGTGCTTTGAAGATTATGTAGAACCCCGCGGAGGTCAAGAAAGACGTTTCTCGACACTTAAACCAAGATGCGAACTGCCACTGGAAATTGTATCGGCTCGGCAGTTCCATCTTGTTGTCAATCCTAACTCGGGCGTGCAACGTTGGTAAACCACGTCGGGCACGCCCCCTCTGCGAACAAGCCGAGTCTTCGGTGTCTTCATTTCGATTGCGCGACGCGACGAGCCTTGGTGCTGGTGTCGCGTAGTGGCTATGAATCCGACTGGACAGGCTGCCGCAACACGGACATCGGCTACGGTGCTGTATCAACGGGAGGCAACGTGAGTTTATCGACGCGGACCACGCCGGAGAGTGTCGCGTTTGCGGATCGTGGGGTGTAAAGGATGAAGACATTGATGTGGGACTTGACGAAGTCACCATCATCCGCGGGGCGATAGGTCGTGACGGGTTGGCCTGTCTTGTTGTGGATAAACAGCGGTTCGAGGATGAATCGCTTGTGTGCCTTTTGGCCGTTAGCGCGAAGGGACACGTTTTGCGAGATGACACTTAGGCTGCGGTTGTTGCTGCCGACTTGTCCCATCAATTGCACGCTGCCGTCGGCACCGTCGAGGTCGAAGTCGAAGACGAACGCCGTCTTGCCGTCGATCGGCTCGTTGAGGAGTATGAGGTTGATCCAATAGGTCTTGGTCGGATCGAGAGCTTCGCCTTTTGCGGTCGGCGTGAAAGTGACGGCGTTGCCGTCCTGGACCACCTGCATCACGACGTAGCGATCCTTGCTGTACCATGCGTGCTGCTTGCGAACGTGGGGTTTCTTCGGCTCGACTGTGCTGGGGATGGCGTAGCGAAGTAGTTCCGAAGAAAGGTCGCGCAGTTCGGACGAATCGGGGCCGTTGATTTTCGCGGCGGTGTAGGCCATCGCCTTGAGGAGGACGTCGAGCTGTTGTTCGACGTCGCGTCCGGCAGCCCAGCGCGTCTCGGTGATCATCTCGTGGGTACTGGACGTGCCGATGAACCATTCGTCACGCGCCGCCATGGTGTCCGAGAGCGCGATGCGTTTGGTGTGCAGGACGTTGATGCGGTCGGCTGCGGCGTTTACTGCCATCGGCGCGTCAGCGTTGGTCAAGTCGGCGCCCAGCGCGTACATCGCGTGCAGCGTTTTGCTGTAATCGAAAAACGTCCGGACCATCTCGATGCGTTTGCGATCCTCATCCGTGTCGGCCGCGAGCGCTGCTTGTGACAGCAGCGCGTCGGTCCGCGCGTAATCGCCCTTGGTGCACCTGGCGAACTGCTCCGCCGGCCTCTGGCGCAGATGCATATCGACCATCGGTGACAAGCCGTCGGGCTCGTGGAAGTACGCAACCTTCGCGGCCCAGTGTTCGTACAGTTTGGTCATGGGCGCAGCCCCCTTGCCAAACGCGGCCTCGCAGTAGCGCGCAAGCGCTGCGCGTACGTCGAGGTCCGGATCCCACATCAGCTTCCAGCGGATATAGAGCTTTGGCCCGTCGAAAGCCCACACCGGATAGGCCTCGGCGTAGATGTTTTCGACGTTGTTATCGCGGTAGAACTTCGCGTTGCTCGACATCGCATCGAGGGGGATCTGCGGCAGCCAGTACCACAAACCATAGAGATATTCGTAAATGCCCAAGTGCCTCGAGATGGTCGACCATGTGCGGAAAACGTCGGCGTCGCGTGCGACGACGGTGACGGAAACGTTGTCGCGCAGCAACATGCCGACCGGCGATTTGCCTGCGCTGCCGTAGGCCATGACGCCGATCATGCGCGGGGGGTAGTAATCCTTGCACGCTTCGGCGACGCGATTGACGAATTGGTAATAAACGTGAGGCCAGCCGATGCTCGAACAGTGGTCGCATTCGCACAGGATGTTGCGGCCGTCGTTGACGCCGAGGCTGACCATGTATGCGCCCTCGTCGAAACGCTTGCGCGCATACGCGATGGCCAGATCGTACGTCGCCTGCTTGGCGTAGCAAGGCTGCCACGCATGAAACGGTCCGCCGTGCGGTGGCTTTATTTTGTCGACCTGCACAGGTTTGCCGTCTTTGATCGGCATGATCTGCGGATACTCTGCGGCTATCTTTTTCGGGGGATAGATGTGAAACAAGGCGTGCGACGAGTAGGCGAGAAACCGCGGACGCATGGCTTTGAAGTAGTCATGGGCTTTGAAGAATCCGCTACAACCGGCGAGCGCACCGGTGTAGACGTTGTACTTGAGAGCGTATTGCCGGTTGCGGTAGAGATGTCCGCTGAGGATGCGGCTGGCGATTGCCGGTCGGGCCGTGCGGGTGGCTGATTTGAGGGTGAAAACCGGTTTGTCCGGCAGCGCTACGCCCAGGTCGCCAGGGAACAGCCAGGTAATGCCGATGTCGTTTTCGAGAAAGTCCATCATCCCGTAGCCGGTGGCAAGGAGGGTGAGGCCTTTGATGCGAACGGTCGCATCGCTGATGATGACAGTGAAGCTGTCAATGTCACGGACGCTGGTTAGCTCATTGGTCGGGATGTCCTGCCAGAAGGCGTAATGCGCTTCGAGGGTGATAGTGACGGTGGGGCCATCACCATCGAGGCTTTCGCGTTGCAGCGCGGCGAGTAGGTATTTGCTGAGAGTATCGGTCAGCGCGCCACCGGCGTTGTCGAATGACCCCGTCTCGACGATTACGATATGGGTCTTCGCATCGAGCGTGATCGCCTGCGCTGCGCAGGGAAGCGTCAGCAGCAGGCAGAGGACGAGCAATTTATAACGGAAGAAGTTCGATATCATCAAATCGTACCCATTCATTTTCGCCCACGTGATAGAAGCTGAGCATGATCATGTAGTCGGACGTGTGTTCGACTGAGAGGATGCGCACGACGCGTTGCCACCTGCCGTCGGTGGGTTCGAGGCCTTGGGCGAAAAATCGTTCGACGTCGGGACGGGTCTTGTTCATTCCGCCTTTGACGCGGTAGATGAAGAACTTGCCGTCACGTTCGTACTTTTCAGTTTTATACCAGAAAGACAAGCGATAACGCTTGCCAGCCTCGAGCTTGGCGAAGCTGCGCAGTTCAGGATACGCGCCGTGTCCCATGCCCGCGGCGATCGAGCCGTCGCGGCCGGAGCCTTTGGTGAAGGCGTATTTGGAGTGAACGCCTTCGACCATGCCATACTGTTCGTAAACCTTCCAGCCTTCGATAATGGGAGGGTCGCCTTGCTTGCTGTTTTCAAAGTTACCATTGATGACGACGTTTGTGCCACCTTCGCCATTGAGGCGGCGAATCTGCGCGTCGATCCACGTTGCCAGATGTGAACGCTGCTGACGGGCGTCCTGCCAGTAGGCCATTGCGTCGGGCTTGGACATGCGATCGCTAACGGCGCACAGTGCGTCGTAGGCCGCCGACTCGAAGGCGCTATCGACCATGGTGCGTAACTGGCCGGTGAAGCTGCCCCAGTAGTCGCGTCTCTGTGCGGGGTCGGCTTTGCTGTAATTCATGTCGATCAGCCATCCGGTTTTGTCGGGATAGATGACATCGTTCCACATGGCGGTGAATTGCGGGGTGATGTCGTGCGCGGCATCGAGCGCATTGAGGATGCCCTCGGCCGAGTGGTCGGCAATCCACTGCGGATTCTGCATGTCCTGCGCGGTGAGCCATTGCTCGGCGTTGAGCATCATCCACTGGTGGTAGGTTTTGAGGAAGCCTAGCCGCGTGCGCTGGCGCTGGGTCATGTCGGCGGCCTGAGCTTCGTTGATTGCGTCGTTGAGAACGAGCAGGTCGGCGCGGGTGAGATGTTCGAATTGTTCGGTATTACGCCAGCCGTGGACCGTTCGGTAGGGGTCGTCGAATCGCATGTAGATCTTCCACCAACGGCTGAAGTAGCGTTCGACGGCGGGACCGGCGTTGTTGCCATAGGCGGTGTGGCAGTAGTGGTTGAGCAGTTGATCGACGTCGCGCGACGTATCCCACAAGAGGTTGGCCAGAACGTAAAACTTCGGCGCGCTGACGACCCAATTTGCGATGATCTCAGAGTAAAGCGCAAAGCCGCCCAGGTCGTGGCAGGTTCGGACCTGCTTGGCGATCGGATGCATGTCTGGGCGGACAGTGAGGAAGCCGCCGTCCCACAGCCACATGTAAAGATTCGGCGCTGCGCCGGCGTCGCCCCATTCTCGCAGTTCTTTTGGCGTGGCCGCAACCTTGAGCGTGAGGATGTGGCTGTTAATCCTCGTTTCCTGCGGCGGCTGGGACGTGGGCCCGTAGGCGAGTACGGCGATGTGGCCGTCGGGGTATTCTTTCAGCACATCTTCCATGACTTTGTTGTAGAACCGAAAGTATCGGTCGGACAGGTCCCACGCACTACGTCGCGGGAGCTTGGTGTCCTGCGCGGTGCATAGGTTGCACTGGCAATGATTGCCCGCACCATCGTTCACCGAAAGGCTCGCGGCGATTTGCCCCTTGGCCATTTGCTCCTTGACGTAGTCGGTGGCGATTTTGATGGACTTGGGGTTGAACAGGCACGGTTGCCAACCGGACGAGTGCGTCTTGGTCGGATCGGGAACGAGGCGTTTGCCGTCGATCAGCGGATAGACATCGGGGTCGGACTCGGCATACTTCGACGGCGCGAAGACGACGCCGAGTGCATGGTGAAAGCTCATGCGCGACTGCCGCGCCAGCCATGGGCGCGAGCTGAACGATTGGCCGCTCCACAGGCGCATGATGTAGTCGGGTTCGTCAAAGATGTAGAGTTGTTCGGGCAATGTCCAGTCGGGCTGCGGAGTGTAGACCTCGCCGATTTCGCCGGGGCCGACCCATTCGACATTGAGGACTCGCCGGAGAAATTCGTAGACGGGGTAGTCGTACGCCTTATCGTCTTGCGAAACGAGGATGCAGACGGTTTTACCTTTGAATTGCACGGGGTATTGGATGAGGAACGCATCGGGCTTCTTGCCGTCGAGTTTGGCGGCGATGTCGGGCGGGGCGTTTTCTTTTGACGTAATCAGGAAAAGGTTGTCGGCGTCGGCCTGCTCCCACGGGACGCTGGGCACATCGACGCCAAGCACTTTGGTGAGCATGTTGGCGAGTGTTTTGTCAGCGGTGCCGTCAATTCGGTAGACGCTGGTCTCGAGGTTGACATTGCCCAGCCATGTGACGGCCCATTTAGGGTTGGCGGCGTGTGCGCCGGTGGTGGCGGCGAGTGTGATGAGGATCAGCGTAACGATGCGCATGCGAAGGGTCATGGTGTGTTTCCAATGTGGGGACGGCATCAGGCGTTAGCGACGGTACAAATAGTAACAAGTCTTGCGATCCTGAGCATTTGGTTCTAGCCTTCAATTATCATTGGAGAGCATAATAACCCGAACAAGGCAACGCTTCGAGCAGGCGGTTGCGTTGTTCATCACCAACGATGTCTTGGAGGATCTTCCCATGAGATGTTTCGCTGTCGTGTTCTCGCTTGTTGTACTGAGTTGTTTCGTGCCGTCGGGGTGCGTCGCTTGTGGTGCCGAAGATGCCGCGTCGTCGCCGCGCTATGTTCGGATCGGGCATTTTCAATGTGTTGTGCGACAGGGCGACTTCGACGCCAACCTGGCGAAATTGATCGAAGGCCTCGAGTTGGCCGCCGACGCGAAGTTGGACATCGTCTCCTTTCCGGAGTCTCTTTTGACGGGCTATTTTCCCCGCGAGGAAGACGCCCGCGCAAACGCCTTTGCCGTCAACTCGCCCGAAATGTCGCGCGTG
>CAYFJO010000165.1:0-21611 GCA_964343305.1 uncultured Pirellulaceae bacterium | reverse complement strand
CAGTGTGGCCAGTTTCGCATCCGCAGTTTTTGAAAGTGGCCGGGGTCGACGTAATCGTGAGCCCAGTCGATCGTCGGCGGCTCGCCGTGTCCTTTACCTCCGGCGTACAGCTCCAGTCCATGCTCGCGCTTGTACGTGAGCCGCTCCAACTGGCCCATTTGCCGCGACAGATGGGCAACGTAATGATGGTTCTGGATGTCCAGGGCATAGCCTTGGCCGGATGTTTTCAGATCGGACGAGTATTGAGGCAACTCCGCATTTTGGTTGCCGTAGAAAACGAGGTACGTGGCACGTTCGTGAGTCGGAACCTCTGCGAAGCAGACAAGCCGACAATGACGCTCCTTGCCGCGACGCGCCTCGGCATAGATCTGGCTAGGCACTTCATGCAGCGTGCCTTCGCGCGGGTCCACTCGTGCAACGCGCACCTCGCGCTGAAGGTCTGTTGTTTGATCGGCACGAAAGGCGACGGCCAGATCCACCGGTTCGTTGGACCGTGCGATTCCGACCGTCTCGAACAGGGCAACCGACTTGTAGAACGACCATCCGGCCGCCCACCTCGCCCAAGCGTCGGGCAATTCGTCGACGGGAGCAAAATGATCCGCGCCGATTTGCGGCAAAGCCGGGTCGGCCTCCAGTTGCCGCTCGCATGTAAGTGTGTCTTTGACCGACTCCGACAGCGACATGGCAAGGTCGTAGTTGCCCGCAGCGTATGCGGCTTGAAGTAACCGCAACTTCTCTTGCACGCTATCGGTACGGTCTTTGTAATTGACGTTCGGCATGATGGTTGTACTCCTCAGTACCGGAAACCGGGCTTTCGCGAGAAACCCAACGGTTTCCCGACCAAATCCTCTCCAAGATTATGCCATCGAAATCATCATTCTGGAACTCTGGGGGCACATTGGTTATGCTACATGGCACTGACGTCAGGCAACCGTGTCTCTGACGCTTTCAGGTTTTGCGGCGACGGGAGGTGCGACAATGGATCGAGGCGTTTCGCGGCGAGAACTGTTGTGCCGAGGCGCACAGGTTGCGCTGACCGCCAACATCGCCAGCTCGCATGCTTTGGCCGGCGAGCGTTCGGAAACCATTCGGGAATATCGCCGAGGCGGGATGCTCTACCGGCGGCTTGGCGGGACGGATCTATTTGTTTCGGCCCTTTCCTTTGGTTCTCACATCAATCCGGCCCATCGAATCGGCGCCAAACATGGCAGTACGCTTGACGAAAAAGGCCAGGCCCGCCGCGATCGTCACATTGCCAAATCAATGGACTATGGCGTGAACATGGTCGACACCTACGAAAACGCCGGCCAGTGGCAACCAATGGCCCGGCTGGTGCGTGACCGGCGCGACAAAATGTTGATATCGCTCTGCCGCCAGTTTCCCAACTTCGTCGGCAAGAACATCGACGATGCGGCTCGGCTGTTCGGTCATGTGGATTTGTATCGCATCTACGTTGGCGACGGTCAGGGCATCAGCGACCGCATCCTCGAGGATTGGGACGCGATGCGGAAGGCAAAGGCGGCGGGCAAGGTACGTGCCATCGGGATCTCGACTCACAGCGAACGCATGATGCTCAGCGCGCTCGACGAACTCGAGGGCCTCGATTACATCATGTTCCCGTACAACTTCATCCACGCGCGGGCCGACTACATGGAAATACTGCCGAAGGCCGTCAAACAACAAGTCGGCCTGATCGCGATTAAGCCGCTCGCCGCCGGTTCGATTGTCAAACTGGATCCAAAAGCCTTACCAAAATCGATCCCGGAAAACGCGCGGATTCAGCTTTACCAGAACAAATATCGACCCGTCCTGCCGGCCGTCGTCAAGAAGCTGACGGAGAGCCTGGACCGCTCGCCCGATGAAACGCTTTGCCAGGCCGCCCTGCGATTCGTCTACTCGCGGTCGTTCATAACCAGCGCCATGCCAGGCATGTTCCAGGAGCATGAAGTAGACGAAAACTACGCGGCGCTTCAGACTCACCTGAAGCTGAGCCAAAACGCGGGTGATGCCCTCGACGCAGCCCGCAAGCTCTGCAAGGTGTACGGTCGTGATTGGTTACCGCCACATTATCGCTGGCTCGACCGCCGCTGGCGAGTTTGAGAGTAGGCTGAGCAATGATCCGGCGAGCCATTCTTTTGGGAACGCTTCTTCTTCCGGTTGTTCCAGCGATGCTGCTCATCCACCTGGTCGACGGCAACACATCCGCTGAAGACGACACTCGACCAAACATCCAAACGACGACTCTGGACAAAGTGCCACCCGAATTCAAACAGGCTGGCGTTTGCGCCCGTTGTCACGTCGTTTCTGTGTTGGAATGGGGCATCTCCGCGCACGTCGAAGCCGAGGCAGACTGCCGAAAATGCCACGGCCCCAGCCGCGGTCATATCGACGACGAACGAAACGAGATAAAACCGGATCGCCTGCCACGTGGCGAGGCGATCGCCAAGCAAGCTTGTGCGACTTGCCACGAAACTGGCTGTCCGGAAACGCTGCAGGTCCAAACGTGCCAGAAATGCCACCACGTGCATGCCCTGATCAATCCATCGAAGCCGCCGACTGCCAAGGATGATCGGATCGAGAAACTTCTGGCACGCTGGAAGCAGTTCGAGGAGCGAACAGTCCGGGGTGAAGGCCACGTCAAGCAGCAGGATTGGAAGGCGGCGCAAGCCGAGTTCCGCGCTGCCCTGAAGTTGATTCCCGGCAATCACGGTGCGCGGATGAGGCTCGAGATGTGCATGCGGCGGCTCAATCCACGATTGCCGGGATTCAAAGTCGTCGGCGAAAAGTTCAACGGCGAGACCGGACTGCCGCGCGAGGTCAGCGTGGTCGAATCAGACACGCGGATGATCCTGGTCCCGCCCGGTGAGTTCGACATGGGTTCGGACGAGTTGGCCGACTCCCGTCCGGTGCACACGGTCCGAGTCGATGCCTTCTATCTCGGCCAACACGAAGTCACGCAAGGCCAGTGGCAGATGATCATGGACGATAATCCCAGCGCGCATCAGGGCAAGGATTTCATCAAGACCGAGCGCATGCCGATCGAGCGTGTATCTTGGGACGATTGCCAGGAGTTCTTGCGGCGGCTGAACGCTCGCGTTCCTGGCGGCGGTTTTCGTTTGCCAACGGAAGCGGAATGGGAGTACGCCTGCCGCGCGGGACAGAACGCAGAGGTCAGAACTCAGAGGTCAGAACTCAGACAGGAATCTGAAGAGCTTGGCCAGTGTGCTTGGTATCGCACCAATTCGCTGCGAGAGGGGAAGACCGATACGTCTTTCCTCGCGATCGACGCGTACGCGCCGCGGCCCGTCGGCACAAAACGTTCGAACGCCTGGGGCTTTTACGACATGCAAGGCAACGTGTGCGAATGGTGTTCCAGTCTTTTTCGGCCGTACCTCTACAAGGCAACAGACGGCCGCGAGTCGCTTACCGACAGGAGCATGCGCGTCCTACGCGGCGGCGCCTTTTCCGACTCCGCCCCGTCACTCGACCCAGCCGCACGACACGCCGAACGTCCGCACCGCCGACTCCGCTGGAACGGCCTGCGCTTGGCCCGCAGCGTGCCAGGTCTGGCGACGAGCAACGCAGAGGAAGAAACGGATTGACCTTCCCCCATCGGCCTTGCGGTGACTACTTCAGCGAGTTGAGGTAGGCCGTTAGGTCCGCAACTTGCTGGGCCGTCATGTCGCGCAGCAGTAGGTCGGGCATCAGCGAGCGTTGTTGCGGGACGAGTAACTCGATGTCGTCTGTCGGCAGCGTGATCAGCTTGTTCTCGCCGTTTTTCAGTACGACCTCGTCGGTGGTCTTCTTCACCAGCAGCCCGCTGTGGATGCGGCCGGCCGCGGTCTCCAGGACGTAGGTCATGAACTTGGGATCGACCTTTTTCGACGGTTCCAGGATTTCTTCGAGCAGTTGCGCGCGGGTGTATTTCTTGCCGATTTCGCTCAGGTCGGGACCGATCTCGGTTCCCTTGTCGCGGATCTTGTGACAGTTCTTGCACTGCACGCCCTCGGTCTCGAGAAAGAACTTCCGGCCCCGCTCGACGTTGCCCGGCAAAGCGAGGATGGTCTCCGGTTTGATGACTGTCCCCAGACGTTTGGTCCGTTGTTCTTCCGGCAAGAACCGCTCGAACAGGTCGCGGATGTGTGCCGGCGATTTTGTCGTCACCCGCGCGAGGATCTCGTTGCGGATCGATTCGGGAAACGCCGCATCGCCCACCGTCCAGGCCAACTGTAGCGAAGCACCGGTCGAGCCCAGCAGGGCATCGATCTGTTTGAGGCGATCGGCGGCCGGGCTCCCGCCACTGGCGCGCAGCCGTTTGATGGCCGAGACCGTTTCGGTTCGTGACTCTGAGTCGCTCGGCAGGGCGGCAATCCAGTCGTGTATCAGCCGCAGGCCGGCTTCGTCGACGACGTTCGAGCCAATTCGTGGCATGCGGCCGGAACCGAGCTTCGCCACGCGGTAGAACAGGACCGAGCGATACGGGTCGCCGGCCGACAGCAGACGCGCGTGCGGGATGGCGAACGTCCCCTGTCCCGGACGGACGCCGAGCGTTCCCGTCTCGTCGAGCTTCAGCGGATGGACCAGTTGGAACTCGGCGTTGCCGCCACCCCATTTGCGGTGGCAGTGACCGCAGTTGGCGTGCAAATAGGATCGTGCCCGCCGGTCCAGATTCTGCTTGCTGTCGGAATAATCGACCAGCCGAGGCAGCTTGTCGGGCGGTTTCGGCAACGGCTCGGTGAAGAGATTGATGTGCTCCAGTGTGCGGAGTTGATTGTCGATCACGCCGCCGTAGTCGTGGTCCTTGTTCATCTGCAGTGTCGTAACGCCGATCGCGTACTTGGCCGCCATGTTGTGACAGACGGTGCATTCGGCCCGGCTGGGAAAATGCCACGTTTGCTGCCGCTTCCCGCCCGGAGCAGCCGCATCGCGAATCGTGTAGGTCCGGTCCAGCCCGTTCGGATCTTCCAGGAGCACGGCGTCGGTCTGCTGTTTGTTCCACAGGTAGGTGTAGCCCCGCCAATATTGATCGCCGAATTGTTCGCTGCCGGCGATTCGCTCGTGATGCAGAATTCGCGTCTCCAACCGCCGGCGGCTGGCCGGGTTCCCCTGCTCCATCTCCAGCGAGATGGTCTCGGCGAGCACGGTTCCGTGCGGGAACTTCCATCCCGGCGGCGCGCCGGGCGCGGGCTGCGGATAGGTCAGCGTCTCGAATTCGATTTGCGATCGGCCCGGCACGGCGAGGTACCATTGCTTGACGGCCCCATCGGACCATGCCGGAGCGACCACCGAATATCCAATCACGCCCGCCGCGGGCGTCTGCTTGGCCGTTGACGCGAACAGGCCGGTTTGGCTCAGCTTGCGAGGGAAATCGGCCGGGTCCTGTGCCTGGTCGTTGGGGACCAGCCGGTGCAGGCCGCCGCCCATGTGATCGACCAGATACAGCTCGCCGTCGCGAGTCTCTCCGAAGCCAACGAGCCGAATGCTTGTGTCGACCAGCTCTTCGTTGCGGGTGACTTTCTGGCCGTCGTAGCGGAGTGCCCAGACGCGGCCGGTGTCGTAGTCGCCGTAGATGTAAGCACCGGCGAGTTTATTGAGCCGCTTGCCGTGATACACAAAACCGCCGGTGACCGAGCGGCCTTCGGTGTGGTTGTATTCGATGATGGGTGGGATGATGGGCGTGGGGCCACGTTTGCGTTCCGGTCGGAAGGGATAGCTTCCCTCGGTCACGCTCCAGCCGTAATTGCCGCCGCTCTTGAGGATGAAGATCATCTCCCACAGGTCCTGCCCGACGTTCCCGCCCCACAACTGGCCGGTCGCCTGATCAAAGCTCATCTTCCAAACCTGCCGCAACCCGTAAGCCCAGATCTCGGGGCGAGCCCCGGCGGTGCCGACGAACGGGTTGTCTTTCGGAATTCCGTACGGCTTTCCTTCGTCGGGATGATCGACGTCGATGCGAAGAATCGAGCCAGCCAGCGTGCTCAAGTCCTGCCCGGTCAATTTTTCGTCGGCGATTCCGCTGGAGTCACCGGTGGCGACGTAAAGAAATCCGTCGGGACCGAACTTCAGGCAGCCGCCGTTGTGTCCACCCGACGGCCATTCAATCAGCAGCTTCTCGGTTTTCGGATCGCAGCGAAAGGTGTCGCGGTTGGCCTGAAACCGCGAGAGATGCGTTCCGTGTGGTTGTTCCTTCTCTGGGTCGATGATGTAGGTGACATAGAGGTAGCCGTTCTGTTTGAACTTCGGATGCAGCGCCACCCCGTAGACGACCTTACCGAGATCGAGCAACAGCTCGGCCTTTGCCGTTTTGGGATCGTCGGCGAACGAGAAGATCTTGCCATACCGCTCTGCGACGACGAGCCGATCAGTGCCGGGAATTCTCGTCATGTCCAGGGGCTCGGCGAATTTGAGTTTTGGAAAGGCCCGCTGGATGCGATACGGCTTGGGCGGATCGGGCGTACCCTTGATCCGCGACGTCGTCCAGGGGATTCGCTTCTCGATTCCGAAAGGACGGGCCTTTCCGGGCTGCTTCTCTGCTGCGCCGGTTTGAGTGGTCCACCGGAAAATCAACAATCCGGTCAAAGCTGCCAGAACGAAGAACATCGTGATGCGCATGTCTAAACTCTCGCTATGGGACTTCTGTTCGTCAAACGAAGATCCCACCGATTCTAGCTGAGCCGTATCGAATGTGCACCAGTTGCGTCTTTCAAACCGTAAGGGCAAATGAGACGGCAAAGCACAAAGCAAGATCTATCTTTGGTCCAACAAAGCTCTTTCGGCCTTGAAGCGGATCAACTATTCCGGCTGGACGGAGATATTCATGTATCCCGACCATGTACGACAGTCGTGAGCGTGTAACGCGGGCGATCGATATTAGCGGGCCCGATCCGGTTCCGCTCGTGCATGTGGTGTTGTTTGGGCCGGAGATCGGCGTGCCTAACCGCGATCCGTGGACGTTTCCGTGGAACCGCTTCGCCGGATAGTATTCGAACTAATTCGCAATAACATCGGGGCGGTGCTATTTGCTGATGACGACCGCTGCGGGGTCGGCTTGGCGGGCTGGGAGGGCGATCTTCAGAACGCCCCGCTCGAGCGTGTTGATCCGCAGCGGCGTTTCTTTGCCGCCGAGGGTGTAGAGGATCGCTTTGTCCAAGCCGGCAATCGCGAGCTGCGCGGTGTCGACCGTTAGCGTCAAGGCCGACTTTTTCTCACGGCGGTCGACCAGGGCTACGGTCAGCGAGCGACTCTCGTCGTGGCGGAAGATTTTTGGATAAACGCCCTCTGGGAGCTTGCCCAGGCCAATCTCGTCTTTGAACGACGAGCGATACCAGTGGTTCTTGATCTTCTCGCGAATCGCGATCAGCCCGCGCAGGTAGAGCATGTCTTCGTTGGTCTTGCTGTATCCGTAGCCGAGGATGTCGAATCGATATCCCATCAGGAAAACACGGTTGTAGGTGTCCGGCCGCGAGCCGCGGTCCCCGGCGCCCTGGTAGTAATACTTCAGGCCGCTGCCGGCGCCGTTGCACGTGCCGCTGAAGATCAGGTGGTGGGGGAAAGTGTAGGTGTAGACTTGTGGGCTCTGATATTCGGTAAGCCCGTCCAGAAGCTCCAGGCCCAGCGCGTGGCTGTTGTACTGCATGAAGACGTCGCCGACAGACTCCGAGGTCGCGGCGAGTTTTACGGTGGGGTCGGATGTTTCGCGGATCATTTTGGCGAACTCGACCAGGCCGGGCCCGACGCCGTGTGGGCGGCCGTCGGCGTGATGGGGGCTGAAGCATACTCTGGCCGCGCCGAACATCGTCACCGGGAAGCTGTCGAAATACCAGGCGTCCACGCCGTATTGCTTGACGTATTTGTCGACGACCCAGAACTTCAGATAGTCGCGCCAGCCTTTGGCGCCGGGACACGAGCCGGCGTAGCCGGTGTAATAGTCGCCCGCCTCCATGTGCCCGTCCGGCCAAACCGACATGTAGTTGCGAAATTCCTTCCAGTAGGGGATCTTCACGTCGGGTGGGATGTGCTCCTTCCACTGCTGTAGGCAGTCGCCGGCGTTGGCGTCCCAGGTCCAGAAGTTCGAATAGAAGCCGATGTGCCCGCCCATCGCGCGGACCTTTTTCACGCCGGCTTCCATGTCCTTCTCTCCGCCGCGGTCGGGGTCGGGCAGGAAAAAGCAGTAGTAGGCCTTGCGCTTCTTGTTGGGCCCGACGTTCTCGAGCATCTCCGACCAGCACTGGAGATAATTTATCCCCAGCCAGCGCGCCTGCTCGAGCATCTTCGGCAGTTCCGCGTATTTATAGTTTGGCACGCCGGTGCCGAACCAGCCGTGTGTGAACTTGATCCACTCGGGCACGTCGCGCTTTTTCAGCCACGCGGCCGAATCCGCGCGGTAGCGATCGGCGGCCCAGTGCCAATCGCCCTTGTGCGCGGCGACGACGAACGTTTGCGACCGCCACTGCTCGCCCGGCTCGGTGAAGGCCAGCGTCCGCATGCCGAGTGCCATGGTCTTGTTTTGGGCGTCCGGGACGGCCTCGACGTCGGTCTGCTGGAACGTGGGGTCGTAACTGGCGAAGTAGAGTCCGCCGGCCGGCGCCTGGTTGCCGGTGGGGGCCAGGTAGAGGTCCATCCACGGCATCGACGCCCAGCCGGGATACGTCAGAACGTTGGTAAACCGTCCCGGCCGGTTCGGCCGCACAAACGAGTGCTGCGAGGGATTGGGAATCAACTCGCCCTGGACGTAGGTTCGTGCCAGCACGTTTTCGCTGGGCCGGCCGGCAACGCACAGGTTTGAGAGGATCGGAAACGCCACTCGGTACACGCGCAGGCGCTCCCTTGGTTTGACATCGGCGTGTTACGCACCTCGACTTGCCACGTCGAGGCGCCGCTCCCATCCGGCAGGCGGACAGTGTAGACCAGGTCGATGCCGCCTTTGAGCCGGTAGCCGCCGGTGAGCGACGCGACACCGTCTTTGCGGTCCACAGAGATCTCCGCCGCACGCACCGGGTCCACGCTCAGCCGCTGCAGGTCGCCTGCACGTTTTGTGCTGTAAAGCATGATCGGGTCGGCATAGCTGAACCCTCCGCCTTCCTTCAGCAGCGGGTCTTCGATGAAGATCCGCTGATTGGCGGAATAGGCGTCGATCATGAACGTCGGTGCGGGGCGGTCTTGGCTGCCCGAGGCCATGCAGGCCGTGCCCGCCGCTTTGTTGAAAATCTCCACGACCCGCCCGAGATAATCGAACTTCAGCCGCAGCGAATCGTTCTGGAGCGTATAGCGCTTGGCCACTTGCTCCGGCGTGGGTCCGGCGGCGCGGAAGTAGAACTCCCAACCGCGCTGGGCCTGGCAGACTTTCACCAGCACGGTGTTAAGGCCTTTTTTCAACTGCACAGCGGCGCGGAACTCGTCGGGCACGGCAGTGCGGGAGCCACCCTGGGAGATAACTCTCTTGCCGTTGAGCCACACGGTGATCGTGTCGTCGCCGCCGGCCAGCAGCGTCGCCGAGCGAGCCTGAGGCGATTGAATCGTCGTGTACGCGTATGCGCAGACGTTGTTGTTCGGGCGAACATGCCGCAACAAATCGACAGGCCCCTCGCCCGCGGCCGGCGAGCCCGGCTCGAGAATCCGCGTCCACTTGATCTTGGCGCCGCCGGCGCCCGAGTAACTCGCCTCCAGATCCACACCCTTCTCCGGCGGGTAGGCCGCCGTAAAGCCCTTCCCGCCCTCGTTGGGAAAAGGGCCGAGCACGTACCAATCGTGGTGAAACAGGATCTTCTCTGCCCCGGCGGCCCCGCTTGCGCAGACCAAAAAAACAACGAGAGCCACACCCAGCCAAAGCCGCGATTCCGGCCATCCACGATGCTTCCACATAGCGTCCTTCTCCATCTTGCTGCAGGCGGTTTCAGAACTGGCGAAGTGCAATCCAGAAGCCCGGCTCATTGGCAGTGCTGGGCTCAATAATCATGGCCGCTGGGGAATGTACATCCTAACGCGCTGGCTGAGATCACGCACGGGTGCATGACCTACGGGGCTGCTATGCGACGCTCACCTCGACGTATTCCATTTCGGAATGCGGTTCGGGAATGGGGTCTCCGTCTGCTCGCAGACCTTCGAGATGGAACTCGATCGCTTCCTTGATCAGCTTCAACACCTCGTCGCGCGTCTCCGCAGCAGCGACGCAGCCGGGCAAATCTGGGACAAAGGCGCCGTATGACGTGTCCCTTTTTCAACCACGATCGCGTATTTCATTGGTCAAGTCCTGCTTGTTTCAGGATGCTCTTGAGAGTGACTGTCTGTGACTTCCTTTGCTCCGGTCAACGTCCAGCCGACATCGGAATGGTGTGAGAGACCTTCGTTGTCTTTGATGGTATGCTCCCGGAATCGCGGCTGCCAGAGGCCGCAGCGACATTGGCGTCGCTTCACTGAGCTTGCTCGGTGGGGAGCTGCAAATACGTGGGAGCTTCCGTATTTAGTGCAAGATCATCGCTCCACCGAGCAAGCTCAGTGGGGGCGTTTGCCGCAATGGCGCAACTTCAAAAGGCGCCTGATTCAAAAAACATAGCGAGAAATATCACGAGAAAGGTCCACGAGAATTTCCGCCGAGTCAAATTGTCGATACCATAAAGAGGCTCGGATAAATTCCCAAATCTTTCACAGCGATGTTAGAGGTGAGCTGTGACGACCATGTCACCCGAGCGCTGGCAACGCGTTAAGCAGATTTTCCTCGAAGCCGTCAGTCGCGAGGCTCACCGCCGCGAGCCGTATCTCGACTCGATGTGCCGAGGAGATGTGGCTCTGCGATCCCAAGTGGAACTGCTGTTGGCTCATTATTATCGAGCCGACGCTGATGGATTCTTACAAGACTCCGATGTCGAACTGTCCATCAATCTACGCGACATGGGCAGTTCCTTGCACCCAGAAAGCGACATCGGACTCCGCGGAGCTACGACGCTGCCCCCGCACAGCGGCGACTTGGTCATCGAGCACGAGGCGTCGACGCCAGCGAGCGAGTCGAAAGTTGTTGGCGGCGACGATACATCGGTACCGGCCGATTCTGAAAGCGGCCGCACGTCGGCAGATAAAACGCTCGAGCGTAGCGCGGCTTCCGGTCGGCAGTTTGGTGACTACGAGCTGATTGAGGAAATCGCCCGCGGCGGCATGGGCGTCGTCTACAAAGCGCGGCAGAAGAAAGCAAATCGCGTCGTCGCCTTGAAGATGATCCTCAGTGGCCAGTTGGCTGGCGACGATGAGATCCGCCGATTTTACACCGAGGCCGAAGCAGCGGCCAATCTAGATCATCCCAACATCGTGCCGATCTACGACGTGGGAGAAGTCGACGGCCAACACTATTTCTCGATGAGCTACGTCGACGGCCAAAGCCTCAAGGAGCGCGTCAGCGAAAGTCCTATGCCACCAAGAGAAGCCGCCGAGCTGGTTCAGACCATCGCCCAGGCCGTGGCCTACGCTCACCAGCAAGGCGTGATCCATCGTGATCTGAAACCGGCAAATATCTTGCTGAAGACGTCGAAGGACGGTCGACGAAAAGAGAGTTCTTCATCCGGCTCTCGACGCTTAACGCTGGGCTCTCAACCGATGGTCACCGACTTTGGCCTGGCCAAGCGCGTCGAAAGCGACGCTGAACTGACCGCCACTGGCCAGATCGTGGGCACGCCCAGCTACATGTCTCCTGAACAAGCCGCCGGAAAGACCAGTGAGATCGGCCCGAGTGCCGACGTGTACGCCCTGGGCGCAATTCTGTACGAACTGCTTACCGGCCGTCCACCATTTCAAGCAGCCAGCCCGCTGGACACGCTTTTGCAAGTTCTCCAGCGCAACCCGGTTGCTCCTCGTCAACTTGATCCCGGCGTGCCGCACGATCTGGAAACCGTTTGCCTCAAGTGCTTGCAGAAAGAACCACGAAAGCGCTACGCAATTGCGGCAGACTTAGGCGATGACCTTGAGCGGTTTTTGCATGACGAACCAATTCGAGCACGGCCGGTTGGACGCGTCGAGCAGGCCTGGCGCTGGTGCCGGCGGAATCCTTTGGTCGCGGCACTGACGGTCTTGATCAGCATCTCGTTGGTCGGTGGCACGGTGGTATCTTCGTATTTTGCCTATCGGGCCAACGAAATAGCGCTGCAAGCCCAAGCGAGCTCTAGAGTCGCCAAGCATAACGAAGACGCGGCGCGCAAGGCGCAAAAGCTGGCTGAGCAAAACGCAGAGCAGGCGCGCCGGGAAAAGGAAGCCGCACGACGCAATCTGTATTTCGCTCACATGAAGCTGGCCCAAGATGCATGGGATGACGCCCACGTCGGCCACGTCGTTGAATTGCTCGACCGTCATCGACCTCAGAAAGATGAGGCTGACCTGCGCCGCTTCGAGTGGTACTACCTCAATCGACTTTGCCATAAGCCGTTGCTGACCCTCAAGGCGGACGACCCGGCTGTATTGAGTGTGGCGTTCAGCGCTGACGGCCGACTCGCTGCCGCAACGGGGCAGAAAGTTACGTTGTGGGACGCGGTGACGGGAAAGGAATTGTTGAACCTCGAGGGCCACAGCGGATCGGTCGAATGCGTTGCCTTTAGGCCTGACGGACGCATGCTCGCCTCGGCCAGTAAGGACCGAACGGTGAAACTGTGGAATCCGATCAGTGGCCAGGAGATCGCGACGCTCAAGGGGCACAACGGCGCGGTGCAAGGCGTTGCGTTCAGTCCTGACGGCGCGAGCGTGGCTTCGGTCAGCGAGGACGGCTCAGCGAAGTTGTGGAACGTCGCCAACCGAAAAGAGACTCGGACGCTGACCGGCCATACAGCCACAGTCGACTGTGTTGCGTTCAGCCCCGATGGCAATCGCCTGGCCACGTCCAGCCGCGATGGAACAATCAAAGTCTGGGATTCGGCCAGCGGCCGAGAGTTTCTTGCGTTAAGCGGACACAGCGGCGTGATTCGGTGCGTAGCTTTCAGCCCTGATGGCCGGCAACTCGCATCGGGTGGCGATGACAAGACGGTGAAGATCTGGGATCTGTCGACCGGCCGGGAAGTTTCTACGTTGGAGGGACACACGCATTGGGTTTGGAGTGTCGCGTTTAGCCCCGATGGTCACCACGTGGCGTCGGCCAGTTGGGACCGGACGGTGAAGCTGTGGGATTTGGCCAATGGCCAGGAAGCGTTCACACTCAAAGGTCACACCGCAGTTCTGTATGGAGTCGCATTTAGTGAGGACGGCCGACGCCTCGCGTCAAGCAGTTGGGATTCGACGGTGAAGGTTTGGGATGTGACGCGCGGACGTGACGCGCTTGCGCTAGGTGGCCACAACAGCGGCGTCAATGACGTGGCATTCAGTCCCGATGGCCAGCGAGTTGCATCGACAAGCCGGGACTCAACCGTAAGAATCTGGGACGACAACAGTGGCCGCGAACTGTTCCGTCTCGACGGGCACAGCGACTCGGTGGAGAGTGTCGCGTACGACTCCGACGGTCGATACTTGGCGACAGGCGGTCACGACCAGACCGTGAGGGTGTGGGATGCGAGGGACGGCCAACTCGTCGTTACGCTCGAAGGTCACACCGGCCCGGTTACGGATGTCGCTTTCGTTCCCGCGGGCAACCATTTGGCTTCCGCTAGTTGGGATCGGTCCCTAAAAGTTTGGGATGTGACCAGCCAAAAGGAGCTATTCACTCTCACCGGGCACAACGACGGAATCAAGAGTTTGGCGTTCAGCCGGGACGGTCGCCGCCTCGCTTCGGTCAGTCTCGATTCGGTGGTCAAGGTCTGGGACTTGGCTACTCGAAAAGAAGTCCTCTCGTTCAAAACCCACGACGCTCTTGTAGATCGCCTTGCGTTCACTCCCGACGGCAATCGTTTGGCAACGGCCAGTCGCGACAAGTCGGTCAGAGTCTGGGACGCCTCCAACGGTCATGCCGTGAAAACGCTCAAGGGACACACCGAGTCAGTGTTCGGCTTGGCGGTCAGCCCCGATGGGCAGCGCCTAGCTTCGGCCGGTAGTGATTTAACGATCCGCATGTGGGACCTCGCCGCGGGTCAGGAGGTGATCGCCCTCAAAGGCCACGCCGGCAATGTGTGGAACGTCGCCTTCAGTCCCGATGGGCGGCGGCTCGCCTCGGCGAGTGAGGACGGAACGGTGAGAATCTGGGACGCCCGGCCGCTTTCAACTCCGGTGTCTACGAAGTAGCGTTTAGTCCAGACGGAAAACGACTGACCTCGCGAATGGTTGCGCACGTTCGAGGTGTGGGACGCGCGGCCGTGGACGCCGGAGTTGAAAGCGGCATATGAGGCAAGCGGTCTACTCACATTTCTTTGCGAGAGAGTCAATTCTCGCAAGGCGTTGCTTCAGTCGATTCAGACCGGCGAGACAATCGGTGAGTCAGTTCGGCGGAAGTGGAGACGTTGTGGCCATCGGGTTGGCAAAAGAAATGGTAGTAGTCACCCGTTTCGAACACTTCCGGCTTGGCCGGAATCAAGATCGAATACGGAGGATTGGGCGCGCTGAATTGTTGCCAACGAGATTCCTGTGGCTTTCGTTGGCTATGTGTGCGAACTTCTTGCGGCGCGGCCGCATATGGTTGCTCACGACACCCAACGACACCGACGATGCCGGTCAACTGACCAAGTACCAGCATCAGAAGAGAAATGTTGGCAAGCAGCAACATTCGTTTTTTTCGATCGTGAGAGGGAGCCGCTTGCACAATACTGGGGGGTTGTTACCTCTTGCTGCTGTTGGATCGGGATCGCCTTCGAGCTGGACGCAAGCTGGAGCTAACACTCTTCCGATGGCTGAACATCCGTCATCTGCTCAATCCTTTCTGGGGGCGAATTTCAGCGCGCTTCGGTCACATCGCCCGGTGTGTCGGACCGATGCACCTTTCGGAGGAGCTGACACGCCAAAAGTTCATCAAAGCTTCGCTCGATTTAATCACGCATTCGATATTCTCAAACTGTGTCAGTTAATCTTCCTAACGGCGTAACCCGCCCAGACCCACTCGATGGCGTGTGGGAGAAATTGCTCTTTGGCGTTGCGAATGCCGTGACCTGAGTTTCTACAGAACAGATATTGATACTCATATCCCTTGGCTTTGAGCACTTTGGCCATTTGATGATTCGCTTCGACCCAGTCGTGCATGTCGTCACGCATGACGTTGGGGTTGAGCAAGTCGCGATCGCCAACTGAGATGAACAGCCGGATCGGCTTCTTGGGACTGTTTGGGATGATCGTTTTATGAAAGCCCCACGCGCCATCGGGATACTTGGGATCAAACGGCCACGCCTGGTTCACGAACGTGCCTGAAGTCGTGAGCACGCGCCGGTAAAGATCCGTGCGGAACCATGCCATGATCAACGACGCCGAGCCGCCGGAACTGGATCCCATCACCGCGCGGCGTTCGGGATCTTTGGTCAGCTTCACCTTGTAGTTCTTCTCGACGCGCGGAAGCACTTCGGTTTCGATGTATTCAGCGAACAGGCCTGACATGTTGTCATACTCTCTGCCGCGCTGGTGACCTTGGGCGTCGCCACCACCGTTGGCAATCTGTATGAGGATGATCGGCGGAATTCGCTTTTGGGCAATTAAGTTGTCGAGGATGCGCGGCATTGTCATGTTTGGTTTGCCTTTGGGTCCATCGTGAACAACCATAAACGGCGCTTCCGAACCGGGACTGTGCTGAGCGGGAATGTAGACAGTGATCTGCCGCTTGTAGTCGATCTCGTGTGTGTCGACGATCAGCGTTTTTGGATTCTTTGGATCGACTGTGCCGAACTTCTTCCGGGCAATCCCAGGGTTGTAGATTTTGGTCTCTTTTGAGTCGATCGAAAACTGTTGCACCTTGCCTTGTGGTACGCCTTCAACCACTTTGCGTTCAGGTGCAGGAACATACTCTGGGCCAATCACAAAATTGTCATACGTGTCCAGTGGCGGCTTCTCGCCGGTCTTCAGCACTTTGAACGGTGGTGCGCCAGGGGCATCGAATTCGCGAACCGGCGGCGCCGCAGATGCAGTCGTAAAAATCAAAAAATGTGGTCAGAAAAGCGGCGTATAACTTAAACATAGGGTTCCTCATCAATATCGCGGTAAACTGTTCAGTGTTGCTATAATAGTCACGTCCGGCCTGTACTTGAAAGCCAACCCACCCAACGTCCCACCTACTAACGGGCGATTGCCGCTCGTCTTCCCTTGATGAACACTTTGCGAATCACCATTCTGTTGGTGCTCGGCGGCGTCTGTCCGATGCTGGCTGACGAGATTGATTCTAAACCGGTGACTTTGAATGACGCTAAAGAACTCGGACGGACGAAGTCTCGATTCTTGAAAGATCGCGACGCAATCAAGCAAGCCACTCAAGCCGTTCCCAAGGCGAATCTCACTCACTTTCAAAAGTCGATCGCATCCGTTTTGAAAACGAGTTGCCTAGCTTGTCATGGTCTAGAAAGGTCCGAAGGAAGGCTGCGTGTCGATCAATTGAACGCCGACCTGCTGACCGGACCCGATGTCGAACGATGGCGTGAGATTTACAACGTCCTGAGTAATTCGGAGATGCCACCCGAAGATGAGCCAGATTATGCATTGGCCGATGCGGATCGGGGCAACATTGTTGATTGGCTCAGCGACGAAATGAATAAGGCGTCGATCGTGCGACGCAACAACACCGAGCATTCGTCGTTTCGACGTTTGACGAAATATGAATACGACTATGCTCTGCAGGATTTGCTTGGTCTGTCCTATTCCCTCGCTAATCGCTTGCCACCGGAAACTGCGTCCGAAGACGGATTTAAGAACAGTTCCGAAATGTTGCAAATGTCGGCCATGCAATTTGAGACTTATCGCGAGATCGCGCTGAAAGCTTTGAAGAGAGCAACGGTGATCGGCGAGCGTCCCAAGCCTGTCACTTACGTCATCTCGATGCAGGAAGAGTTGGGAAAAGCGGCGAAGGGAAAGACATTTGATAGGAGCGACAAAGATTATGCCAAAAAGCGCAGGCACCAACATCTGTTTAATCGAGTGACGGGCGAGGCTCATCATTTCACCGGCGGAAAGGCGATGCCGAAGCCAGATGCTGTTGCTGGTCAAACGCCGGCTGTTACTCAAGTTGTTTTGGAAATGCCTCGGTCCAGCGAATTGAAAATGAATCTTGACCGTTTCCTTCCTGATGACGGGATCATGCGCGTTAGCATTCGGGCAGGACGATCGACGAACAAGGCCAACGAATATGCGTGCCTGCGGTTGGGTTTCAGCGCTCACGCCAGTAACAACGCGAATTTCTCGAACACGATCAGTCAGCGCGACATTCCAGTCACGGCACTTGCCGACAAGCCACAGTTCATCCACTTCGATATCCCGCTGAGCGATGTCCAACGCAACCCATTCCGAAAACTTGAGAGAACATTCCCCAGACGCGATGAGTTCCTTCACATCCGAAATGTTTCCAATGCCAGCGGCGGAGAAGAACGACTCCACGTTCTGATTGATTACATCGAAATCAGCGCCCCGTTTTATGAACAATGGCCGCCAAAAACTCACACGGACATTTTCATTGAGAGCGATAACAAAGACGACGAGGAAGTTTATGGCCGTGAAGTTTTAAGTCGCTTCACACGTCGTGCCTGGCGTCGACCTGTGACATCCGAGGAATTGGATCAGTTGATGGAGTTGTTTGCCAAGTACCGGCCGCAATTTGACAACTTCGAAGGTGCCATGCTCGAATTATTGGCAACTGTCCTGGCCGCACCCGAGTTTCTTTATCTGACTCAGAAAGTTTCTGACCAGTCGCAAAAGCGAACGATCAGTGACATGGAACTGGCCAGCCGCCTCTCTTTCTTTGGTCCAGCATTCCCGACGAAGAACTGCTGAAACTCGCTGAACAAGAGAAACTCAAAGAGCCAACAACACTGGCAGCTCAAGTCAAACGCATGTTGGTAGACCCTCGTTCAAGACGTTTCGCGGAGAACTTCGTTCAACAATGGCTTGGCTTGGATGGCTTGAACGCAGTGAATCATGTCACCGACGATTCACTGAAAGAAGCGATGCGAGAAGAGCCAATTGCCTTTTTCCAGGAAGTGTTGACGAGCAACAGCAGCGTGATGGACTTTATTCATGCCGACTACGTTACGGTGAATGAACGGCTGGCCAGGCACTACCACATCCCAAACATTTACGGTCCTCACTTTCGAAAAGTTTCTATCACACCTCAATCGAATCGCGGCGGCGTGCTGACGAACGCTGCGATTTTGACAATGAATTCGGACGGCAAAGATTCGCATCCACTCAAGCGCGGTGTTTGGATGCTCGAACGTGTTCTGCATGATCCGCCACCACCGCCGCCGCCGAATGTTCCAGAAGTCGATTTGACAGATCCAGAGATATTGAAGATGACTCTGAAGGAACGCATCGCGGATCATCGGAACAAGCCCGCTTGTGCATCGTGTCATTCGAGAATTGATCCATGGGGAATCGCGTTTGAAAACTACAATGCGCTCGGAGTTTACCGAACTCATATCAAAAACAAGCCAGTTGATGCGACTTCTGAGTTGTTCAACAAGCAAAAACTGGCGGGAATGGACGGTTTGAAACGATACTTGTTGATGGATCGGCAAGATCAGTTTGCCAGAGCAATGGTTCACAAGATGACCGCATATGCTCTTGGCCGTCCATTGTCTTTCAGCGACCATACCGCTCTCGACAGTATCACCGCGCAATTCAGACAACGTGGTGATCGTCTGGGCGAGTTGGTAAACTTGATCACCACCAGCGCACTTTTTCACGCGAAGTAGAAGAAAAGAACCGTGAACAAAAACACCATTTCACTCAATCGTAGAAACTTCCTTTACGGCGCAGGTATTGCCCTAGCTTTGCCACAGCTTGAGACGTTTGCCGCGACCAATCCAAATCCAAAAGATTCGCCAAAGCGTTTTCTCAGTGTCTACCATCCCGATGGCGTCGGCTTGCCGCTCAAGTCAGATCCAGCCTGGAAGGATTGGAGTTGGTTCCCTCGTGGTGGTGAGCGAGATTTTAAGCTCACAAAAGTACTCGACGTTCTAGAGCCGTTGCGAAGTGAAATCACCATTTATTCAGGGCTGTCTCACCCAGCCGTCCGGCGAGTACACGGCCATTCCAACGCCGATCAATACTTGACGGGTGCGGCAACGGGCGGTCACGGACCTTACAAAAACTCGACCTCAGTCGATCAAGTCATTGCCGCACACACCGGCGAATTCACGCGGCATTCTTCGCTGGTGATGTCGACCAACGGCGGCATCGGAGCTCCTCGCGGTGCACAAACGCAATCCTTCAATCGCGAAGGTCGACCGATCCCAGCAAAGAACAAGCCGAAACAAATCTTCGACATGCTTTTTGTGACTAGAGGAAAAGACGCAGCCGCAAAACTGCCAAGAAGCAAAAGTGCCCTGGACTACCTCATTGCCAACACTCGCTCGTTGGGCAAAAGAGCTTTCGAAGCGCGACCAGGAGACGTTGAAGCAATACCTCGACGCAGTGCGCGACACAGAAGTCAAGTTGACGAAAGCTCAAAAGTGGATCGATACTCCGCTTCCCAAGGTGGATGCGAGTAATTTGAAACTCGACGCCGAACCATCCGAGGCAAAGCTCTATTTCGAAACAATGTACGAACTGATCTATCTCGCCTTCCTGAGTGATTCAACTCGGGTGGCAACGTTCCAGTTGGGTCGAGAAAACGGCGAAGGTCCTCACGACCTTTTGTCGAAGGCTGTCGGCCTGGGCGGCGCTCATGGTCTGACTCATGCTGTGAAAAAACCAAAAGGGTGGGAAAACCTCGGCACTTACAACCGCTATCAAGCCCAAGAGTTCGGCCGTTTCGCGCAGAAGTTAAAGGACACGCCAGAGCCGACCGGCAACGGAAATATGTTGGACAATACGTTTGCCATGCACGGTTCCGCATCCAGCAGTTTCCATCTCTCACGCAACTATCCGATCATTTCCGCCGGCGGCAAAAACCTCGGCTTCAACAACGGCCGCTACCTCAAATTCGGTTCAGGAAACGAAGACAACCAAGCGGGCGCCGGAATCGTCAGCGACGCCGGATGGCGAGGTAAAATCGAAGCCGAAGAACTTCCACTAGCGCAGCTCTTTGTCACGATTCTCCAACGATTCGACATCGAGACAAACTCATTCGCGGGATTCAGCGGAACGCTAGGTAGAGTTTAAGCCCTTATTTGCTATTTAGTTGACGGATTAGTACCGCACTCGAAAGTCATTCCGGCCAGATCGGTCATGCAGCGTTGCTGCATGGCGAATCCATCATTAGATGAACCGTATGCGGTAATGTCCGCACGTACGGGTCTGTGGGAGCCCTGGGTGAGCAATCACCCAGGGCCACCTGGCCCGCGATGTCTCTTGGCACAAATGTCTACACTTCAATCCAATGTCCCGCCTGATCAAGACGCTGACGAGGTCGCTGATCAATTATGGCAAGCCCATGACGTTGGCTCTAACCAGTTGACGCGAAAGGCGCTCGGAGACTTGGCCAAGTCACCGACCAAATCGAATAACCCGATCGGTCAGTTTGCTCCTTTTCGAGTTTTACGATCCATCTCAATCAGGTTACCAATCACGCGGTCGCAGATTGCGTGCGAGTTGGCGTCGCGTGAATTTGTTGCCACTAGAAAAGCGCGATTAATCTTCGGAGCGATCCAAACCGTGGCAAACCACATTGTATTACTGCCACTGTGAGTTATTCAAATCGATTTGGATCGAATCGCGGTCGACTTGCGAACGCATCTTTCGCAGGAACAGCTTAGTCAGTTGGCAAAGTTGTTGTCCGACGTTCCAAACCCAAGAGTGCCTGACGAGTGACGCCGATTTCTCAACACATCGTCAGGGCTTTTCAGCGTTCATTCTGTAGACGTTTTCGAGTTCACGCTGTCCAAAGACCAGAAGCCGAGAAGATGCATTTAAAGCGAATCTGTAGAACCTGGAAAGGCTAGCCCGTTAGAGGGGCTAGCGACGGAAATTCGTTGGGTCCTTTGCGGCCACCCCACTACGGTCGCGTCGACCCTCATCGAGGCGTCTTTTTTGCCGCATTGTCAAATTTGGCCGGTGTAACTCCTACTAAGTTGATTAGGTTTGTGAACAATGAGTTTCAGCACTGCATCAACATCGCCGTTTGGCTCGCGGCCGTTTTCACAATCGGCAACGAAACCTATCTGGTCGCTTTGCGATGGGTAGATCGTGCGTTAATCTTTGCCGCTTTGTGGTTCACATCATGTGCTTGGAGTTAGCTTAGGAACTCAACGCCAATAATCGCGCACAAACGTCGTTCCCAAAGTGCTCGTCAGCATCATTGCCGGAATAGTAAAATCACGGCTCAAGTTTTTCGACCGTAGGAGATGAAGAACAGAGTATCCCAATCATCTCACGAAGGGCTTCTCCAATGATCGCCATCAACATCGAAGGCAACGGAAACAACATTGTTCTTGGCGCTGGCGATCATCTCCAAAGCCGCCAAGTCGATCCGGCTCGCTGGATTGCTTGGGTTGATGGTGAACTCTCGATTGTTCGATGTGTCGATTGTGGACGAGGACTTCTTTCTCTTTCTTCACAACAGGCCGTTCTCGCTGCGCGGTCGCAGGCATTCT